>CANRAA010000043.1 GCA_947628485.1 uncultured Bacilli bacterium | reverse complement strand
CCCGTTGGTGAAGTGGTTGAACACACATGCCTTTCACGCATGCATTCATGGGTTCAAATCCCGTACGGGTCACCATTAAGCAATTAAAGAGTATTCATTACTCTTTTTTATTTTTATTTTAAAAAAAGTTAATGATTTTATTCATTAACCCTATAAAACTTTAGGCAATTCTTCTTGTTTATTTTCTTCTCGAGGAATATTAAAACTATTAGCATAATTTAAAAATTTGGGGTTTTGCAATAAAACTAGCAACATATTTTCTTTTAAAGTGGCATAATATTTTGCATTAGCTCTAGCTATTTGTTCCTCCGGAGTTTCATTTTCCTCATACATGTGTTTACTAGCAAATTTTAAAGCCATGTCATTATAATATTCTATTGCCCGGTCACATATAGTTAAATAATTTAATTCATCTTCAATAGTTCTTTCTGGTTCCATTTTTTAGACCTCCTTATATATTAAGTATAAACTAAATAAAACATAATAACAATCAACTAGACTCCTTTTTTACATTTTATTTAATTAGACAACTATTTTCATTCCTGGCTAAATCTTGGATTTTGACTTCTGTATTTAAAGATATATCACTAAAAGATATTAAATCACTTACACAACCACTTTCCTTATCAAGACAAGTAACTGTCCCACTTACAAGTTCTTGCGTAGGATTATTTATAGTTATATCTCCACATAAAGGTGCGATATTATCATAATAAATACTATCTTTGGCATATAAAATACTATTATCTGTGGCATCTTTAACATAAATAGATACTTCTTTTAAACCATAGTTATTATCTCGAAATTCATAACTGCCATTTATTTCTTTGTTATCAATATTTTGCCAAATGCAAGAACTTTCATCTGTCTCTTCCGTTAGACAATAAGATGTAAGAGAATCTTCTAATTTTAAATAGTAGTTATTTATAAGAGCATTTGTATATTTATTATTACCTGCCTCTTTTAGATAGAATTTAGAACTATTATCATCATCACCAGTAAAATATAATTTACATGATATCGTAATATCACTTTTAAGTCTAATCCCTGTAGTGGTTTCTTCTAAATAATCGGTCGTATTTTCTAAAACCTTATTTTCTTTATCATAACATACTGTATCATTATAATTTAAGTGATAACCTTCTATTTTAAAATCATTACCTTTATAAGGAATATATTCCCCATTTTCTTTAATATAAATAGCCAAAGTATTTTGGGTATTAAAAACTTTAGGACTTCTACTTAATCCTAAAAATAAAGATATAAATAATATTAAAGGAATAATTACAATTAATACTTTCTTCATTAATACCTCTTACTATTCTTAATTTATTTTACCATATCTTATTTATTTTTTAAATAATTAATGGCTTCTTCTAAAGTATGGACCTTTACAACATCAATTTTTAAATGACGCTCATCTTTTACTTTTTTAGCTTCTTCATAGTTTTCTTCGGGACAAAAGAAAATATCGGCATGCCTTTTTTCGGCCCCCAAGATTTTATATTTAACGCCCCCAATTTCTTCAATTACGCCATCACTCGTAATAGAGCCTGTTCCGACAATGTCTAAGCCTTTTGTAATATCTTCTTCTGTTAAGGCATTATAAATAGCTAAACTCATCATAAAACTACCACTGGAACCCGATTCACTATTTTTCATTTTAACGGAAACCGGTATTTCGGTTTTATATTCATAAGTAGTATGAAAAGCAATCCCTATTTTTAAAGTATCATCTTCGGCTTTATAAATGGTTGCTTCTCTATCAAATTCTTTCCCATCATTCAATACTTTAATATTTACTTTATCATTTTCTTTTAAAGTATTGATATATTCTTGTAATTCCGTAATACTTCCAATATTTTTATCATTAACACTAATAATTTCATCACCAATTTTAATGTTAGTCTTTGCTTCTTCACTTAAATAAATAACTTTATTAATCGTTTTCGAAATATCTATTTTATAACTTGATAATTTAAAAGCCGAGATAATCGCATTATCAATACCTTCATCCATGTATTCTCGTCCTACTTCAATAACATTATCATATGAACCACTTGAAGTTACATCACTCAAAGGCACTAAATCCCAATCGGGAAGAACAAAAGAAAGTAAGATAAAAGGAATAGTTCCTTTACTGGCGGTTACATAACTCATGGAAAGTGTTCCTTCTTCTTCATATTTTTTTTCGACTTCGACTCTTTCACTTAAAGGAATAGTTCCCCCAGTTCTATATATTATATAAGGAAATTCATAAGTTAAAAATAAAATTAAACAAATTAAAAATAATAAAAATTTATAGTTTTCTTTAAAAAAACTCTTAATATTCTCATATAATTTATTAATCATTTATATCACCTAATCTATTATAGCACTTTGGAGTATTTTTATGAATAATTTAAAAAAACTTTTATTAATATTTTTATTTATATTCTTTTTATTTTTAGCCTTTAAATATAATTATTTATTAGGTAGTGTGGTAGTTAAAGCAACAAGTCTTTGGCTTACTAAAGTATTTCCCTCTCTTTTTATTATGTTTATTTTAAATGAAATAATTATTAAGACTAATGCTTTATCTTTACTTAATAAATTAATTGGACCATTTTTTAATAAATTATTTCATACTAGTGGTTCTGCATCTTTAGCCTTTATTTTATCTTTATTTAGTGGAACACCCTCCAATGCTTATATCTTAAAAGAAATGCTAAGTAACATGCAAATTACCCTAGAGGACGCTAATAAACTAATTTATTATACTTACTTTCCTAATCCTTTATTTTTATATACTATTCTAAGATTAAGTTTTAATAACTTTATTACTTTAAAAATAATTATTACCCTTTATTTAAGTAATGTCTTAATTGGGTTACTTGTAAGAGGAAAAAAGAATAATAACAAAATAATATTAAATGAGAATGAAAATAATAACTATAATCTTTTAACTATTATTCCTAATGCGATTAAAAAAAGCATGGACACTCTTTTAATGATTTTAGGTTCCATTATTTTTTATTTAATTATCAGTACAATCTCAGGAAACTTATTAAATTTATCTTTAATGGGGGAAATAATTTTAAAAGGTATTTTAGAAATTAGTACTTCTTTAAATAGTTTACCTCTACTAAATATTTTTAGTTTAAAAAAAGAGATACTAGCTATTTTGATTATCTCTTTTGCGGGTATGTCCATTCATACCCAAATCTTAGAAATATTAAATGGGACTAAGATTAAATATTCAAATTTTTTTAAAGGAAGACTTTATCAAATTTTAATTGGAACAGGCTCCTACTTTCTCATTAGTATAATTATGGGCAGTTAAATATTCTTCATCTTTTCGTAAATTATCTGAATTACCCATATAACTTATTTCAATATCATCTAAAGCATTATTAAATCCTAAATTATTTCTTTCATGATATGGATCACTATAAACAAAGATATTTAATTTAAAGTAATAATTAGATGTATCTTCATCTATATAAGAGGTGAAATAAGCACAAGGATTAACCTCTGCCCCTTGCATTTTATAAGTAAATTTATCATCAATTCCCTTATAACGTATTAAATAAGTATTATCTTCTTTTAAAGTTTCTAAAGTAGTCTTTTTTTCAGTTCCATCTACATCATAATAGAAGTCTAAGACTAAATTATCGGAAGTTGATTCATCTTTTAGGCCGACTAAACGATATTTATTTAATTCATTTTCTATATTATAAATAATTTCCATTCTATTTATTTGGTTATTCGAAGCATAATCATTATTCTTGGATTCATTTTTTAAATCAATTAAAAGTTCAAATAAGAACACTAATACGACACTTATTAAAATAATGCTTACTAGTATTTCCATTAAAGACATTCCTTTATTATTTAACATAAAAACCTCCTAGTGATCTAGATTAAAATAGGCATAACAACGGTCTTTTTTTATGGTATCAACAATAACCTTACCATCTTCCATACTTATATTAGACCCTTTTTCACAATAACTTAAATTACTATCAAAAACATACCCCTCTTTAGGCATATTATATTCGATTTCATATTCTTTAGTCTCTTCATTCCAAACCTTGAAATATAAATTGACATCTAGCGTATTAATATCCGAAAATTCTTCTTTGATTTTATCTTTATACTCATTTAGTAAAAATCTAGTTTTGGAATAAGATGAGATAACAAAAACTAAAAGGGTTAAAAAGATAATAAAGAAAGTATAAATTAGAGATGTGGAAATAAAACCATTTTTCTTCATAATTACACACTTACCCAACTATAAAAATTTTGACAATGACTATTTTCACAAGGATGATAAGAAACCGCAAAAATATAGGCTGATGAATCTTCCACATAAATAGTCTTTAAATAATTAATAAAATCTTCATCTAAAGTTAAATATAAATAATTACAATCTTCAAATTCTAAGCATTCTTTATCTAAACTACAACTAGCACTGCATTTTTTTAAGTTATCTATTTTATTATTTTTTAATATAATCATTTGTTTAACAGCAAAATCTTGAAGCATCTGACTCACAAAAGCCCCTTCGCTTTCATAGCCTAAAAACAAATCTTTCGTATCCATACCAATTACATGAAAATAAACATCTTCATTATTTTCTAAATCTCTTATAATAGGCATAATATTTAAAGAAGTTATTTTATCTCTTAAATAATGGGTTCGATAAATAAAAGCCACATCATCATAATAAACTCGCACCTTTTCACTTTCATATAAATGCGTAAAAGAAGAATAGATTAAAAGCAAAGAACCTGTTAAAACGACAATAGCAATAATTGTTTCAATAAAAACAAAACCGTTTCTTTTCATCTATGCCACTTCCCTATTATTAATTATAACTTATCCTAAAACTTTTGACAAGTTTAGGAACTACATTAAAAAAAGAAGTTTTAATCTTCTAAAACTCCTTTAATTCTTCTTACACCAGCACTAGATGATTCTTCTTTGGTAATTCTAAAGTGCCCAAGAACTCCCGTATTTTCGACATGAGGTCCCCCACAAATTTCTTTAGATAAATTACCAATGGTATAAACTTTTACTAAACTGCCATATTTATTTTCAAATGTTCCATGAGCGCCTTCTTTTTTAGCATCTTCATAAGACATTTCTTTCCAAGTAACTGGCGTATTAGTTTTAATCATTTCATTAACCCTATTTTCAATTCTTGCCTTTTCTTCATCCGTAAGTTTATGGTCACAGTTAAAGTCAAAACGAATTCTTTCACTAGTTATATTACATCCTTTTTGAATAACATCTTTACCATAAATTTCTTGTAAAGTAGCTAAAAGCAAATGAGCTAAAGTATGATATTTTGTTGATTCTTCTGAGGTATCAGCAAGTCCTCCTTTAAATGACCCGACATCAATAGTTCTTGATTTATCTTGATGTTCTTTAAAGCATTTTTTGAATCCTTCAATATCCACTTTTAAGTTATTCTCGGATGCTAGTTCTTCGGTCATTTCAATAGGAAAACCAAAAGTATCAAACAATTTGAAAGCATCTTCTCCTTTTAGAGTATCCCCTTCTAAATGTTTAATAGTCTTATAGAATAATCTTTCCCCATCTTTAATGGTTTTACTAAATTTATCATATTCCTTATCTAATTCTCTAAATATTGCTTCTTTATTTCTAGTTAGTTCGGAATATATTTCTTGGTAGTCTTCAATATAAAGACTCGCTAGTTCCTTTAAAACATTTTCATTTATATTTAATTTTCTTAAATGTCTAATTGCTCTTCTTAAAAGTCTTCTTAAGACATAACCCGCTCCAATGTTACTTGGCGTAATACCATGGTCATCTCCTAGAATGAAGGTACTAGTCCGAACATGATCCATAATAATTCTAAATGATTTTTTATTATCTTCGTACTTAAGTCCGGATAATTCTTCTAATTTTTCCTTAATTCTTTTGAAGATATCAGAATCATAAACACTTTCTAAATTATTTAAAACCGTAATAGTTCTTTCTAAGCCCATACCCGTATCCACATTTTGTTGTTTTAATTTCGTTAAATTACCATCTTCACTTTTGTAGTATTCCATAAAAACATCGTTCCAAATTTCTAAGTATTTACCACAGTCACAAGCGGGACTACAATCTGGTCCACATGCCAGTTTTCCCGTGTCATAGAACATTTCCGTATCCGGTCCACATGGACCAATACCACTACCTAAAATCCAGAAGTTATTTTCTTTAGGCAAGAAGAATAAATGACTTTCCTCAACTCCTAAACTTTTCCAAATATTATATGATTCATTATCTCTTGGAGCATCATCGTCTCCTCCAAAAACCGAAAAATATAATTTATCTTTCGGAATACCTAAATAATCTTCACTAGTTAAAAATTCAAAACTAAATTTGATGGCGTCTTCCTTAAAGTAATCACCTAAACTCCAATTACCAAGCATTTCAAAAAATGTTAAGTGAGAAGCATCTCCAACTTCATCAATATCACTAGTTCTAATACATTTTTGAACATCGGTAAGTCTTTTACCACTAGGATGATTAGTTCCGAGTAAATAAGGAACTAAAGGATGCATCCCCGCTGTTGTAAATAATACCGTTGGATCATTTTCCGGAATAATGGAAGCTGATTCAATTATTTTATGTCCTTTACTTTCAAAAAATTTTAAATACATTTCCCTTAAATTTTCGGCTGTTAATTTTTTCATTATTCTAATCCTTCCAAATATTTAAATATTTTATCTTTTAAAACACTTATATCATCATTTGCCACAATATAATCAAATTCGGCATAAGAATCTAAGGCTGTTTCTGATATATGGGCTTGTTCTTCAAGCGTTAAATTACTCTTACTAAATTGATTTTCGACACAAATAACATAAACATTATCATAGTTTAGTTTTATATCTTCAATCTCTTCAGGAAATCTAGCCCCACTTATCACAACATTATCAGTCATTGTCTCATAAATTTTTAAATCATCAAGAATGTGACGAATAAAATATTTAGAGTCAATTTCTCTTATTTTGTCTCCTAATTCTTGTAAATACTTTCTTGGTTTTGTATTGGGATTACCATCCCAATCAGATAATTCTTGAGCTAAAAGTTTTAAATTTTTACTATATTCGGTAATAACACAACTTTGTAACTTATAAATATAGTATTCTTTAATTAATTTAGCTATTTCTCCTTTACCACTTCCCGCTTTACCAGCAATTAAAAATATTCTCATCTTCCTCTTCCTTTCTTATTAAAATAAAAAGAATGATACTAAGGAGTCTATAGAGACGGTACCATCCTTTGTTTTACTTATTTAATTGTTAACGATTTATTTTACCGATTAATCTTAAAAAGGAGCAATTATTTAAACCATTTATTAGTTTTCACCAACCACTAACTCTCTTTAAAAACGCCTTAAATAACATCTTTTCGCATTGATTACAAAATTAATATATCATACTTTTTACTTATTTTCTAGTTTTTCTTTTGTAAATGTATATAATACTCTTGCTATTGTCAAGATAGGGGCCGCTAAAATCATGCCAATAATACCAAAGAAATGACCAAAGACTAGAAGGGCAATGATAATAGCAACGGGATGGGTTTGACTAGCTTTACTCATAATAATTGGTTGTAAAATATAATTTTCAAATATTTGAACAATAACACAAATGATAAGAGTGCCAATACCTATTAATGGGGATTGCGTAAGTCCCACAATAACCGCGGCTGCTCCACCAATATATGGCCCAATAAAAGGAATTAAATCGGTAAGTCCACAGAACAAACCAAATAGAATCGGAGCATTTAAACCCACTAAAGCAAAACCAATGGAATCACATATAAGAACAACTAAGGCCACTAAGAAAGTGCCATTAACACATTTTCGCACCTCAGTTCCCATTCGACTAGACAAATTAATGACATCTTTTTTAAATTTATTCGGAATTAACTTTTTAATATGATCCCCAATATTATCATAATCAATTAAGAGATAAATGCCAATAATTAAACTCATTAAAAATGTTCCAACACCACTAAATAGACCTACAATAAAGTTTATTATTGTATTTGGAAGTGTCCTTGCAAAATCAGTTCCAAAAGCCGTAATTTCACTTAACAACTTCGCTTGGAAATCACCTAAATTAAGACCATTTTCCGCTAAACTTTTAAAGAGATTATTAATATTTTTGGTAATACTTTCCACAAATCCCGGAATTAAACCTACTAACTCATTTACTTCGTTATAAACTGTTGGAATAAAAATATACATTATACCAAACAAGATTAAAACAAAGACGGAAAACACCAATATCGCACTTAAGGTATTATTTTTAATCTTTTGACTTACCTTAATAGTTATCGGTCTTAAAAGCCAAGCAAGTACAAAGCCAATAAAGAATGGACTTATAACTTTTAATAAATCGGTAAAAATAGGCATTATTTTAAGTTGTTTAATGGCAATAATAACTGCTAAAATTAAACAAGCTATAAAAACAAAATAAAGAATTTTTAAAATTTTTTTGGTTAAAGATAAAACTTCATTAACATCTTTGGTGTTAATATCTTTTTCTAATTTGCCTTTCACAAATCATCACCTCTATTACAATTATACTATAATAATATTTAATAAACTATTAAAATTACTTCTACTAGACAAAAATAAGCACTTTTTGTGCTTACTTTGTCATATCATTAGCTTTATCTAATAAATTATTAATTAATTTATCAGCTTTAACCTTCGTATTTTTGTTCATTAAAATATAAGCTCCCATTCCCATAACACCACCAAGGGCAATAGGAAATAATAAATTCATTTTTTTCATTATCCACCTCTATAGTTAGTATGGAATATTTAATTTTAATTATGTATAAAAGTCTCTAATAATCTTTCTTTTAAAGTTGTTTTTCTAAAGGTACTATAATCATTAAATACGCCTTTATAGAAGGCCGCCACATCGCCAATAATAATGAGACTTTTTTTAGCTCTACTTACGCCTGTGTATAATATTTTATTGTAAAGCATCGGAGCAAATTGATAACAAATTGGCATAATAACATGATCAAATTCACTACCTTGACTTTTATGGATTGATATCGCATAAGCATGTTTAATATTTTTTAAATCTTTTTTATTATACATAACGAGGTTACCATCAAAATCAATTGTTACAACTTCTTTTTTATAAGGACTTCCAATCGTGGCAATACTTTTAATAAAACCAATGTCCCCATTAAAGACAAAATTATCCGCGTTATTCGCAAGTTGCAATACTTTATCACCTTCCCTATATACGACATCCCCATAGGTAATGGTTCTTTGTCCTTGGTCCGGATTAAAGACTTTCGCTAAAATTTGATTTAGATTATCAATCCCATTTTCACCCTTATACATCGGACACAAAACTTGCAATTTATTTTCATCATAACCCTTTTTAAGGCCTTCTTCGACAATTTTTTTGATTGCTTTCGAAATACTATGCGTATCCGTTACTAAAAAATTATAATCATCTTTTTTTAAAGTAAAACTTTCACTTAAATCTTTATTTTTGATTTCTCTGGCTAAATACGGTATATAAGAATTATCACTTTGACGATAAATATATTCTAAAGGAACATAGTTAAATAAATCGCTATCAATTAAATCTTGTAAAACGAGACCCGCTGATACTGATGGTAATTGAAAAGCATCACCTACTAAAATAAGTTTCACATAACTATGTAAGCCTTTAAGTAAGGAAGATAGAAGTAAAGAGTCAATCATACTTACTTCATCCACAATAATTAATTTTTGAAAATTTTTATTGTTCTCATTTATCCCAAAAGCATTTAAATCTTTATTCCATTTTAAATACCTATGAATTGTAGAGGCTGGAAGTCCAGTCGAAGTACTCATTTTTTTACTAGCTCTTCCTGTTGGAGCCAAAAGAGCAATTTGTTCAATTACTTCTAAATTACTTAATCTATTAGTTTCAATATATAATTTAACTATGGCATTAATAATCGTAGTTTTACCAGTTCCCGGTCCGCCACTTATGATAGTAATATTGTTGTTTAAGGCTTCACTAATCGCTTTCTTTTGATCATCATTATAAGTTATCTTTAACTTTTCTTCTAACTTCTTTATCTTTTCACTATAATCAATTTTTTTAATCTTTTTATCACTTATCTTATATAAAAGTTCACTGATATCTTTTTCGGAGGCATAATATTCCCACAAATAAACTTTATTATTATCTATAACGATAAATCCTTCACTTTCTAGTTCATTTAAATAACTATTAAAAAGTTCATAATCAATATTAATACTAAAGATGCGCATTAAATATTCAAAAACCACTTCTTTTTCATAATAGATATCTCCTCTATTTAAAGAAATCATTTTCATTACTTCCAGAGTACATGCTTTAACTCTTCTTTTATCATACTTATCACTATAATTATTTAAAAATATATTATCAAGTCTTTTAAAATCAATTATTTCATTTAACAAATAAATATTATTATCTACTATATCATTTAAATTTTCTTTATATTTACTATAAATTCTACCAGCTTCTTCAATTGAAAAGCCTAAGTTTTTTAATTTCAAAATAATATCCGAGGTTTTAGAATAATTAACTAAGGACTCATAAATTTTATCTCTTTTAACATCCGTCATTCCTTCAATTTTATCTAAAGCAAATTTATTTTCTTTAATAATATCTAAACTATCACTACCATAAACTTCCACAATTTTTAAAGCCGTCTTTTTGCCACACCCTTTAACAAAACTACTACTTAAAAATTCAATTATATCATCATTTTCTTTGGGTAAAATATATTCATAACTTTTAACATTAAATTGTTTACCAAACTTTTCATGAGTAATAAATTCGCCCTCAATTTCCACATTAGTTTCTAATTTTAAATCCAAAAAGTTACCTGTTATCGTAATACTTTTCTTTACTAGTTCTTTATCCACTAAAGAATTTTTACTAACTTTAAAAAGAGCAACTAAATACCCATTTGTTTCATTATAAAAAATTGTGCTTTTTATTTTACCAATTAACTTCATAGTTTTTATTATACCTTATTACCTTTAAAAAGACTATAATTTTTTTAAATTTCCCAAGAAATCTTAATTATGAAAGTAAATACAATTATTAAAAAACAGTTGTATTTACTTTTCCAAAATAAATTGTATTTAGTTTC
>CANRAA010000042.1 GCA_947628485.1 uncultured Bacilli bacterium | reverse complement strand
AAACAAGTACGGCAGCGACTGTCGGAAATATGGCCTGTGGAGGAGTAAGATCCAATGAAGCAGGAAAGATAAGCCGTGAGGCTTATCAAGGTGAAACGAAATAAATTTTAATTTATTGAGTTTTACTTTTGTTCTATAAGATGAAATTACCTTTTAATGCGGTTTTTCTCCACAATTTAGATTTATCTAATTTTTTTAAATAACTTCTCTTTTCAATAGTATTAAAAAACATAGTTAAATATGATATTCTTTTTTCTAAATCATCAAGACTTATTTTACGTCCTTTATTATTTTTAATTTGTTTTCTTATTGTATCCCATGTTATAGTGCCATTAATAATATTTTTAAAACCGTCGTCCCCTTTGTAATAGATATTATTGCTATTATTATTTTTAAAAACATGTTGGAGGCCTAATAAATGAGGTAATGCTTTTTTATAGATCTTAGTTCTGATTATTTTATCTTCAGTTTCAATTTCTAAAGTATACCCATCATATTTTTCAAAATATAAAGCAATGTCCTTCAAAGAATAATCTTGGCTATTTATTCTTTGAAAAATTTTTTCCAATGGTATTACCATTGAGTATTCCTCCTTTCTTCCGAAAGGAGATTATAATATTTGAATAGTGTTATAGGCTAATCGCCCAATTAAAATATAACGCATAAATAATTAATTGTAAATAAAAAGTTCCCTAAGGAACCAATTATTTCGTGCTCGGGTTGAATACAGTTGACAACCTGCAACAGTCACTAATATTATTGTCCGTAGCTGCGGAATACACCGAGCATCCTAGTGTAGCAGCATTACCTGTCGATTTAATTGTATCATGATTGCTTTTAAAAGTAAATGATAAAATTAAAATGATAAATTAAAAAAAGCATTTACTTATGCTTCGTAAACGCTTACTTTCTTTTTACTTCTACCCATTCTTTCGTATTTTACAATACCATCAATCTTACTGAATAAAGTATGATCTTTACCCATTCCGACATTTTTGCCTGGATAAATTTTAGTTCCTCTTTGACGATAGATAATTGAACCAGCGGTACAACTTTGTCCGTCAGAAAGTTTAGCTCCTAATCTACGTCCACGAGAGTCACGACCATTATCAGTTGAAGATTGTCCTTTTTTATGGGCAAATCTTTGAATATTTAACTTTATAAATAACATATTCTTACTCTCCTTTACTTAATTTTAAATTTTTAGGATATTGTTTTTCTAAATCACTTAGTAAACTAAGCATATTAGCAATTAATTTTAAAGTAATATTATCATTACTTAAAATATTAATTTCTAAAGTCTCATTATCTTTAAAAGATATTGCTTTATTATTTATATTTAGTATTCCATTAATCGTGGTATAAATAATACTAGAGACACTAGCACAAACAATATCACTTCCATACTCGGCATAATTAGCATGCCCAGTTACGCTTATTTTTTTATCGTTATAGACTACTTTTATCATAATTACTTATTAATCTTGGTAACTACAAGTTTTGTATATGGTTGTCTATGACCTTGTTTTTTACGATATTTCTTTTTAGGTCTATATTTGAAAACAATAATCTTTTTATCTTTTCCTTGTTTTTCTACTTTACATTCTACTGATGCCCCTTTAACAGTAGGATTACCAACTTTTCCATCAACGAATAATACTTCGTCAAATTTAACAGTAGAACCTACTTCAGCATCAATTTTTTCCACGTAGATAACATCATTTTCAGATACATAATATTGTTTCCCACCGGTTACAAATACTGCTTTCATTTCATACCTCCTTATAATTTTTTTAAGTCGCGCCCTTAAGGTGCTAATTAAATAGACTTTTAACCTTTTTAGTGCGGTTTTTTCCGAAATGACTTAAACGTGATAATTGTATCAAAAATTACGGCCTTTGTCAAACAATTCCCTTAATTTTGCCTTCTCACTTATATAGTGATTATCCTTTTTAAAAAAATGGTAAGTATTTTTCTTTAAATCTTGCATACTTTTAGTATGATTATCAATTTTTTGATAATCTAAATCATAAAGATAACGTTCTAATAAAAATCTTTTATTTAAGTATTTATAGTTTTTTAAGTACTCTCCTATTTTATAGATTAAAAAGGAAATAATAAAATAGTTATCTAAATGAAAGTAAATATTTAAAAATATAAATATTAAAATAAAAAATAAAGATAAATAAAAGTTTAAATAATAAGATTTATGGTAAGAGAGGAATTTTTCCATAATTAAATGACAAAAATTACTCCCATCTAAAGGAATAATGGGTAAGATATTAAAAATAATAATCGTATAAGAATAAGTAAGAAATAAATGATAGGTTGTGATACTTAAATAACTTTTAAATAAGTATAAGATAATTAATAAAATAAATTGACTAATTATGCCTCCGAGAGATATTAAAATATCTTTATTGATATTACTATTGATTTTATTATTATAAGTAGTAAAACCTCCAAAGGGGAATAATTCAACTTTTAGAATATCATAACCAAAAAGTTTAATAAAAAATAAATGTCCTAACTCATGAATAAAACAAATAAACATAATGATAAAGATATTCTTTAAGAGTCCACATAAAAAACATAGTAAAATAAAGATATAAGTATAGTTATTTATTTTAAACTTCTTTAAGATATTCTTCATAATCTAAGTAAACACTATCTTTTTTTAAAGTGAGGATAATAAAGTCTTCTTGGGCTTCTCCAATTAAACTATCTTTTTCTAAATAATCATATAAAGTGATGTTTTCATTTTGAATTCCACTGTAAGAATAATCAATACCATCATTACCTTGAATAATAATAGTATGTCCTTCATCTTTATCGCCAATAAAAACGACTATTCCACCATTAATTAAAGAGACAGGTGAACCTTTAGTTACTTTTATTTTAACCCCATTATCTATTTTTTCATAAGGGTTATTCTTTAAACTTTCGCCACTTACCATTAAAGAAGTATCTTCTCCTTTAGGTAATAAAGTGCCAAACTTATCTTGATACCATTTATTAATTTGGGTAAATTTTAAATTATCTTCAAAAAGATATTTATTAAGATAGACTTCATTTTGACTATCCAGTTTTAAGAATATTGAAACACTTATAACTAAAATAATACTTAATAAAACTCTGGTGATTAAATTTTTTAAATATTTAATCTTTTTACTATTATTACTTCTATTATAATTATGATGTCTTTTATTACTTATTTTATATGGATCCATATTATTCACCCCGTAAATTATATGAATTAATTTTAAGTAATATGTTCTTTTGTTAAAGCGTTATAACATAAAAGATAGAAAAACATATTAATAAGTAAGTTACTACCTAAACTTACAAATAAACTACGCATACTAGTTAAAGCCATTAAATTGCTTAAGATAATATAAGCATTATAGTTAAAAAGAAAGAAGAAAAGGTAGGAAAAAATATTATCTAAATTAAGAAAGGTAAATATTTTATTTAAAAAGTACATAATAGTTAGAATAATTAAATTATAATAGTAAGTATTAAAGACAATAAAATCTAATATTAAAGCTGTAAGGAAATAATATTTATAAGATTTTTTATAAAGAAATGTTAGAAAGAAAAAAGAGGTATAGGGACTATAATTATTAATTAAGATGTCTAAGATAATTAAGGGATATATCATAAATCCTCCTTGATTACCGTTACATAGAGTAAATCTTTAATATTAAGCTGGTAATCGACAATAATTACTTCTTCAATACCGGAAGTGTTTTTCTTAATATCTTTAACCGTGCCAATATAAATATTTTCTTTGGTAATACCAATACCCGAAGTATAAATAGAGTCTCCAACTAAAATATTGGAATTATTCGATATATTTTGCACCGTAAGAAGGCCATCATCCATCATTAATATTCCCACTTCTTCATTGATTTTTACGGATATTTTACTTTTATTATTGGTAATTAATTTAACAATACTCGTATTTTTATTTACTTTATCGATAACTCCGACTAAAGTATTATCATACACAACAACATTATTTTTTAAATCTTTATCTTGACCTCCTCTAATGGTTATTTCATTTAAATAATTATAGATATCTTTATAAATAATATAAGTATTTAAATAGTCTGTTTCATAAATTAAATCGATTTCATTAAATTCTAAGAGTTTATTATATTCATCTTCTGTTATACTACAACGCATAGGAGTATATACATTATCTTTAATCGTAAATAATTTATAAATGGGTTCTTTAAGTAAAAAGATTAAAAATAAGATGATAAAAAGATAAGAATCTTGGATAAATTTTTTCATAAACTAATACTTTCTACATAAAGATCTAAGATACCTTGATTTACTTTATCAAAGACAGCTTCATCAGTGGTGTTTTGTAAGATTGTTTCATAATTTTCTAACTCATTATAAAAGTTACTGGTGGTATTAATCGTTTTTAAATTAATACTAATATTTTTATCTTCAAAATAAACAACCATTTTATTGACAATATCAATATTTTTATAAATACCCGAATATATTTTATAAACATCACCATCTTTTAAAATAATACTAGAAGGAAGGGTTTTGGCAAGTTCTTGAGCTTTTTCTTCTTCCGTGAAAGCTCCGATTTGAAAAGCATAGACTAGGTATTCTTTCCCTTTAAAAATATTATTATTTAATATTAATTCCGCAAATAAAACTCCTAAAACTATCCATATCACAATTATAATAACTATTCTCTTCATCTTATCACCTTAAGATTACTATAACATAAGTATTTTAAAATAATTGTCGAACGAAAGAAAAATATTTAACTTTTTTTAAAGTTTAAAAAATGAGAATTAAACTCCTTCGAGTTTAACTCCCACTACTTTACTAATTCCGGCATTTTGCATGGTTATACCATATAAAACATCAGCATATTCCATCATTCGCTTTTTATGGGTAATAAGAATATATTGACTATCTAATTTCTTTTTATTTAAGTATTCCCCAAATAAATCGACATTAACTTCATCTAAAGCCGCCTCAACTTCATCTAAAACAATAAATGGCACAGGAGAAACATTAAGGATCGCAAATAACAAACAGATGGCCGTTAAGGCTTTCTCTCCTCCCGATAAACTTTGGGTATTATTTATTTTCTTACCTGGTGGCGTAATAATCATTTCAATACCCGTATTTAAATAATCATCCGGGTTTGTGAGTTCTAATCTTCCTTCTCCACCTTGGAACATTATTTTAAATACTTTACTAAATTCTGAAGCTACCTTGGTAAATGTTTCTTTAAATTTATCTTCCATAATATTATCCATATCATTAATAATATTATATAAACCTTCCATCGATACTTCTAAATCATTTTTTTGTTTCGTTAAAAATTCATATCTTTCATTAATTCTTTTGTATTCTTCAATACTACCTGTATTGACATCACCAAGAGCTTTAATTTCATTTTTTATTTTATGCACTTCTTTACGGGCTAAATCTTCTTCCATATCTAAACTAAAATTATCTTTAGCATATTCATAAGTTAAATTATAGTCTTCATTTAAAGTAAGAAGTAAATTATCTAGTTTTACATTATATTTAGCCATATTTACTTTAACATCATTTAAATTATTTGCAACTTCTCTGTATTCTTTATTGGCATTATTTACTTTAAGTTGTAGTTCTCTTAAATCATTACTTAAAGTATCTTTTTTATTCTTATCATCATTAATAGTATTCTCTAATTTTTCTTTTTCAATATTTAAAGTGTTAAGTTTATTTAAGATATTTTCTAAAGATTTATCTAAACTATTATTTTCTAAATTATTTAGACCGGCAATATCATTTTTAACTGCCTTTAATTTTTCTTCATATTCATCTAAAATAGTTATTTTACTATCTTTGATCGTTGTTAAATTAGTTACAACTTTCCCTATTTCTTCTAGTTTACTATTAAGTATTTCATAATCACTATTTAAATTCTTAAGTTCGACGGTAATACTTTCTTGTTTTCTTGTATTTTCCTCTAATTTATTTTGATAGTTTTCTAAATCACTTTTTAAATTGACATTACTATGTTTATAAACGGTACCACCACTGATACTACCACCAGCATAGATAATACTTCCATCTAAAGATATTACGCGAAAGCGATAATTCATTATTTTAGCAATTAAATTCATGGTATCAATATCTTTAGACACAATAACATTACCCATTTGGTTTTCCATAATATTTTGGTACTTTTCATCATATTTAACTAAATCGGATAAAATACCCACATAACCATTTATTTTAGTTAATCTCTCAATCGTTTCTTTATCGATATAACGAGATTTGATAATATTTAATGGTAAGAAAGTAGCTCGCCCTAAATTATTATCTTTTAAATAACTAATAGCACTTTTAGCAGAAATTTCATTATCGACCACAATGAAGTTAGCCGAAGAAGATAGGACAACCTCTAAAGCCATTTCATAATCACTATCTATAGTAAGAAGTGATGATATCGTATTATGAATACCTTTAAGTCTTGGATTATTTAAAATACTTCTTACACTTTGCGGTACTTTTTCATTATTTAAGATATTAGATTTTAGAATATCGATTCTATTTTCTAAATATTGTTTATCTTTTTCTAAATCTTCTAAATCTTTATTATAAGTACTTATTCTTAACTTTAAATTATTTAATTCAATATTACTTTCATTATTTAAAGCCATCTTTTCTTTAATGTTATCTTTTAGAGTATCTATTTCATTATTGGTAACTTCAATATTTTTAATTAAAGATAATTCTTCTTCCTTTAAATTAATTAAATTATTTTGGACTTTATCTTGACTATATTCGTATTTTGTTCTTTCAATCGTAATTCTTTTATCACTATCAAGTTTGGCTATTTCTTCGGTTAAAGCCAGTAATTTTTTAGTGTTTTCGTTGATTTTATCATCCAATTTATATATTTTAAGATTTAATTCTTCTTCTTTTTCATTATTGGTAATCTTTTGCATACTATCAAGTTTCTTAGTTAAAGTTTCTTCTTCTTTTTCTAAAGATACATATTCTTTATGAATAGAGGTAATATCATTCGTAACTAAAGCCACTTCCGTATTTTTTAAATTATTTTTAAGTTCTAAGTATTTTTCGGCCACTTCAGCATCTTTCTTTAAAGGGTCTCTTGTTAAAGATAACTCATCAATTACTAAATTTATACTATCTAAATTATCTTTGGTTTTATCCAGTTTTCTTAATGACTCTTCTTTCCGCATTTTATATTTTAAAACACCGGCGGCACTTTCGATAATTACTCTTCTATTTTCGGGTTTACTATTAACTATATCACTAACAGTTCCTTGGGAGATAATATTAAAAGCATCAGTCCCCGCTCCAGAATCTATAAATAAATTAGTAATATCTTTAAGTCTAACTTTGGTATTATTTAAATAATATTCATTTTCCCCACTTTTATAAATACAACGTTTTACTTCCACTTCCCTAAAGTCCGTATTAAGATAATGGCCTTTATTATCAAAAGTTAAAGTAACGGAGGCTTTATTCATAGGCTTAGTTGTACTTGAGCCACTGAAAATAACATCACTCATGATGTTACCACCACGAAGTGATTTTAGGGATTGCTCCCCTAAAACCCACCGAATAGCATCGACAATATTACTTTTCCCACTTCCATTGGGACCTACAATCGCAGTAATACCTTTATTAAGTTCAAAAGTTGTTTTATTGGCAAACGATTTGAACCCTTCTATTTTTACACTCTTTAAATACATAATTCACCTTACTTTAACTATTTAGCCGACTTTTTATAAGCATCAAAAGCCGCATTTTGTTCAGCTTCTTTTTTACTCTTACCAATGCCTCTTCCATAGACAATATTATCAATTTTAACAATTACTTCAAATGTTTTATCATGGGCTTCCCCAGTTTCTTTAACTAAGACATATTCTAAAGACTTTTTATCTGTTTGCACACATTCTTGAAGCATTGTTTTATAGTCTCCAAAGAAAACAAAATCTTTTTCAATATAAGGAACAACTATTTTATAAATATATTTTTTAGCAAAATCATAACCAAAAGATAAATAGATGGCTCCCAATACACTTTCAAAAACATCGGCAATAATGGTATCGTTAACATTGCCTTCTTGACCATGACCTACTCTAATAAGTTTGGGTAGTCCCATTTCTTTAGCGTAATAAGCAAGGGCTTGTTCACAAACGAAACTCGCTCTTTTTTTCGTCATTACTCCTTCTTTATAATCCGTATTTTCATAAAAATATTCACTCGTTATAAGTTCTAAAACAGCATCTCCTAAAAATTCTAATCTTTCATAATTATGACAATTTTTATGTTCATTAGAATAACTACTATGAGTAAGAGCTTCTTTAAGTAATTCTTCATTAATACCTTTTAAATTATATTTATCGATAAATTCCATATAATCACCATAATATGATTATAACATAATTTTAAAAAAACTGATACCTTATCTATCAGTTTATATTAAGTCTTTCACATTATCATAATATATCTTTTGTTCTTCATAAAAGAAATTAATAATTTTTTGATAATCATTATTCTTTTGGGATTCATTTAAAGCATCATAATATTCTTGTTTTCTTTCATCTTCAATAATTAAAGGAAATATATTATTTTTCAAACATTCTTTAAAAATAATTATTCTTCCTGTCCGGCCATTACCATCTTGGAAGGGATGAATACATTCATAAGCCACATGAAATTTAGCGATATCTTCTAAGGTAACTTTTGTTAATTGGTTGTATTCTTCCAATAATTCCGCCATTTTATTTGGTACTTCTATCGGAGATGCGGTTTTAACATCTGATACAATGTTGGCTCTATTTTTATATTCTCCAACGGGAAATCCGTTAGCCATATCTTCAAATACGCCACTTTTTAAATAATAATGATATTTTTTGATTATCTCTTCACTTAAAGGATCTTTAAAATTATGAAGCATATTATTAAACATGAACAATAAGTAAAACTCAATAAATAAATTTATTTCGTTTCACTTTGATAAGCCTCACGGCTTATCTTTCCTGCTTCTTAGGATTTCATTCCTCCACAGGCCATATTTCCGACAGTCGCTGCCGTACTTGTTTTTTATTTATTATTTTATTTCCCTAGGTACATTTTAATTATATCATACGAACAATTGAATGTCAACATAAATTTTCACTTTTTGTATGACTTTCCTATTACATTAAAAAACTGATACTTTATCTATCAGTTTAATTAAGTTTACTATTTAAAATATCTCTTACCATATTAGGATTAGCTTTACCTTTAGTTTCTTTCATAACTTGACCAACAAAATATTGGAATAAATTAGTTTTACCATTTTTATATTCTTCTATTTGTTCTTGGTTATTTTCAAGTATTTTATTGATTATTTCTTCAAGTTCCCCTTCATTAGAGATTTGTTTATTTTCACTCAAATAATTTTTAGGTTCTTTTTTCTCCTCTAATGATTTATTAAATATTTCTTTCGCTTGTTTAGAAGAAATAGTTTCTTTATCAAGTTCCGTTGTAATTTCTAATAAGTATTCGGGAATTAAATAGAAATCTTTTAAAGTAATGCCTTCTTTATTTAGGTAAGCAATTATTTGAACCGTTAAATAGTTCGCAGCCACTTTTGGGTTCATTCCAATAGAAACACACTTTTCAAAATAATCGGCATAATCTTTTTCTTTAATAATAATATTTGCATCATATTCCGATAAACCTAAATCTTCCATATAGTGTTTTTTTCTTTCTCTTGGTAATACGGGAATATCTTTCTTGATTTTCTCAAGCCAAGCACTATCAATTTTAAATTTCGGAATATTAGGTTCAACATAATATTTATAATCGATAGCGTCAACTTTTCCCCGCATTCTAATTGTGGTTCCCGTTTCTTCATCAAAACGTCTTGTTTCTTGTTCTACTTCATCGTATCTTCCCGCATCTTTAAGTTCACTTTGTCTTTTGATTTCATAATCAATTGCTGCGGCCACATTCGCAAAAGAATTGACATTTTTAATTTCCACTTTTGTTCCTAATTCTGTACTATCTTCATCCATAATTGAAACGTTTACATCACATCTTATTTGGCCTTTTTTCGTATCGGCTTCGGAAATATCCGCATATTGATAAACTCTTCGCATGTATTCTAGAAAAGCAACGGCCTCTTTAGATGATGAAAGACATGGTTCCGTTACCAGTTCTAGTAAAGGAACACCCGCTCTATTGTAATCAATTAGGGATATAGTACTATAATGGTCTAGAGAGGCACTATCTTCTTCTAGGTGAATATCATGAATTAAAACATCTTTGGAATAATCATCCACATCAATGGTAATATGACCATTTACCCCAACTGGGTCGTGCATTTGGGTTATTTGGTAACCTTTAGGAAGGTCCGGATAATAATAATTCTTCCGATCAAAATACATATATTCTGGCACCTTACAATTTAATATTAAAGACATTAGTAAGGCTTTTCGAATGCATTCAATATTAAGTGTAGGTAAAGTTCCTGGAAAGGCTAAATCAATAGGTCTAATATTAGCATTAGGAGTATCATTATAAGAGTTTTTGGCAGTAGAAAATACTTTGGAATTACTTTTTACTTCACAGTGCATTTCTAAGCCAATGACAGCTTTATACTTAGTCATTTTCTCCCTCCTTAAATTGGGGTCCTACTTGATTTTTATAGGGCATTTTACTCTCAAGAGCATAAGCGATATTTAAAACATTTGCATCATCATAACATTTACCGGTAATATTTATACCTACTGGTAAATTATTTACAAAACCATTTGGAATAGTAATAGAAGGAAATCCCCCAAAGTTTCCTATTTGTAAATGTTCTTCTAAGTTGGTTGTATTGTCTTTCGTAATTTCATCTTTACTACCATCTATATAAGGAGCAGGTCCCGTACTAACGGGCATTATTAAACCATCATAAGTTTTAAATAATTCATTCATTTTATTCACAATTAATCTTCTTACTCTTTGAGCATTAACAAAATATCTTTCTTGATTTTCTTTTTGTAAGATATATGAACCAATCACAAATCTTCTTTTAATAAGGGAGGAAAAACCTTTAGTTCGGTGATCTTTCATCATTTCATTAATGTTTTTACCCTCTCCCCTAGGGTCAAAAATAATTCCGGTTAAATTAGACATATTAGAGGTTGCCTCCGCACAAGATAAGCATTCATAAACACTAAATATCGTATTAATAAGATTTTTATCAATACTTACCTCGTCTACTTCTACACCTTCTTCTTTTAAATAATCTATGGTATGATAAAAATTATTTAAGTGTTCCTTTAGTTCAGCGGAAGCATCAGGATAATTTTCTAAATTGACAATCTCTTTTATATAAAATAATTTTTTACCTTTAACATTGCCATTCAAAGATTCATATAAATGAATATTGCTTGAATCCCAACTCGTTAAATCGTTTTTATCGATTCCTTTCATAGCATCAACAACAATGGCCGCATCTTTTACTGAACGCGTAAGACACCCACAATGATCTAGGGAAGAAGCAAAAGGAAATAAACCATAACGACTAATCATCCCATAAGTTGGTTTATAGCCTACTATTCCACAAAAAGCTGCCGGTTTTCTTATCGAGTCTCCGGTATCACTACCTAAAGCAAAAGGATAAACTCCCGCAGCAACTGAGGCCGCACTACCAGAAGAAGAACCTCCCGCCATTCTTTTGGAATCCCAGG
>CANRAA010000041.1 GCA_947628485.1 uncultured Bacilli bacterium | reverse complement strand
CAAAATGATCAACATGGTGGTCAAAGTATTCCAATGTTTGATTACTATATGGCTCCAGGAGTTAAGAAAACATTTAAGAAACAATTAAAACAAATGACTTATGATTACCTAGATTTAGAAGGCTTTTTAGGTAATGTCGATTTTGATAAAGTAGAGGAAGTTATTAATAATTTAGATACGATAGATATTGATGCTAAAGAAGTATTTAAAGATTTTATAACTAGTGAAAGATTAGAAGAATTATTTGTTAAAAGTTATGATAAGGCCTTAGCGAAAACAGATAGAATTACATTCCAAGCTATGGAAGCATTTATTCATAATTTAAATACCATGCATTCAAGAGCTGGTGCCCAAGTACCATTCTCATCTGTAAACTTTGGTACTGATACATCTCCAGAAGGAAGAATGGTTATAAAGAATTTCTTACTAGCTACAGACGAAGGTTTAGGACATGGCGAAACACCAATCTTCCCAATATCTATCTTCAAATTAAAAGAAGGCGTTAGTTATAATAAGGAAGATCCTAACTATGATTTATTCAAACTAGCTTGTAAAGTATCAGCTAAAAGATTATTCCCTAATTTCTCATTTTTGGATTCTTCATTCAATAAACCTTATTTAAAAGAGGGAGATCCTAAAACAGAAGTTGGCTATATGGGATGTCGGACGAGAGTAATTGGTAACGTTTGCTATCCGGATAAAGAAATTACCCCAGGAAGAGGAAACTTATCATTTACGACCATTAATTTACCAAGACTTGGAATAAAATATGGGATTGTTGATGGCACCAGAACGAAAGCCGACATGAAAGGTTTCTATAAAGAACTTGATGATTTATTAGAACTTTGTAAAGGTCAACTACTTCAAAGATTCGATGTTCAATGCAGTAAAGGAGTCGAGAATTTTAAATTCTTACTGGGAGCTCATGTTTGGTTAGATTCTGAAAAACTTGAACCAGGACAAAAAATTAGAAAAATATTAAAACATGGAACCTTATCTATTGGCTTTATTGGCCTTGCGGAATGTTTAAAAGCCTTAATCGGCGAACATCATGGAGAAAGTGAAAAAGCCCAAAAGTTAGGTTTAGAAATCGTAAGTTACATGCGTAAAAAATGTGATGAATATAGTCAAGAAATGAAATTAAACTTCACTTGTCTTGCGACCCCAGCTGAAGGTTTAAGTGGTCGTTTCGTCGGAATTGATCGTTCTATCTATGGTAAGATTAAAGGAGTAACAGATAGAGAATATTATACAAATTCTTTCCACGTTCCAGTATATTACCATACAACTATCCAACATAAACTAGAAGTAGAAGGAAAATATCATAAGTTAACAAATGCGGGCCATATTTCTTATATTGAAATTGATGGCGATACCGCGAATAATGTGGAAGCCTTCGAAAGAATTATTCGGGTAATGCATGATAACGATATTGGATATGGGGCTGTTAACCATCCAGTTGATCGTGATCCCGTTTGTGGTTATGTTGGAGTTATCAATGATGTATGTCCAAGATGTGGCAGAAAGAATTTTGAAGGGGTACCGGTTGAAAGAATAACAAGTCTTAATTGTGATTGCTAATAGAAAAGAAGGAGGAGGAAATATTATGGAAACACAAAAAAGAGTAAAAACTATCGGGGAAGGTGTTGGTTTTGAAAGAATTAGAAGAATTACAGGTTATTTAGTAGGAACAACAGAAAGATTTAATAATGCGAAAAAAGCTGAGGAACAAGATAGAGTAAAACATACTGGTGTTAAAGAAATGTTCCAAGATAAAAAGGTAGCCTAAAATAAAATATGACAATCAGACTCGCGGCTCCTATTCAAAGTGATAGTGTCGTTGATGGATATGGTGTAAGGGCAGTTATTTGGACACAAGGTTGTTCCCATAATTGTCCTTTTTGTCAAAATCCTGGGACTCACGATTTTAAGGGTGGAGCTGAATTTACTTTAGAAGAAGTTTTTGACGAGATAAAAAACTTAAAAAATCAAGATGGCATTACTTTATCTGGGGGAGATCCTTTATACCAAATTGAACCAGTGGTGGAAATTGCTAAATTTGCTAAAGGCATAGGTTTAAATGTTTGGTGTTATACGGGATTTACTTATGAACAAATTCTTAAAATGGGCGAAAAGAATCCCAAATATTTAGAATTGTTAGATTATCTTGATGTTTTAGTAGATGGTCTATTTGTAAATGATTTAAAAGATTTAAATCTTTTATTTAGAGGCTCTAGTAATCAAAGATTAATTGATGTTCCGAAAACATTAAAAAATAAAAAAGTTACCATACTTCCTGAAAGTGATGGAATTATGGAAAAATTTCAAAAAAAACCCAAAACATATATTTAGAAGGCTTAAGGCCTTTTTTTATGGGTAATTTATTATAATTAACAAATTTTTAAATACATATAATATAAAAGATGAAAAAAGCCTAAAACTTTAAGATAAAATTGTGAAGCCTAAAACTTTAAGATAAAATATTGTCTACTTAAGACCTTTTTGGTATAATAATACTTACATTTAGAAATATAAAAAAATATCCAAGTAAAGGGGGATTTAAAATGATAAATAAGTTAAAATATTTTCTTGGTGTCTTAATTTTAAGTTTAATGTTTCCTATTTTGGCTTTTGCTCAAGAAGGAATTATTTTAAATGTCAGTCAAAATGACCTAAAGCCAGGGGATGAAGTGACGATTACCGCCTCTCTTCCTAAAGATATGGAAGCTTATGCTCTAATTGCTACTTTAAAATATGATGAAAATTATTTTGAAGTATTAGAGAGTGAAGATTTTACTACGGATAATGAAAACATCAACATAAGTTTTAGTGAGTCTACCCATAAATTTGGTCTTATTAATAAAGCGGGAAAAGTATCTGGCAATCTTTTTAATGTTACTTTAAAAGTTAAAGAAGATACATTTGGAGGAGATACTACGATTGCCTTAACTAATATTTCGGCCTCTGATGGTAATAATATAATTAATTATGATAAAGTATTATCTAGTGTTCATGTAATTGGCAATGCCCAAGATAATAAACTAGTCAATAATAAAGAAGAAGAAATAGAAGAAGATAAAGAGCCTTTAATAAAAACTTTTAGTAATAAACCAGTGATTATTACTTTAAGTATTGTTGGTGTTTTAGGTTTAATTTTACTTATTTATTTAGTAGTTAAATTTAAGGCAATAACTTTACTTGTAGGTATTCTTGGCCTTATGGAAGTCTCTTTAATCGTGGCTTTAGGCATTTTAGTTAACTTTAATTTAAATAAAAAAGACGTTAATAATGATGGGGTAAAAGATTATAATGATGCTCAAGAAATTATCGATTACTTAATCAATATAATGGGAGAAGAAGATTTAGATGCTGAAGAAAATCCTAAAAAACCTTCTAATAATAAAAAACCAACTAGTACTAATAATGCTAACAACAATGATAATAATGATGTTAATGATAAGGAAGAAAATGTCCCTAAGCCAACAGAGCCTAATATTCCCGATTTAGATACCAATAATGATGGGAAAGTGGATGTTAATGATGCTGGTCATACGGCATCCGAAGTTAAAACGACCGTTAAAGTAAGGGAAATTTCCAATGCGGATTATTATGTTCAAAAAGGGGAAATCGTTTTAAAATTTAAAGCGGAAATTAGTCCAAGTGATATAAGTTTATATAAAGTTAAAATAAATGATGAATTTTATGATGTTACCTTTGATGGCACTTATTATGTTGTTTCAATTGTCTCTCACGAAGAAACTGGTATTCATAAATTTAAAATGACTGAGGTTTATACAAGTAACGATAAAGAGATAAAAGTAGATTTAACTTTTGAAAGAGAAGTATTAAAAGATAAACCAACAGTTACTAATTTTAGTTATAGTGAAGAACACCAAACATTAAGTTTTGATTTATTAGATGAAGATAATGTTTTTGAAAGTGGCCATGCTAGTATTTTAAAAGATAATAAAGAAGTTAAGAATTTTGATATTGTAAAAGGTCAAAATATAGTTTCTGAACTGAATATTAAAGAGGGGGAAGAATATCGATTAGAAGTAAAAGCTACCTTTGATTTAGATAGTTCTAAAGATAATGAAAAAAATAACTATCAAGATGAAATAATTTTTAACCATCCTTTTATGCTACTTAAAGATTATAACTTTACTCTTTATGATGCAACCATTACCGACTCTATTGTTCCCGGAGAGTTTCCTACTATAACGTTTACAAGTACTAATAGAGTAAATGCTAATGTCGAAAATGTTATGTTAAAAATAAATGAAAATAATCATGAATATAAGATAACTAAAAAAGAAGGTAATGATTATGAAATTTATTTAAATAATGCGGATACTTCTTTTGGTAAGCATGTTGTTTCTTTAGAAAGTGTTGAGTTAAATACTTTAAAATCATTTAAAAATAGTGAAGATTTTCATATTAATGACTTAACTTATAATGTTTTAAAAAGAGCTCCAAAAGCGGAAAATATTAATTTAGTTAATGAAAATGCTAATAAAAGGGTTAAAGTATCATTTAAATTAGCTGATGAAGATAAAACTTTAGACAGTTTACAAGTTATTTTAGTAGATTCTTTAGGTAAAATAATTGATAAAATTACTTTAAGTGAAGAAGAAATTATTAATCATGAACAAATAAATACGCCAATCTATTTATCTTATGAAAAAGGAACAGATGGTTATTATACGGTAAGATTTTTAGCAAATTACACTTTAGGTGATAAGTATAAATATACTAATCAAAATATTGGGGAGGCAGAAATACTTACCCATAGTGATGATATTTATATTAGTGAATTATTTTTTACAACGGATGGTAAAAATGATACTCAAAATTATTATCCTGCTAAGGGGGAGAAAAATTATCAACTAGCGGTTACTACTTTTGTGGGGGATGCGATTAATAATTATGCCAAAGCGCATTATAAAAATGCGGCATATCAAATAGTATCTAATATTACAATTAACGATTTAAATTATGCTGCTAGTCCTATTTCAGGTGTTAGTTATCGTTCAAGAGTATTTTTAACTGTTCCGAAAGTTGCCGGAGTAATGGAACTAAAAGTTAGTCGTGTTCAACTAGCTATTAATAATTACTATAATATTGTTAATGATTTTTATTCTGTGGCTCCTCAAACAATTAAAATTGATGTTTTAAAAGATATGCCGAAAGTAGAAAATTTGGTAATTAATGATGATTATGCTAAGAGTGAAGTTACTTTAGATTTTGATGTTGTATTAGATGAAAAAGCAACTTTAAGTGAAGAAGAATTTAAAGATGGTCAAGTAAAACTAGGTAATATAACTCATGAAATTACAAGAGGCCATAATCATGTTGTTTTAACTCAAGTACCTCAAAATGAAATGTTTGATTTATCGTTTACTGGTAGCTTTGATCTTGATAGTGATGATGCTGAGTTAAATGCTCTAACTGGCGATAAAAATGAATATAAAGATAAAGAAATATATAAAGTTAGTTATGGTTTATTTAGTGAAGATGATTATAAAAATATTTCTATCTCCGATGGCACTTTAGTAAGTAAAAATGGTGATCAATATTTTGAAAAAGAAGAACGAATTAGATTAGATTTTAAAATAAATGGTCTTAATAATGATTTAAATATTCAGCCTTCTAAAGTAATAATAGATGATGAAGAATACTTAATTATTAAAAACGAAGATAGTTATAGATTATTCCTTAATGGTTTTTATAGTGCGGGTAGAAAACCTTTAACTATTAAGGGAATAGTTTTAGATAATGGTAAAAAAGTTTATTTAGATAATCCTTATACTTTTACTCCCGAAATCTTAAAAGATATCGTGAGAATTAAAGATTTTCACTTTGCTGAAACCGATACGGAAATAAAAGTATATACAACTCTCAAAGACAATGATAAAAGTTTAATAGATAAAGCAAAAGTAACAATTACAGATGATTTAGGTAATGTAGTAATGAAAGATCAAGATTATAATGATACCTTAACATTTACTAAAAATGAAGGTGTTTTAAGATATTATCTTAAAATAACAGTTAATTTTGATCGTGATCAAGATGTAAGAGTAGATAGTGATAATTATAAAGGAAATGTTATTGCTTTATATGAAAATATAACTTTAGAGAAAAATAATATTGAATTAAAAGACGTTCTTGATACTAATTTATATAAAGTAGAACATATTGATGGGGAAGAAGTAATTTCTTTGGTAAATGAAGTAGAAGTTTCGGAATTAGAAAAAAATTATCAAGATTATTTTGTCGAAGTTATTATGAATAATTTACCTAGTGTTAGAGCAAGAATAAAAACAGTTAATACTTCAGATGGTATTTTAAAACTTACCTTAGAATATGATTACACTACCAAAGATAAAGAAACATTAGTAATAAATTTTGGAAAAATAAATGAGGGTATTGCTATTAATGAAGAGCATCCTGATATTGCTTTAAAATCTTTATTAGAAAAACTATCTAGTAATGAAAATATAAAATTAACTAAAGATTATGATGCTAGTGTTATTGATGTTAATACCGATTTTTATGTTAATGAATATAAAGGGAATTTAGATGGTAATGGCCATACTATAAAAAATTTAAGTAAACCTTTATTCAATAGTTTAAATGGGGCTCAAATTGAAGATTTAAGATTAACGGATATTAACCTTAGTCCAACTAATGCGCACGGGGTTTTAGCTAATACAGCCAGTGGGGCAACCATTAAAAAAGTTTTAGTTAGTAATGTTACTAAGGCTAGTACCGAAGAAACCTTTGGTACATTAATTGGTACTATAACAAATACGACTGTTGAAAATTGCCGAGCTAATAACTTTAGAATAACATTTAATAGTTTCCAACAAGGTATTGGGGGTCTTGTTGGAAGGGCTACCTCATCTAAAGTAGAAAATAGTTATACAAATGGTGTTATTTCTGGAGGATGGCATTACCGAGGTGGTTTAATTGGGCAAGCTAATTCTTGTACAATTTTAAATAATTATGTAAACGTTTCATTATCTACTGGTTATGATAATGGTTTATCAGGAGGCCTTTTAAGAGGTAATGATAATGAAATTAAAAATAATGTAATTTTTACTAAAGGTTCTGAAGTAGCAGTTGCGGGTAATTCCAACCAAGAAAATAATTATTATTTAAGTAATGAAAGTACAAGTGAAGTAGGGGCAATTAATTTTACAGAAGAAGAAATTAATGCTTACTTATTTGAAGAAAGAGCTAAATTTTCCAAAGATATTTGGGATTTTAGAAATATCGGTGAAGATAATTTACCAGAATTTGTTTTTGAAAATCAAACTAAATTAGAAAAAGAAGAAGGATACGATACTAATAAAGAATTGTTATATCGGAATTTAACGAGACTTATGCCTTTCTATGATAATGCCAAAATAATTGAAGTTGGTAAAACTATTACCGATTATGATTTAGTAAATAAAGAAATAAAACATTTGGTTCCAATTGCCAGTGATGGTAGTCTAGTTACTTATTTAACAACCGATGATTATAAGAAAATAGTTAAATTAAAAGTAGTATTTAGTGATAATACGACAAGAGAATATGCTGTTTCTTTTGATAAAATTTATGATATGGTGGTAACTTATCGTTTTACTAATTTACCAATTGATTATAATTATAGTCATTATGTCATTAATGCTAATAGTCAAATGGTTAATAATTTAACTAATTATTTAAAGAAGTTAGATTATACCAATAATTTAGATATTTTAACAACGAATAATGATAGTAGAATATACCGAGATTTCTATAATGAAGTAACTAGTCAAGAATTAAAAGAATTTGTTTTAAAATTCTTAGCTAATAGTAATTATACTAATACGACTAATGATGAAAGTATTAATAATTATTTGGAAAGAGAAATTAAGAATAATGAACAATTAGAAAAAGTCTTATATACTTATAATTACTTTAGAAGGTTCTATGATTTAGATGTCGATGGTCTGAAGATATATGATTTTATGATGTTTAATATGGAAGGATTCGATAAGAGTTTAACGCCAAGTAAAATTGCTGATTTATTCCTAGCTGATGAAACGGGAGCTAACTTTAATACTAATGAAACTAATACAAAATATAATAAAGTATTAAGTAGTTATACGAAATTAGATACGGTATCTAAGTTATTAGAGTTTATTGTAACTAAGTTTAGTAGTTATGATATGGATGAATGGGTAAGAAGGGAGTTTAAAGGAGTATTAGAAGAACTTCCTATAAGGGATCATGAAGAAATACAATATACTTTATGGGATCATTTTAGTAATGAAGATAACAATAATGGTCTAAATTACCGCGTTTATAATTTTGTTTTACCAATTTTAACTTTACCAGAAAATGCGGCTTATATAATTTCTAGTCCGGTTCAATTTATAATCGGGGCCCAAAGGACTTATATAACTGATCCGTTTGACCATGAACAACATGAAGCCTTTTTAACTAAATTACATACATATACGACGAGAATGCAAAGTTATTATGAAACATCTTATTCTATTTTAAAAGACCCTAAATTATTTAATAACATGCATTTATTCCAAATTGATAAAAGACTTACGAAAAATGAATTTGGTATCTCAGTATCTAATACGCCATATTCAACAACCGAACCATTCCATAAAAACTTTAATGAAGTTGTTAATTTATGGGCAGCAAATGCCGCGGTTAATGCCGCCGCTTGGGGTAGTTATATTGAATGGCAAGTAGCCGGTGTTCTAGATAGTAACCTTTCTACAGATGGTACTTTAGATGTGGGCCATGTAACTTATAAAACTTGGTCTCATGAGTCAGCCCATAATATTGATGCTCGATTATTCTTAAAGAATAATGGCAGAAGATTTGACTCTGGTGGCGAAGATTATGCGGACTCTTTCTTAATGCAAAGTTTTGAAGAGTTTGGAATTGTTATGAACTTATCTATTAATTTCAATGATAATTTGAAAGTTGGTTCAAACCTTAAACCTGAAAGAATTGATAGTGATGCTAAAATTCATGAATTCTATAATAGAGCATTTAATACTATTTATACAATGGATTATCTAGAAGCCTTGGCTTTCTTAGAATTAACGGACGAAGAGAAGAGTAAAGTAGCTATTCAAGTATCTTATCCAAATGAAAATTTACAATTTGCCCGCGTTGATGGTAAAGCTGATGGCGAGTTAACGGGTAAAACTTATAAAGAAGATGAGTATGCAATTTATATGGCGAGAAGAAATACCCGCTACAATCTTTTAACCGAAAGTGATTTTGCCGAGATGGATTTAAATTCAATTGATGATATCATAGATAATAGATTAATGATTTACCCAGGTATAACTGGTGAGTCTAACCGAGGTGTTAGTTTATATGGTGGTGAAGGATTTAACGTTGTTCACTGGTATCAACCAAATAACCCAGAGGGAAGACCAGACTCTTATTCTTTAAAATGGATAAGTTATGAAATGTTAGGTTATAAAGGTTATGATAAAGGTTTTGTAGAATATGCAAGTAATAGAAATTATGAAAAAAGAAAATTCTATGCTAACTTTACTAATCCAAGTACCAATAATTTAAATGAAGTAAACTTTAAATCTGATAAAATGGCTTTAAAGAGAATTAGTGAAGGGGCTTTTGAGGACTTTGATGCTTATAAAAAATATCGTTTTGAAGAAGCCAAGAAAAATTTAAATAGAATTAATCCAAGCTATGTAAATGTTCAAGATTATGTTCAAGAATTCTATAATGCTTTAATTAAAGATATTGCTAAAGGAGATAGAAAGTTTGCTAATAGTTCAGCTGTCAGAAGTAATTTATATTATGCTTTAAAAAATAATACCAATGATTTTACAAGTGATATTTATGAAAGTTCTGTTCAACAAAATACCGACAATTTACATATAACCAAATAAAAAGGAGTGGTCATTCACTCTTTTTTGCTTGTTTATTTTTCTTAGCATTTTCTAAGTATTTTGTAAGGATAAAAACAACTAAATTATTTAAACTTCTTTGTTCCTCTAAGGCTAACATATCTAATTCTTTTTTAATATCTTCGTCAATTCTTACATATATAATTTCTTTATTCATAGTGATATCTCCTTGCTATCTATATATTAATGCATTTTTTTGAAAATTTATGCTTGCATAGTGCTATCTTTATTGTTATAATTTTATTATAGATAGCATAATGATAGCACATTAATATCATTAAATATCTTTTATTATGTATATTACATTCGGTATTAGCAACATAAAGGAGGTAGTATGATAAAGGGAAGACTAGATAATAAAACAATCAAAAGAATATTATTAGGATTATTTGTAATAACTATAATAACTTTTGCATTTCTAATGATAAAAGACACTCATGCTTATTATGATTATGAAAGTGCTTGGACACCAATTTTTAATAGTAAAGTAGGAAACTTTGCTGGAAAAGGCGATACTTCTAATTTAGATAAACCAACCGATATAAATGTTATGTATTATATTCAAAGCGGAATAGATTTAAAGAAATATGATATTTATGATACTCCACCAGCAAATATTCAAACTAATTATGTTTTAGATGAAAAGAAAAGTAATTGTATACCAACCGATGCAACCTATACAAAAGCTTCAGGAAGAGATTTTTCCATAGCAAATGATGGAACAGTAACAATAAATGTCAGTGAAGGATTACCCAAACAAGTAGTATGTCGAATATATTATAGTTTTAAATTAGTAGATTATAAAGAAAAAGATGGAGATGTAAAAGTAATAATGTACATAGAGACAGAGGAAGGCGATGTAGTAACCATAAGAGATAATAAAAAGTACATTGTTGGAGATACAGTACCAGCAGGTTATAAAATGACATATTATGAATGTAACAACCCAAATAATATAACCACTCAACTTAGTTATAGTGAAACAACTGGAATAACATTTGTAACAACCGGTAAAAACATATGCCATGCATATTTTGATAAATAATAGAAAAGGAATTAAAAAATGAAAAGAAAAATAATGTTAATGGGAATAGTATTTATACTTATTATAGAAAGTGTATTTGTCTATAATATATTTAAACCAAATAAATCTCAAATATTAGAAGATATCAAAACCGTAGATATATTTGATAATAAAGATAAGACACTATCTATAATGGTCCAAGACCCAACAACATTTGAATATAAATCAGATACAAGTAGAACAACATGGCCACAAAAGACTGAGTATATGTATGCTGGGACAAAATGTACTGATGCGAGTGGGAAAGATGTAGGAGATACAACACCATATATAAGTTTTAAAGAAACAAGTCCAAATCCTACAGTAACAATAACAACTAAGAAGACCATATATTGTACCTTATACTTTGCAAAGGGAAGACCAGCCTTAGAAGTGTTAAAGGCCAAAGGTGGAGATTACTATGCTGGTGGAGGACAACACACAACTATAGTAGATGGAATGTATCGTTTCAAAGGTACAGCAAGTCAAGTAGATAATAACTATATCTGCCTAGGAGATGAAAATCCAGATGTATGTAAAACAAACTCAGAAAACATGTATCGAATAATCGGAGTCACAACAGATGGAAAACTAAAAGTAATCAAAGCAAAAAAATATGGAGCAAACAGAGGATGGTTTAGCATCACTAAAGAAGGAATATGGAGTTCATCAGAATTATATACATTCTTAAATGGAACATTTTACAATTCAATAGATGCAAGAATAAAAGGATCAATAGATAATTATACATGGAAAATGGAACAAACAACATCAACACCAGGAACAACAACAGGAAGTCAAGATGGAACAGTACAAAATCATATAGGCTTAATGTATGGAAGTGATTATGTAAATGCATACAAAAATAATTCAACAGACAATTGGTTATTTATTACAAATGGATGGACAAGAAGTGCAGCTGAGGAGGAATGGACGATGAGTAGGAGTCAACCGCCAGCTTTTTACTATGCGTGGTGTATTGATAATGTCAACATAAAAATGTAGGTTTTGGCTAATATAATTTTGTAGGAAAACCTACATTTTTATATTAGCAAA
>CANRAA010000040.1 GCA_947628485.1 uncultured Bacilli bacterium | reverse complement strand
GAAACTAAATACAATTTATTTTGGAAAAGTAAATACAACTGTTTTTTAATAATTGTATTTACTTTCATAATTAAGATGTGTTAAAAATGTAACATTTATTGTTGCATAAATGTAATAAGTGTTATATAATGTTTATAGAGGTATTTAATATATGTTAGATACTCTCAGTTCAAAATGGAGCGTCTATTATAATTGGTAGATGATGCTTTAATTTTTAATCCTGATGGAGAAGATAATTAAAAGTTATCTTCTTTATTTTGGAAATAATTGACAATATATATTAAATTAGATATAATGGTAACATAAGTTACTATTTAATAGAGGGAGGGTTAAATATGCCTGCTAGTTGTAAGTTAGAGAAAGAAAATATTATTAAAAAAGCAGTTGTTATGGTTAACAAAAAAGGTTGGGAGTCAATTAATGCGAGAGACCTTGCTAAAGAATTAAAAATATCGACGAAACCATTATATCGAATTTATAATAATATGGACGAAATTAAAGAAGATATCTATAAAGAAATATATCGGGAGTATGACGAATTTATTACGAGTAGAGTTGATAACAAAAAGGCCTTAGTAACTTTATGTGTCGCTTATGTAGAATTTGCCAAATACTATAAAAATTTATTTATTAGTTTATTCTTATCGAATAATTTAAAATGGAAAAGTATCGATGATGTTTTAAATGAAAAGTGGAACCAAGGGGCTATTATTAATTTAGTTAATAAAGGTGGTTATACTTTTGATGAGGCTAAAGAGTTATTTATGCATGTATGGTTATATGCTAATGGACTTGCAACTTTGATTAGTACCAATAAAATTGATATTGACGATAAAGAAGTAATTGTGCGAATTGTTAAAATGTATAAGACATTTGAGAAATAGTTTGATATAATAGTGTAGGAGGTTTTCTATGATGAAGAAAATTTATTTAGCCTTAGTGGCCGTTTTATTATTACTATTATTAATTCCAAGAGTCGAGGCAGCAAATAAAGCCAAGGTTTATATGTTTTCGCGAGTTAATTGTTCGGCTTGTGAAAGTGCTTTAGAATATTTTAATGATCTACTTTCTAAAGACAAAGATTTATTTGAATTAGTGGAAATTGTAACCTTTGATGGGTCAGGAAACACTAAAAATCAAGATGCATTAACTTTAATGCTTAAAGTATTAGAGCATTATGACGAAGATACTGAAAAATTATATACACCAACAATTGTTATTGGCGATTATCACAACATTGGTTTTCCGAAAGATCCTAGTGATTTAAAGAAAGCCATTGATGAAGTTAATGATAGTAGTGAAGATATCGATGTGGTAAAAGATCTTGCCAAAGAAGAAGACATTGATATTAATAGTATTAAAAAAGATATTCAAAAAGAAAATTCATATGATGCTTTAATTGTTATTGGTATTTTTGTTGTTCTAATTGGGGGATTTGTTGGCCTTATTGTTTTAGGTAAAAAATAATATAAAATAAAAGATAAAGGGTTGATATAAATGAAAGAAGAAAATATTAAAAAGTTAGATAAAGAACTAAGATATTTAATAAAAGAAGAAAGAGTAAAAGAAATAAATAATTATGATTTAGTTTTAACTAATGATAAACCAGATATAAAAAAAATTGCGCAAGAAATATACTTAAGAAGAGGGATTGATTATAAGAAATTAAATAAAGGCATCTTTAACAATTTAATGGAAACTATTACGGAATTTGGAACTTTATTTAAAAGTAAAAAAAGTGATGTTAAAGGCAAAATGATTAGAGATATATTTATTATGGTTTTATTATTAGTTTTATTAAAAATACCTTTTGATTTTGTAAGAGACATTGGTTTTGATTATATAGATGTACTAACAACTAATAATACTTTCTATACAATTTGGAATTTAGCTTTTTTAGTATTATATACCATTGTCTTTGTGTGTACCTTTATAGTTTTAATTAGAAATTTTAATAATAAATATAGAAACAGTTAAAAAAGAGGAATGAACCTCTTTTTTTTAAAAGTTTTTTTCAGAATAATTATGAGAATAATTTATTTTTTCAAAAAATTCAACATAATCTAAATAAATCATTCTAATTAAGTACCAATTACCATTAGAAGGATCACTTAAGATTAAATGATCTTTGCCGGCTTCTTCAATTATTCCAGTGTAAATTTTGTTTTGCCACTCACTACTGTCAGGATAAGAGACATAAGCATTAACTCTCTTACCTTTATTAAGTCTTAAAATATTTTCAATAAAACTTTGTTCCATAGTAAGTTGGGACATGGAAGAAATATTGCCCGGTGGACTTTGGGGAATAGTCGGAGTCATGGTACTATTGGAAGGAAAAGTTGGGTTTTGATAAAAGTTACCGTTCATTAAATTCACCTCTTTTAAAGTATATGAATTTAAATAAAAAACTTGCTAAATTAAGATTTATATATTATGATTATTATAAGGTATGATAAGAATGAAAAAGGATGGAATAAACAAAAAAGAAACTAAAGAGATACTAGTAACTGGTTTATCTTTTGTATTAGGAACTTTTATTTTAGCTTTATGCTATAATTTATTTTTCGTGCCTAATAACATTGTAACGGGTGGTATGTCAGGTTTAGCTATCATTGTGCAAAAAATATCGGGATTTGATGCGCAAGCTTTTATTTATGTTTCCAATATTGTTCTTTTAATTGTTAGTTTTGCTTTTTTAGGGAAAGAAGAAACTTCTAGAGTTATCTTAGGTACTTTCTTGTATCCGTTATTTATAACTTTTACAGCTCCTTTAGCGAAATTTATTTTACCTTATATTAATTTTTCGGAGATATTAATAACGGTAATTTTAGCCAGTATTATGTATGGAGTTAGTAATGGTCTTGTCTATAAATATGGTTACTCAACTGGTGGGGGTGATGTTTTGGTTCGCTTGTTATGCAAATACTCTCATATAAGTGAAGGAACTGGCGTAATTTTAGTTAATATTTTTATTGTTATTTTCGGAGCTTTTGTCTTTGGTATTGATACAGCGGTTTATGCAGTTATTATAATTGTGATTGGCTCTATGCTTGTTGATAAAATATCAATTGGTATTTCAAATTGTAAGAAATTTATGATTTATACAAGGGAATCAAGGAAAGTTAAAAAGATTATTGAAGAAGATGTTAAAACCGGTTATACCATATTTCCGACGGTGGGGGGCTACTCTCATCAAAAGGGGGCTATGATTATGTGTATTATCCGAAATAGAGATGTAACTTTATTTAAATCGAAGATTTTAGAGATTGACCCAACAGCTTTTTTTGTTATAAGTGATTGCTATGAAGTTCAAGGTGGTGTCAAGAGGTCAAATTTACCATTTCTCTAGAATATAGTTCTATGATATAATTATATTGGTGTATATAATATGAAGTTTATTGAATTAAAAAATGTAAATAAAACTTATTCGACGGGGGTTACAGCCTTAGCCGATTTATCAGTAACTATTGATAAAGGAGAGTTTGTCTTTGTAATTGGGCATACAGCCTCAGGTAAATCAACCTTTATTAAAATGTTATATAGAGAAGAAAAGCCAACCAAAGGTAGTGTTATCGTTGGGGGCGTTAATGTGGCTAAACTAAGAAATGGTCGCGTTTATAAATTAAGAAGAAAAATTGGGGTAGTATTCCAAGACTTTAAATTACTGCCAAAGCTTACCGTTTATGAAAATGTTGCTTTTGCTTTGGAATGTTTAGGAGTGGCAGCCTCTGAAATTAGACCTAAAGTTTTAAAAGCCATTGAAATAGTCGGATTAAAAGAAAAAACAAGAAGTTTTCCCCATCAATTATCCGGTGGTGAACAACAACGGGTATGTATTGCAAGGGCTATTGTTAACGAGCCTAAACTTTTAATATGTGATGAACCAACTGGAAACTTAGACCCTGATACTTCCAAAGAAATTATGAAAGTTATCGAAAATATTAATAAAGATTTAAAAACGACAGTTATTATGGCCACCCATGATAAAGAAATCGTTAATAGAATGAAGAAGAGAGTTCTTTTAATTGAACATGGTGTTTTAACTGGCGATTATTTGAAAGGAAGTTATAAGTCTCATGAAGCCGTTTAGAATTATTGGTAGAAGTATAAGAGATGCTTTTAAAAGTGTTTTTCGGAATTTTAGTTTAAGTATGGCTTCCATTTTATGTGCGACCATAACTCTTTTAGTGGTGGCTATTTCCCTTTTAATTGCGGGGAATGTCGAAAATGCGACGAATAATTTAAAAGATGAATTAACGATTGTGGTTTACTTAGATAAAAGTGCCTCCACAGATGATGCGGATTTTATTGAAAATTCCATTAAAGGAATTAAAGATGTTGATAAAGTAACTTATAAAAGTAAAGAAGAATGGAAAACGGAAATGAGTGAATATAATGCCTCTTTTGGCACTGTTTTTGAAAATTATGAACAAAACCCTTTAATGGACTCATTTACTGTTACCGTTAAAGATGTTAATTCATTGGAAAGAATAGCGACGGAAATTGAAGAAATGGATAAAGTAGCCAGTGCAAATTATGGCGAAGATACGGTTAATACGATTATATCTGTTTTTGATGTTGTCGAAAAAGTAACTATTGTCGTTGTTATTTCCCTAATCTTTGTTACGGCTTTCTTAATTACCAACACGATTAAACTTACCATATATTCGAGAAGAAGTGAAATTGAAATTATGCGTTTAGTAGGTAGTAGTAATATAGCAATTAAATTACCATTTGTTTTTGAAGGCTTTATTATTGGCGTCTTAGGTTCTTTAATTCCGATAATTGTAACGATTTATGGTTATATAATTGCTTATGAAAGACTAGGAGGCCATATAATTTCTGATTTAATTAGATTAATTCCGCCATACAATTTTGTATTCCTTGTATCTTTAGTAATTGCTGGACTTGGCGCTTTAATTGGGATGGTTGGAAGTTTAATGGCTGTTAGAAAGTATTTGAAAGTATGAAAAAGTTAGTTGTTAAAATATTAGTAGTTGTTATTGCCATTGGTATGTTTATCTCTTTAGGAGTAGATACCTCAGCGAAAACGGCCCAAACTTTAGGCGAATTAAAACAAGAACTTACGGATTTAGAAAATAAAAAAGCGGCCCAAGATAAGAAAAAGAAACAAACAGAAAGTGAAATTGCGGCGAATAAAAATAAAGTTTTAAAAACTTCTAGAGAACTTGAAGAAACTAAAGCCGACATTGAAACGGTTAAAAAAGAAATTGAAGAAACAAATATAAGAATTGATGATTTAAAAACCGATTCCGAATCTATTTTAAGATTATATCAACAATTAGAAAGTGAAAATGTTTATATTTCTTATATAACCGGAGCATCATCTATGACTGATTTAATAATGCGGATGGATGCCATTAGTCAACTTACCGATTATAATGACGAAAAAATCAATGAAATGGAACAACTTAGTAATGATAATAAAAAATTAAATAAGGAACTTGATAAATACGAAGTTAAATTAAATGAAAGAATTGAAGAATATGAAGCTGCGATTGACGCCTTAGGAGATGAACTGGAAGGTATTGAAGAAGGGGTTGTTGATTTAGCAACCCAAATAAGCCAAAAGAAAGAAACAATTAAAACCTATGAAGCCATGGGTTGTAAAGATGACGAACTTTTAGCAGTGTGTAGTAACTTATCAGATAGTAAAGGTTGGTTAAAACCGGTATCAAAGGGAAGAATTACTTCATTATATGGATATCGTAATGCTCCAACAGCAGGAGCAAGTTCTAACCATAAAGGAATAGATATAGGTGTTGCCGAAGGAACGCCAGCTTATGCCACTGCTTCAGGTACAGTCGGAGCAATAGTTCGAAAATCATCTTGTGGTGGTAATATGGTTTATGTTTGGGTTCGAGTTAATGGCAAACCTTATACCTTTGTCTTCATGCATTTACTAGAAATAAAGGTTAGTGTTGGAGATGCTGTTAATGTTAATACGGTAATAGGTTTATCTGGTGGTGGATCTACCGCGAAGAAAAATGGTGGTTATGATCGTTGTACAACTGGAGCCCATCTTCACTATGGACTTGCTGAAGGAGGCTTCTATGATAGTTCTAACTTTAACTCTCATACGATTAACCCTCCAGGATATCCAGGTTTATATCAATGGTTCTATAGTAGATAATTTAAAAAGAAGATGTTGAGTCTTCTTTTTTCTATGGTTTAAATTATTTTTTATTTTCAATAATTATATTTAAATTTTCTTTTTTACATATTTCTAATAATAATTCAAAATCAAAATTTCTTTGCCCATATTCATAATATTGAATAGCGGTTTTAGTCCTATTTATACTCTTACCAAATTCTTGTTGGGTTTTCCCAGTGTATTCTCTTATCATTTTAAAAATCTCATTTGCTCGATATTTGTTAGCAATAATTTTCATTAAATCACCTCTTGACAAGCATACAATTTGTTGGTATATTTTTGTTAGAATAACCAACAAATTGTTGGTTAAAATATATTATCATTATACATATAAATCAGTAAGTTAGAAATATTTTTGTTTGGGTTTGTAATTCGGTATTAGCAACACATAAAAGAGGTTAGTATGATAAAAGAGAAAATAAGAAATTTAAAAGAGAAATTAAACTTTAAAGTAATATACATAGTAGTATGTTTAATCTTTCTTATGGGTTTACTTTATTTTAATAAAACCCATGCTTATTATGATTATGAAAGTGGATGGGTTCCGATATTTAATAGTAAAGTAGGAAATTTTGCTGGTAAAGGTGATACTAGTCCCTTAAATCAACCATCTGATGTAAATTTATTGTTCTTAGTTCAAGATATAACTAATCCTAAAAATTATACAGTAATGGAAGGAACCCCAGTAGCAGTATCAGGTTATCAAGTAAATGAAAAAAAGAGTAATTGTATTCCCACAGATGGAACATATCAAAAGTATGGAGAGAATGTTTATTCCATAGCAAGTGATGGAACCGTAACCGTAAAGGTAAGTGAGAGTAAACCAAATCAAATTGTATGTCGAATATATTATGATTATGGAAAAGATTTAACCAAAGATGATGTTATAGTGTTTGCTTTAAAAGAAGATAGTTTAGGAATGGTAATCTATAATAATAAACATTATGTAATGAGTGAAGATATACCAAGTACAGGGTATACCTATAATAGTTCAAGTTGTAAGAATACAGATATAGCAACAGAGATAGGTTATAATGTAGAAACAGGATTTACCTTTAAAACCAAAGGCCCAAATATATGTTATGCATATTTTAATATAGGTTAGGAGTTGAAAATAAATGAAAAGAAAAATATTAAATATATTAGTAGTAATCTTAACAATAAGTATAATAGTTGAAGGTTTTATCTGTTTTAAAAATATTAAAAACAATAAAGTATTAGAAGATATAAAAACAGTAGACATATTTGATAATAAAGATAAGACATTATCTATAATGGTGCAAGACCCCACAACATATGAATATAAACCAGATACAAGTAGAACAACATGGCCAAGTAAAACGGAATACTTATATGCTGGAACGAAATGTACCGATGCGAGTGGAAATGATGTAGGAGATACAACACCATATCTAAAATTTGACGAAAGTGATTATACAGCCATCATCACAACTAAGAAAACAATCTATTGCACGTTATACTTTGCTAATGGAAGACCAGCCTTAGAAGTGTTAAGTGCAAGAGGTGGAGATTACTATGCTGCAGGAGGAGGACAACATACAACAGCAGTAGATGGAATGTATCGTTTCAAAGGAACAGCAAGTCAAGTAACAAATAATTATATATGTCTAGGAGCATCAGAAAATCCAGATGTATGCAAAACTGATCCAGAAAACATGTATCGAATAATAGGAGTGACAACAGATGGAAAACTAAAAGTAATTAAAGCAAAAAAATATGGAGCCAATCAAAAATGGTTCAGTAGTTATTCTGATAGTAGGAGATGGAAAGATTCTCTAATATTTGCATCCTTAAATGGAGACTTTTATAATTCACTTAATGCAAGAATACAAGGATTAATAGAAAACCATACATGGAACATGGACTTAGTAGGATCATACCCATGGACACCAACAACAACGGGAAATCAAGATGGAACAATACAAGCACATATAGGATTAATGTCTGGAGCAGATTATGTAAATGCATATAAAGATGTATCAACTGACAATTGGTTATTCATAACACATGGATGGAGCGGAAATACAGCAGAGTATGAATGGACAATGAGTAGGTATGGCTACTACAGCTACAGCGGCAGTTACGGTGCGTGGGGTGTGACTACGAGCGGCTACTTGGGCACTGACAATTTGAACAGTACGTTTGCGGTTCGCCCAATCTTCTATCTGTTATCCACAGTAGGATTAATAGGAGAAGGTACAACAACACATCCTTACACTGTAACAAGTATTAAATAATTGGTATAAAATAGTAAATAAAGTTCGACAAAAAATGTCGAATTTTGTTGATTTTTTAGAAGTTTTGACAACATTTGTCGAACGTGTTGACTTATGAATTTTTTTATATAAAATATAGTCTTCGAGATGGGAAATCTCGCCTGCTTTTCAGGGGTTTTGGTTGCAAACAAAACTTTTTCGAAAGGAGGTATGTTTATGAAATTAGTAGTAGAAATATTATTAAAAGTAATTTCTTTCATATTCAACTTGTTTAAGACAAAAAAAGAAACTACCTCGATTCGGATTGATATTCGAATAAGGTAGTACACATACCCATTGGCGACTTTTCTTGTCTCCATATTTAAATTATACCAAAAGTATAGGTTTTATACAAGATATTTAAAATCGGGTTATAATTGTTCAACAAAGGTGTCATATATTCTAATGTATCTATAAGTTGTTTTATTAGTGTCCTTTATTTTTTCTTTAACAACTATTTTTAATTTAATTAATTTATTTAAAATATTTTTAATTGAGTTTATATGAACATCAAGTTCTTTGGCCATTTCTTCTGCTGTAAATACGATTTTTTTCATCATTAAAGGATGCATTTTAAGAACTATGCTACCATTTATATTTTGTTTTATTGTTTCTTCATCTTCATCATATACTTTATTGATTTTTTCAATTCTCCCAATATTTCTGGTGCATTGGTCAATTACACATTGTAAGAAAAATCTAATAAATCCTAAAACATTTCCGTTTCGACATTCATTAAGGGCATTATAATAATTTAATTTAAATAACTCAATAATTTCTGATAAGAATAGTATTGGTTCATCTTCTTTTAATCTAGCAAGTTCAAGAGTTATTAGGGCTCTACCCATTCTACCATTGCCATCTTTATATGGGTGGATAGTTTCAAATTGAACATGAGAAATGGCTACTTGAATAAAAGGTTCTTCATCATACATATTATTCATATATTCCATTAAATTATCTAAAAGGGCTGGAACATCTTCAGGAACAGGAGGAACAAATATCGCACTATCTTTTCCAAGTCCTTTTGGTCCAATATAATTTTGAATAGTTCTAATTTCCCCAGGTGATTTATTTTCTCCTCTAACTTCCGTTAAAAGTATTTTATGCATGGAATTAATCATATCAATACTAAAATCTTTATCTTTTAGATTTTCGTTAGCATACTCTAACATATTCTTTAAGTTTTTAACTTCTTTAATACTATCATTAGGTCTTTTATAATCCATATAATACATATCGTCTTGTGATATTTGGGTTCCCTCAATTCTTGAAGATCTAATACTTTCTCCGAGTACTAGGGAATCTAAAAAATACCTTTGGTCAAATTTAAACATTTTTAATAAAGACTTATATTGTCCGTATTTATCGTTTACCAGTCCCAAAAGTTTTATTGTTTCTTTATCTAGTGTATATGAAATTGGCAGCATTTTAGCTTTATATGGTTCCATATAATCACACTCCTTTGTAATAATATACCACATTTTTGCTAAAAATGCACAATATTTTTGATTTTATTGTGTAATTATGGATATATTTACACATTATTTAATGATTTATTGTGTAATAAAAGACTCTTTTTCACAATATTTCGTGATTTACTGTGTAAATTATAGTTAAATTGCACAATTTTCTACATTCTATTGTGTAAAAGTAATAAAATATGAGGTGCTTTTCACAATAGAATGTGTAAGAGTGTAAATATTTAAAGTAAATTATTTTATAAAGATTAAAGTAATTGGTATAATAGTATTAGGTGATAATATGAAATGTGTAGCAATTAAAGGAGCTAAATCTTTTGAAATTAAAGAGGTAGAGGAACCTCAAAAAGAAGAGGGAAAAGTATTAATCGAAGTTAAAAAGACCGGTATATGTGGTTCAGACTTACATTACTTTGATTTGGGTATGCCTATAGGTTTAGTTATGGGCCACGAATATGCTGGTGTTGTTTTAGATAATGGAGGAAGAGAAGATTTAAAAGTTGGTGATAGAGTAACGGCTTTACCACTTTCACCTTGTGGAAGGTGTGATGCTTGTTTAAGTGGTAATATCCATTATTGTGCTGAGACTTGGGCTCATGCAAGTGGACTTTCTTTAGATAATCCCGGCGGACTTGAACCAATGCTTAAAGTAAGAAGTGATATGGTTTTTAAACTTCCAGAAGGAATGAGTTTTGAAGAAGGAGCTTTAGTCGAACCTACGGCGGTTGGTTATCATGCCATTAATTTAGCCGATGTTAAAGTCGGTGATAGCATTTTAGTTGTTGGAGGTGGCATTATTGGTTTAGTTAGTGCAATGTTTGCCAAAAAAAGTGGAGCAAGTTGTGTAGTTGTTTCCGAAACTAATCCTAAAAGAGGGAAACTTGCGGTTAAATTAGGAGTAGCCGATAAATGGTTAAATGCCTTAGATAAAGAGGAAATGGCAAAAAATGCCGATAGTTTTGATAAAGTAATTGAATGCTGTGGAAACACTCCAGCGGTTAACAGTAGTCTTTCTTTAGTTAAAAGAGGTGGCACTGTTATTTTGGTCGGTGTATCTATGGGACCAATTAACTTTAATAGTATTGATGCCGTTATGAAAGAGTTACATTTAATCGGCGCCATTGCTTATAAATATGATGAGTTTGGTAAATGTATTGACATGATTGCGAATAAAGAAATTGAAGTCTTAAAATTTATTACAAAAGAAATAGGTTTAGATGGTGTTGAGGATGCTTATAAAGATTTATTAAGTGGAACTTCTAATGAAATCAAAATCTTAGTAGATCCTCATAAATAGGAAATATAATGCGTGTATATCATACTTTTCCAGCATTCTATAAAAATGATAGTGAAGTATTAATTTTAGGAAGTATGCCCTCTTTAAAATCAAGAGAAGAGGGTTTTTACTATATGCATCCTCAAAATAGATTTTGGAAAGTTTTAGAGTATTTATTTAATGAGAAAATTAGCATTAGTATCGAAGCTAAAAAAGAGTTTTTAGAAAGACATAAAATTGCTTTATGGGATACCATTGCGAGTTGTGATATTGTAGGCTCAAGTGATGCCTCCATTAAAAATGTTAAAGTCAATGATATAAATGAGATAATTCAAAATAGTAAAATAAAAGCTATTTTTTGTACCGGTAGAAAATCTTATGATTTATATAATAAGTATATTTTACCTAAAACTAAGATAGAGGCAATTTGCTTGTATTCCCCAAGTCCCGCTAATTGTGCTATATCAATGGAAGTTTTAGTAGAAAATTATAAACAAATTTTAAATATAAAGGAGTAATGATGGAAGATAGAGAAGAAAAAATAATTGCGGTTATAAAGGCTATTTTAGAAGAATTTCAAAGTGTTTATTGTACTCCTCGTTATTACGGGGAACATACCAATCCAGTAGAAAAATTCACTCAAGGTTATTGTGGAATTTTTGCGCTAATTTTAAAAAATATATTTGAAGAGGGTATCTTCTATTATATTGGTAATGATAAAATGGGGCATATTTTACTTAAAATAGGGAATAATTTTTATGATGCCACCGGTAAAGTTCCTTCTTCTTTTTTAAACTCGGGAACTCTAGAGGAGTTATCAAGTATTTATGAAGTTACAAATGCTCTTCCTTGGGATTTTTTATATGATAGTGAAAAGACTTCTTATTATGATGAGATGATTGATAGATGTACTCTTGCTGGTAAGTATGCCTTAAATAATTTTTCTAATTCCAAAATGAAAAAATAAGCCAATTTTAAATTGGTTTTTTATAATTTTTATGGTACAATTATTTTATAAAGATAGTGTGAAAAGTTTTATGGAAAACTGATTATGCTGGAAGGAAAAGATATTAAGATGTAAATCTTGATATAGATC
>CANRAA010000039.1 GCA_947628485.1 uncultured Bacilli bacterium | reverse complement strand
AATTCTTATTTTGATTAGGGACATTTTTACTAATTATTCGTTACTAAAAAAAGAGACATTTTTACTAATTATTCATAGAATAATTTGTCAAATGATGTCGAGGGAATAAAAAAGTTGACATGCTGATACAAATATGATATTATTTCAATTAGAAAGCCACAGGTGTGTTCGTTTTTAGACGTTAGTTCCAAGGGATATCATATCATTTGGTTCCACATCCCCGGCTTTTTTTAATTTGTTGTTTTTAATATAATTAAAATATTTGTTAGAATTGCTATTAAATACATAATATGTTTGAAGATAAAGTTGTTTTTTGGTACTTAATACTGTAATCGCCACTGAATAACCATTAATTTTTTTAGTAAATATTAAAGTTGGTGTTTTACCACGAGATAATTGATCACTTAAACCAATATAGTCAGGATTTGATATAACAAGAGTAACATTATTTAGATGTTTTGGATTAACATTTATTTGACCTTTATGTCTTTCTTTAGAATGCTCTTTAAATATGTGTCTAAGATTATCAGAACTAATGACAAAGTTGCTATCTTTTGTTATGAATACTTTATCAAATCTTTTAGAACTATTTATAATATTGTCTATTTTAAGTGATAAATTGTCACTAATTCTTCCTAAAAATATTTTTTGAGTCTTTTTGCTTAATGTGTCATTATTATAATAATCATTAATAAATTCCTTTAAAGAATAATTTACGCCATCTATTAAATTATCTCCAGTTAAAAATCTTTCAATATCTTCTTTAGTGTATTTTTATTCCTCCTTTTTGAGGACGTTTATAACACTTAGTTTTTGAATAATTTGTCGAACAATGTCGAGGGAATAAAAAAATTTCTTTAATCAAAGAAATCCTTAATATCTATATCTAAAGCCTCGGCTATTTTTCCTAAAGTATCTAAACTAAAATTCTTATTCTTAGTTTCACTTTCTATTTCTTTTAAAAAGTCCATAGACATCTTCGCTTTAGTGGAGAGTTCTTTATAACTATAACCTTTTTCTAATCTAAATTTTCGAATATTTTTTCTAACAATATTATAATAATTAATACTACTTCTTACCATTGCAACCTCTAAAGAATTCTCTTATATCTACTTCCAGAGCATCCGCAATTCTTCCTAAAAGATCAATAGTTATGTGTTTGCATCTTTTTAAATTTTCTAAATCACATATATATTGTCTTGAACTTCCAGCCATATCCGCCACATTTTGTTGGGTATAACCGAGTTTAGTTCTAATCTTTCGTAAATTAATTCTTATAAGTGTAAAATAAAACTCATTATCATGGATTATTGGTTTTTCTTGTAAAATTATTGCTCTTTTTCGCATTCAACATCACTTGTTTCTAAATTAATTATTATAAAATTTTAAATTTATATTCATAGTCTTCCAAACTATATTTTTTATTTAAAAGAGTGCTACTAGCACTTGACTAATTAATATAATATCAGTATAATTAAGATAAGAATAGTAAAACATCACATATGATGTGTTTATTTATGGTGATTTTATTCGGTATATGCAACATATTAAAAATAAGTATAAATTTTACATTTTTTATCATTATAAGAGTAGAAAGTATTAGGTATTAGTATGAAATTAAAAGAAATAATTAATAAGTTTAAAAATTCTAAATATAAAAAAGAAATAATAACTATAACTATTATTCTATTTTTAATAACGGTTGTTGTTACTTTAAGAGGAACCCATGCTTATTATAATTATGAAAGTGGTTGGGTCCCTATATTTAATAGTAAAGTAGGAAACTTTGCTGGTAAAGGTGATACTAGTCCCTTAAATCAACCATCTGATGTAAATTTGTTATTCTTAGTTCAAGATATAACTAATCCAAGAAAGTATACCATAATGGAAGGAACCCCAGTGGCAGTATCAGGTTATCAAGTAAATAATGATAAGAGTAATTGTATACCGACAGATGGAACATATCAAAAGTATGGCGAAAATGTATATTCTATATCTAGTGATGGAACAGTAACTGTAAAGGTAAGTGAAACACAGCCAAAACAAATAGTATGTCGAATATATTATGACTATGAAAAAGATTTAACTAAAGATGATGTTATAGTGTTTGCTTTAAAAGAAGATCCATTAGGAATGGTAATCTATAATAATAAACATTATGTAATGAGTGAAGAAATACCAAGTACAGGGTATACCTATAATAGTTCAAGTTGTAAGAATACAGATATAGCCACAGAGATAGGTTATAATGTAGAAACAGGGTTTACCTTTAAAACAAAAGGACCAAATATATGTTATGCATATTTTAATATAGGTTAGGAGGATTTTAAATGAAAAAGAAAGTTACGTTAAAATTAGTTATTGGTATTCTTTTAATGATATTAGGATATGAAAGTTACTCTTTTATTGATGAGTTAATGTTAAAAAAAGAAGTTTTGGAAAATGTAAAAACTGTAGATATATTTGATAATAAAGATAAAACACTTTCTATAATGATACAAGATAGTAGTGATGGTAGTTACGAATTCAAACCTACTCCAAATAGAAATTCATGGCCAAGTACAAATGAGTATTTATATGCTGGAGTAAAATGTACTGATGCAAGTGGAAAAGACATAGGAGATACAACACCATATATAAGATTTGACGAAAGTGATTATACAGTAACAATAACAACTAAAAAAACAATCTATTGTACCTTATACTTTGCTAATGGAAGACCTGCTTTAGAAGTATTAGATAAACAAGGTGGGACATATTATGCAGGAGGACAAACTGGAGCAAAAAAAGTATTAGTAGATGAATTATATAGATTTGTTGGGACAAAAGACCAAGTAACAAATAATTATATCTGTTTAGGAGCATCAGAAAATCCCGATACATGTAAATCTGATGTTAATAACATGTACCGAATAATAGGAGTCACAACAGACGGAAGACTAAAAGTAATCAAAGCATCACCAATATCAGAAAAATTGAAATGGTACAAAAGCCAAACGGCTGATGCCTGGTGGGACATGGGGCCGGCATATACATATTTAAATGGAGATTTTTACAATTCAATAAATGAAAGAATAAAATCACATATAGAGTACCACACATGGAACAGAGAAGACTATCGTCAAACAACTTGGCCGAGTACAAACCCGACGTCGAGCTCAATAAGTGTAGGACAAGTATCAAATTATATAGGTTTAATGTATGCGACTGATTTTGTAAATGCATATCAAAATAATTCAGTAGAAAATTGGTTAGTATTAGAAGAAGGAGCCGAATGGACAATGACTAAGTCGTACCAAACGTATGGGGTTCAATACGCATGGGTTACGAGCTACGTGGGTGCGTTGGGTGGGGGAACCCCTTTGGATTCTGATAGGCTAGTCCGACCTGTCTTCTATTTACAAAACGATGTAGGAGTAGTGGGACTAGGAACGGAATCTAGTCCATACACAATAACGACTATTAAATGATTTTAGTTATCACTCAATACGGCATTGTGAGGATACGTTAAAGGTGTGATGTCAGAAATGATGTATATTATATAATCCATAAATAAATCGACGTCGAATTTTTATAATCTATATGTTATTAATTATAGCTGATAAAAATAAATGGTTTTTATCAGTTTTCTTTTGACTTATCTTGAAAAAAACACTAATTTTTGATATTCTTATAATAGGGAAAATAAAAAGAGGTTAGATATGGCTAGTTTAGGAGAACATTTTAAAGTTAATACAAATAATCTAGTTAGTGATAGTAGAGTAACCTTTAAAGGGGTAAACTATCGTATTACTGTCTTAAGTGAACGTTTAGTAAGATTGGAATATTCACTAGATGGTACTTTTTATGATGGTAAAACAGAGATAGTATCTAATCGTAATTTTCCTGTACCAAAGATAAAAGTAGAACAAGATGATAAATATTTAGTAATAACTACCAAATATTTTATTTTACAATATGCCAAAGAAAAAGCTTTTAAAGGGCCTTCTTTTGCACCTGATTCTAATCTTAAAGTAAAACTTGTTAATACGGATAAAATGTGGTATTATGGGCATCCGGAAGCGAGAAATTTTAAAGGTAGTGCTTTTAGTATTGAAGATTTTGGAAGTGAAACTGTTTTAAGTAAAGGTTTATATTCTACTGATGGTTTTGCAACATTAGATGATAGTTATTCGATGTTAATAGATAATGATGGATTTATGAATTTAAATAATACGAAAAGAATAGATATTTATTTATTTGCTTATAGAAGAGACTTTGGTTTATGTTTAAAAGATTATTTTACATTAACAGGGTATCCTCCCATGATACCAAGATATGCTTTAGGTATTTGGTGGAATAGAGACCAAATATATAGTATGGAAGATGTTCAAAAATTAGTAAGAACTTTTAATAAACAAAATGTTCCTTTATCGGTTTTATTACTAGGAGAATTTTGGCATAAGAAAGATAAAAATAATTATAATTTATATAAAAGTGGTTATAGTTTTAATAAGGAATTATTTAAAAATCCAGAATATTTTATTAAATATATGCATGATAGAGGTATAAGAGTAGGAGTAAACTTAGATGCTTCTGAAGGTATTAATGCGATGGAAGATAAATATTTAACAATGTGTAATGAATTAAATTTACCAAATGATAAAGTAATACCTTTTAGATGTTTAGATAAAGATTTTATTGTAAGTTACTTTAATAATTTAATTAATCCTTTATATGAAATTGGTATTGATTTCTTTTGGCTTGATAATAGAGATGAGATAACAACAAGAGCTTTAAATTATTATCATTTTAATGATTATAAGAAATTCCCGGAAAAAAGAGGCATAATATTTTCTCGTAATGGGGGTAAAAGTGCCCACAAATATCCAATTCATTATTCAGGAGAGACCAAGGTAGGTTGGGATACTTTAAAATATTTACCTTACTTTAATTCAACTGCTTCTAATATTGGACTTTCTTGGTGGAGTCATGATGTAGGAGGATATAAAGGGGGAAGAGAAGATAGTGAGTTATATTTAAGATATGCCGAATTTTCTTGTTTTAGTCCGATATTTAGATTTAGTGCTAAAAGAGGAGCTTATTATAAAAGAGAACCATGGCGTTGGGATATGAAAACCTATACTATTGTTAAAGATTATTGTAAATTAAGACATAAATTAATTCCGTATATTTATACCGAATGTTATAAATATCATAAATCATGTCTTCCTTTAGTAGAACCAATATATTATTACTATCCCGAAATATTTGATGAACCAGATTATCGGAATGAATATTATTTTGGTACCGAACTTTTGGTGGCCCCAATCACAAAAGCTAAAGATGAAATCATGAACCGAAGTGTGGAAAAAATCTTCTTACCTAAAGGAGTTTGGTATGATTTTAAAACAGGTAAAAAGTTTATGGGTAATAAAAGATATGTGTCTTTCTTTAAAGATGAAGATTATCCGGTATTTGCGAAAGCTGGATCAATTATCCCTTTAGCTAAACTTGATGAAAATATTAATAATACAAATCCTCCAAAGGCCTTAGATATTGATATATTTCCAGGTAGCTCTAATGTTTACCGTTTATATGAAGATGATGGGGTATCTTCTTTATATGAAGAAGGTTATTATATAATAACCGCGATTGATTTTGATTATAGTAAAGATAATTATACTTTATCAATTCACCCAGTTGAAGGTAAAACGGGAATAATACCGGATACAAGAGATTATTTTATTCGGTTTCGAAATACGAGAGTTCCCGAAAGAATAAGTGTTCAAGTAGGTGGAGAAGAAAGAAAAGATTTTACTTACTATAATGATGAAAATGATTTCTTAGTGGAAATAAAAGGGATTGATACTAAAAAAAGTTTAGTAGTTAGTATAAGTGGGGCTAATATTGAAATTGAAGCTTTAAGAATTATTAATGAAGATATAAATGAAATTATTAGTGATTTAAGTATTGATACCTTACTTAAAGAAAGAATTGGCTTAATTATGTTTAGTAATTTACCAATTAATAAAAAAAGAATTGAAATTAGAAAATTAAAAAGAGCAGGATTAGATTCATTATTTATTAATATGTTTATAAGACTACTTGAATATATTGAAGAAATATAAAAAGGTATTTCTTCTTTTTTAACTAACCCTAAAACTAACCCCAAAACTAACCTCAAAACTAACCCCAAATTTAAACTTAAAAAATTTAATATTTTGTTGTAAATGTGCTTTATTTTATATTATAATTTAATTAACAAGTTGGAGGGGTATATGAAAAATAATAAAAATTTAAAATTAAAAGTTAAAAATCTTATTGAAAAATCTAAAAGTATGAAACTTATTAAACCTCATACTGCAGCGTTTGAAGATACTAAAGTTAAATATGAAGAACATAAAGGCAAGTTAAGTGCCTATAGAAATTAGAAATAAATTAAATTAAAATAAAATATATAGTTAATTGCGAACGCAGTGCGTTCGTAATTTATAACCTACACTAATATCTTATCATTAGTATTTATTATTTTAAAAGTAGTAAGATAAATATTATCTTTACTGGTACAATAATCCACTATTAATTTATTTTTCTTTTTAACTATAATTATACCAACTGTTTTATTATTGTATTCTTCTTTTATTTCATCGTCAATTAATTTAGTATAAAATTCTATTTGGCCAATATCTTTAGGCAATACTTCTTTGTTTTTAACTTCTACTACGACAAAACAATTAAGTTTATAATTAAAGAATAATAAATCTATTTTATAAGTTTTATTTTCTTTAATTATTTTATATTCATGACCTGCTAAAGTAAAACCTGTTCCTAATGCTAAATATCTATTTTCTACTAGTTCAATAAGTAATTTATGCACCGCTTCTTCATTAATATTGTTTATATCTTTATTAGTTTCTAATATTATTGGATCTTTAATCATATCACTTATAGATAATGGTAAATTATTCATATTATTAGTATCAATTAATTTAATATTATTTTTATCAGCATAAGATAATCTATCAAAAGATTTATTTTTAATTTCTTTTCTTAATTCTCTTTTTGATAAATTATTAAGGATAACTTGATTAATATAATAATTTCTCTCATTTTCATTTTGTATTGGTAGAAGTTGAATAATATGTGTCCATGATAATTTGGGTACCACTGGCGCCCAAATTGGAAATGTTTGATAAAATTGGCGCATTCTTCTTAAATTACGTGCATCATAGCCACTTCCATAATTTAAAGAAAACTCCTTTGACCATTTATTAATTAATTCATTACCATATTTAGCTCTTTTTTCTCCACCTTAGGCCTCCACAAGTAATTTACCAATATTCCATTTAGTCAATAAATCTTCATAATTGTTTTTGATTTCTCTAACTATTTTATTTGCTTCGTTGTTTTCAATTAAACTTTTTATTTCTTGTAAATATTTTTCTTCTTGCATGTATAATCTCTCCTTTGAGGACGTATTATAACACTTAGATTTTGAATAATTTGTCGAACGGTGTCGGGCGGAATAAAAAAGTTGACAAATTGATGCAAATATGATATTATTTTGATTAGAAAGCCACAGGTGTGTTCGTTTTTAGACGTTAGTTCCAAGGGATATCATATCATTTGGTTCCACATACTAGGCTTTTTTAATTGTTAAAATTTCTTTTAAATGAGATTAACTTAATTGTCCACGCAGTGCGTGGATATTTTGAAATTCTAAATAAAATTGTCTATAATGAATTAAATTTCTTCTTTTATTAAAAGAATGTAATTGCGAAATCATTGATTTTACAATTGAAAAATATAAATTTAAAACAACTTTTTAAAATGTATTTCAGCTTATATTTTGCATATAATATTAAAGAAATAGTTGATTTTTTACAAAAAATAACGTATTATAGGTATTAAAATTACAAAAAAACCAAAAAAATTGTTTTTTTGTAAAAATATGTGATATAATAAATTTAGAATAGAGGGTTAAAATGAAATTATTAAGAGTAGTGGCAAACAATTTTAAATTATGTGCCGAAAATTTTACCATATCATTTGTGCCAACAGGAAATAAAACAACCGCTGATAAAGAATTTGAACTACAAGAAATTGCAGAAGATTTATATGTTTTTAATACCATTGGAATAATTGGGAAAAATGCTTCTGGAAAAACAACGGCTGTCGAATTACTATCTATAGTCTATGATATCTTTACTAACTTCAGGATTAATAGTTCGAAAAGTGTTTTTAAATTTATTGAAAAACCAGTAACTATTGACCTTACTTTTTATCATGAAGGAACAATTTACCGGTATATAACAGATTTAGTAAAAAATGAAAATTCTTTAGATAGTACGTTAGTCTTCTTTAAAAATGAAAAACTATATAAAAGAGAATATAAAAAAGCTCATGCAAGAGAATTATTTAATTATGATAAATATGAAGAAGTAAAAATTGATATTAGTTTACCTGAAGATACTTCTATCTTATATTTAATATTACGAGATATATTTTTAAGAGGTGTATATCGTCCAAGTGATGATTATATGTATAGAGATTATGCACAAGCTTTCAATACGTATAAACTTTTAAATCACAATAATTTAAACATAATAAATAAGTTATTAAAAATGTTTGATGAACACTTAGAAGATATTAAAATGATAAATGAAAATAAATATAAAGTAATTTATACTAATGGAACAAGTAAAGAAGTATCTAATTCTTCTTTATATGAAATATTATCTAGTGGTACAACGAAAGGTTTTGGTTTATTTATTTTTGTTGTTTATTCATTAAAAACCGGTTCTGATTTAATAATTGATGAAATTGAAAACCATTTTCATAAGACTCTTGTTGAAAATTTAGTTAATCTTTATAAAGATAAATCTGTAAATAAGAATAATGCCACTTTAATATTTACAACCCATTATTGTGAAATATTAGATTTATTTAATCGGAGTGATAATATTTATATATGTAAATATGATAAGGCTATTACTTTAGAAAATATGCATTTAAATTATAAATTTAGGTCTGAACTATCTAAAAGTAATAAATTTTATAATAATGAATTTAATACTAATGTTAGTTATGATGCCTTAATGGATTTTAAAAAGGAATTAATGAAATGAGAATATTCTTAATGTGTGAGGGGCAGAATGAAGAAATATTATTAAATCTTCTTTTAGAGGCTAATGCTCTACGATTTACAAGAGATGATTTGATTGGTGAAAGAGTATATCCTATAAGACAATTAAATAATCCCACCATTAAATCCGAATTAAAACATTATGGGATGCCAGTTAAAGTATATAGAGTAGGAGATAAACAGACTGATAAATTATCTATTCCAAGAGATTTGAAAAATATTGTTTTAAACAAAGAGATTTATAAATTTTGTACCAAACCGGAGTTAGAAATGCTTTTGATATTAAATGAAGGATTAGAAAAAGAATATGAGAAAGTAAAAAATGAGAAATCTCCTAAAGAATTTGCTAAAGAAAATATTAAATATAATGGTAGAAAATATGATCAATCTTCTGAATTTTTAAAAGAATATTATGGTGGAAAAAATATTAATAATTTAATTAACAATATAAAAAAATACAAAACTTATAAAAAACAACATACCAAAAATGAGTTATATTTAGCTGATTTATTGAAATAAATTATTTGTTATCTTTAAAAAAATAACAAATAGTGCTATACTATATGGCCAGGAGGTTTATATGGATAAAGTATCAAAGGAAATAGATGGTGGTATTCAAAGTCTTTATTTTGATATTCCAAGACCTAATATACCAGTAAATAATAAGACATTTATATATTGTGAATCATTACTTACTTATCTTGCCTTAGCAGATTTTGATAGAGGAAAAGAGACTTTCAAAAAATTAGAAAGTCATTTTATGAAAACTATTTCTTTATGTGTTTGTAGTAATGATTTAAAATTTGTTAATGAACTTTTAAAAAGGGCTTCTAGTGTTGGTGTTTATGCCAAAGAATTCTATTATTTGTATGCTTCAAAAATAAAAGAAAGAATTGCAGAAATAAACATTGATAATTTAAATCCTGTTTCTATAGTGACTTCTGAGGGGATAGAGAGTAAATATTATAATGTTACTTATAAGCCCCAAAATTTTGATCTTTTAATGGCTTCTTCCGCTCTTCCAATTTATTTAGCCTATGCTGATGCAAAAAGAGATAAAGATAATATTAAAGCATTACAATTACGCTTTTATAGAGCTCTTCAAGATTGCAAGAGTAAGGAAGATTACCAAGAACTTTCGACACTCATGGGTATGTTTTCAAGTCTTGGTGGTTATGCCAAATATTTTTACAATAATATAAAAGATATGATTAATGAAGAAGGGAAAAAGGAAACCTTAAAAATAATTCAAAAAGAAGAAGCTATGGATTTCAAAACTAAAGATAAGTTAGAAAATTTTATTAAGGAATATAATAGATTAGAAGAATTATTTGAAAAATTAAGAAATACAGATTTTCTATTTATCGAAGATGTTAACTATTTAATAGAAAAATATAATGTCTTATTAGCAATGTTATATATGTTTGGTCAAAAATTAGATGAAACTTATGCCAATGAATATGAAGATCAAATAAAAGAAACTATTAATTATTTAAATAATTTAGCCTTTAGTTTAGATGGTAAAAGTAAATTAAGTAAATTTCCTAATTAAATAGAATAAAACTACATGGAGAATTTAAATAATTTCGAGCGAATAAAAAAGTTGACAAAATGAAACAATAATGATATTGTTTTAACTAGAAAGCCACAGGTGTGTCGTTTTTAGACGTAAATACCAAGGGATATATTATCATTTGGTTCCACATCCCCGGCTTTTTTTAATTTGGTATTTGACTAGAACTAAAATATAAGTACATTTAGAAGTAATTTAGTAATTTTGTTGAAATCTTATTAGAAAGTAGGTGGAGTATATGAAAAATGATAAAAAAGATTTTAGAGATAATAATTTAAAGTTAAAAATTAAAAATCTTATTGAAAGATCTAAAAGTATGAAACTTATTAAACCTCATACTGCAGCATTTGAAGATACCCCAACTAAATATGAAGAACATAAAGGTAGATTAATTGCCTATAGAAAGTAACTCTAAAAGTGAAATATGAAATTGGAGATATAGTTTTTGTATCAAAATACAAATATGGAGATGGAGATAATGGTCAAAATCATTTATTTGTTATTATTGATGAAGAAGACAATTTAGTACCAGCAGAATATTTTGGATTTATAGTTTCATCAAGAATTGAAAAATCTAAAGAAAATTCCAAGTTTAAATATAACGAAGCATTAAGAAAAGATAAGAATAATAAATTAAATACGGATAGTATAGTAAAATGTGATCAAATCTATAAAATTCCTGCTAAAAATATTCAATTTAAAATAGGACAAGTAGATATTGATGATTTTAATAGATTTATGGAGGCCTATAATAGTTATCTACAACAAGTAGAAAAAGAATTACAAGATACGTAAGAAAAGTAATTCTTTTTTTCTTTAATAAATTAATTAAAAAGTTTCTAATATTTTAAAATACATCACTATTACTTTAGTATTATCCTTGAATTCTTTATTTGGATATAACTTTTTAATATCTTTATATCTTTTTATTTCTTCATAAGTAAATTCAATAAATAATTTAAAGTTATCATTTTTATCGACAATTAAGGCTTGGAATTCGCCATCTTCAAAAGTTTTTATTTGAGCATTCTTATACCATTTAATTACTCTAAAATTTAGTTGACCATTTAACACTTTTTTTAAAGTGGTATCATCAAATTTGTAAATTATAGCCTTAGCATATTTTTCTTGGATTTTATTTTGATATCTATTCTTTGGAATTTTTATAGTTTTAGCATCTTTTAAACCTATAAATAATAAATATTTTTGTACTCTTTGTAAATATTCTAATTCTTGGGTACTATAATATTTTTTATCTTTCTTATCTATTTTAAAAGATTCAGGAGATAGATATAAAGAATAGACTACCTCTTCAAAAGAATGGCCATGGTTATGAGAAATAACTATTTTTTCTTTTCTTTTACCGTTTATATTTTCTAAAACGATATGTTTATCTATAAAAGGATAGTAAAATCCTGTAAAAGTAATATCTCCAAGAGCATCCGTAAGGGAACTATTTACATTAAGTCCTTTTTGTTTAGACTTAGAATTTAAAAGTATATGGCCATTGTCAAAGTAAATGTATTCTTCTACTTGCCTTTCCTCATCCCAAAAAGGGGTAGGTAAGTTATTATCTTTAAACTTATCATATCTTTTAATAAATTTTTGATATTCTTTATCAGTCATAATCTTGAGTTTGTCAGTTGTTAATAATAAAAACTCTCATAAAGTCCCATAAATAAAGGGAAAAGCGAGAGTTTT
>CANRAA010000038.1 GCA_947628485.1 uncultured Bacilli bacterium | reverse complement strand
TGGGTTTATTATTTATTTCGGATATCCAAATCAAAATTTTATATCATTTCGGATTTCGTTATCAAAATGTACAAAATATAGATAGTGGTTGTAAATTGATTTAAATTTGTGTATAATATAAATAGATAACGCAAGAAGTTGGCGTTGCTATTGTGCTATGCTACCTAGGTATTACCCAGGTAGTCATTTTTATTTCTCTAAGTACCATTAGATACAAAAGAATAAAAATGATGAGAAATAATACTTTAATCAAAGTTTTATTCTTCATAAGCACCACCCCTTTCTTCAAAACCTTAACCCCCTTGACAAGGAAAGGAAGAGAAAAAATGAATGTTAGCAACGCCCAATCTCTTGCGTCAGTTACTTATTTTAACTACTAGTCAACAAAAAGTCCAGAGAAGATTTTGACAAGTTTTGTCACTTTTTGTCGAATATTATCGAATATTGGCGAATTCCAAAAAAATAATTCCATTTTTAGGAATTATTTTTCATTACTTTCTTTTAAAATTTCTAAGGCTCTATGCATCTTCATATCATATTTAACAACTTCTAATGAACCATAAGCATTAATTAATTCTTCTAACTTAATACCATAGTTTTCAGCCATTTCTTTGGCTTTAGCTTCGACTTCTTTTTCGGTAAAGTCGATTTTTTCATTATCGGCGATATATTCAATTACATAACGATAACGAATATTTTTAATAGCTTCAGGTTCCATTTGTTTATGTAAATCTTCATGTTTAGTACCGGTTATTTCATAGTATTGTTCTAAAGAAATACCTTGCATCTTAAGTTGTCTTTCGTATCCTTCCATCATTCTATGAACTTCACTATCAATAATTTCGGGATTAATTTCTACCTCTAAGTTTTTAGCGGCAGCCTCAAGTAAATCGTCAACAAACTTATCGTCAAGTTCATGTTCTTTTCTTTCTTTTAAAGTCTTTTCTACTTCTTTTATGAATTCTTCTTTTGTTTTAACATCTGTTAGGCCTAAATCTTCATAAAATTCTTCATTAATTTCTGGTAACACTTTGGTTTTAATTTCATGAATTTTAACTTTAAAGGTAACATCTTTTCCTTTTAAATCTTCGACATAATTTTCTGGGAATTTTAAATTTAGAGTAACTTCTTCATCTTTTTTATGAGAAATTAAACCTTCTTCAAAGCCTGGAATAAAAGTATGGCTACCAATTTCAAGTGGGTAGTTTTCACCCTTACCACCTTCTAGAGCCTTACCATCAACAAAACCATCAAAGTCAATAACTACCGTGTCACCTTCGGTTACTTCGCCATTATCTTTAACGACAATTTCCGCTAAGTCTTCTCTTAAATGTTCAATTTCGTGATCAATTTCTTCTTTACTTACTTTAGCAGCTTCTTTTTTAACTCCTAAATTTTTATATGAAGATACTTTAACTTCTGGTTTAGTAATAATTGTAAACTTAAAGATAACAGAACCATCAGATATACCTGTTACATCAACACTTGGTTCAATAACTGGAACTAACTTATTTTCTTCAAGTAATTTTTTATAAGCTACATTAATAGCTTCATTTACTGCTTTAGGATATAATGACTCAATTCCAAATTTCTTTAAATAAACATCTTTCGGAGCCATGCCTTTTCTAAATCCATCAATTTTAACTTCTTTTACTTCATCTTTAAAAGCGTTATCTAAACAAGTTTCCCAATCTTTTCCTTCTAATTTTATTTCAATTTCATGTACGTTTTTCATAGTTTCCCTTCTTTCAAATACTTCTATATTATATTATAAATTCTAAATATTAGCAATAAAACATTAACTTTCTTTAAACTCTTTATTATTTCTTTCCAATATTTTGACAGATTCTTTTATTTCTTTTCCTATACCTTTAAATTCCTTATCTTCAAAAACCCTTTTTTCTCTTTGCGTAAAATGATAATTGCCCATCTCTTTCGAATTACTAACAATATTACTTATCTTACCATTAACTAAAGTTATTTTAAATGTTTCTTCTGGAGTTTTTATAATAATGGTAATTTTCGCTTTTAAAAAGTTTTTACCTTTAAAAGAACAAGATAAGATATCGATTATTTTAGCTAATGATATCTGAAAATAATTTTCCGATAAAAGGGCCTCTTCTAGAGTGTCTATTCTTAAAATATATTTAATGGCTTTATAGGGATAAAATATTTTAATATTTACCTTAGACTCTCCCTTAGTTAAAGTAACATTATAACATCTATCATCTTTTTCGTAATTTCTTTTTAATTTTATATTATCTTGATAGTTATTATGTTCTAATTTAGTTAAGGTAAAATTATTCTCTAAAACATATTTAATGTGTTTATTATGATTTTTATAATATACTTCTAAATTATTATAACCCTTGGAAGTTACATAAGCTTTTAAGATTAAAATGTTATTAGTATTTATCCCTTTAGCAATAAAGAAAATTGTATGACTATCATCTTCCACATTATATATTCTTGGATGACTTAAAAGATAGGTATCTTTTTGATTATTTTTATCTATTGTTTGTTCTAAAACATTGGCTGTTATTTCTTCTAACTCCTCACGTTTGACCGCTAGATAACCTAACCATTCTCTTAAATATAATCTTAATTTTTTACTATCAATAATAACTTCCATAGAAATTCCCTCATTTAGATGTAAATATTATAACTAAATTAAAATAAAAAGCAAGAAAAAAATCCTTATATTAAGGATTTTAAGCCACATTTACAATGGTAACGTTATAACCACCATTAGGACTTTCAACTAGAACTGTATCACCTTTTTTGTGTCCTTTCATAGCAACACCAATTGGTGACTCTACAGATATTTTATTATTGAATGGGTCAGCTTCCACTGAAGATACTATTTTGTATTCTTCTTCATCACCATCATCATCTTTAATTGTAACTACTGAACCAATACCAATGCTGCCACCTTTTCTTTTTTTGTCCACAATTTGGCTATGTTCTAGTTTATATTCTAATTCTTTTATTCTAGCTTCAATTTGGGCTTGATCATTACGGGCAGCATCATAATCCGCATTTTCGGATAAATCACCCATAGCTCTTGCTTCCTTTAAAGCCGTGATTACTTCTTTTCTTTTCACATTTTTAAGTTCATTTAATTCGGTTTCTAACTCTAAATAACCTTCTGCAGTTAGTTCGAAATAATCTTCTTTTTTCATGTAAATAATCTCTCCTTTTTATTTATAACGTACTAAATGATACTATAAATTAAGTCATTTGTCAAATACTTTAATGCGCATCATACTAAACTTTGGTAAACTATGAGGATACGGAATATAGACTACCATTTGGGGATGTCTTGCGACCTCAATACGATTTCCATCTTCATCTATAATGTCTTCTATAGTATATGTAATATCTTCCATATTAGGACCAATAAATTCGACAATATCGGAAGTTTTAAAATAATTTCTTTCTTCTATCTTTAAAAGTTTCTTCTCTTCATCATAACCTAAAACTAGGCCTAAGAAGTCTTGATTAGATACTTCTACTCTGTCTTGAAAATAACTTTCTTCATAACCTGGAAACTTTTGGTAAAATTGGGGAACACTATCCCGATTTGCTACCCTGTCTAAAATTAATTTATAATATTTTTTATCTTCTTCCGTTAAAGAATGTTCTTTTATTTTATCAATAATTTCCCGATAACACTTAATAACAGTCGCTAAATAATAAATAGAACGCATTCTTCCTTCGACTTTAAAAGAATCTATGCCAATATTTATCATATCTTCAATATATTCAACCATATTTAAGTCTTTACTCATAAAAGTAAAAGGAACGTCGTCAGTCTCAAAAACCCATCGACAGATTTGGGCACAACCACCCCGGTTAGAATCTCTATTCGTCATATAATTTGATAAAACACATTTCCCGCTTATAGATGTACACATCGCCCCATGAATAAAGCATTCTACTTCGACATTTTCTTTCTTTATTCTTATAATATCTTCTCTAGTAACCTCTCTACCTAAAACAAATCTTTTAACTCCTAGACTCTTATAAAACCGAACTACCGAATAATTTAGGACACTCGCTTGGGTCGATAAAATAATATCTAAACCACACTCATGAGCCATATTTATTCCAACAATATCACTCACAATAACAGCATCAACATCTAACTCTTTTAAAGCCTCCAAATATTCTTTTAAGCCTTCTAAATTCTTATTATGGAAAACAATATTGACGGTAACATAAATCTTTTTTCCTAAACTATGAGCAAATTTGGTAGCTTCTTTTATATCTTCTAAACTAAAGTTTTTAGCATTAGCTCTTAGACTATAATCTAAACCCCCAATATATACCGCATCAGCCCCATAAAGGTAGGCAATTTTAAGTCTTTCTAAATCCCCAGCGGGAGCCAGTAACTCTGTCATTTATTCGCCCTCCTTTAATTTATAGATAGTCTCTTTATTTAAAAATCCATCACTTACTTCTAGTTTACTCGTTCCCTCTAGTAATTCTTTTATGTCTTTAAAAGATAAAAATGATGAATTAATAAAATAATATTTAGCATCCATTTCCATTAAAGATAAACCATTAAATAAGGGTTTCGCTAAAAAGACAGTGCCATATTCATTTTCGTAAACCATAATTTCTTGATTAGTATTTTTAATGTTTAAGGGATTAGTCTTTTTTAGTTTATGAAACTTGACATAATTATCAATTAATAATCTTCTTGAATACATGGCACTTACATAACCTAAAGCAAATAAAGTAACATTGGGGTTTACATCCACTATTTCTTGGATTTCATCTTTAGTTATATCCGTGCTTACCACTACACTATCCACATAATCTAAAAATATTTTCACACTTTCTTTATTGGTATTAAAATGATTTAGAAATAAGATGCTTTCTAAATTTTTATCTTTAATCAAAGGAATAATTCCTAAATCATCAAAGATAATCCCCTTAATATTAGGTAAACTATCGATTATTTCTTTTAAATCATCAATCCCTTTATTATCTAAAACTCTATTTATAAAAATATAACTATTATCATAAACATCACTAGGTATTTCAGAAACTAAAAAAGTATTAGGTATGCCTACACAAAAGTCCTTTAAAGGAAAAACATAATGGGTAATACCTAATTCTTTTAACTTTTCTAAGTCTTTTAAATCATTAATTGTAATTAAAATTTTATTCCTTTTCATTTTTAAATACACTTACCGAAATACCATCACCAACATCATAGAACTTGGTGTCAAATTCGGTATTTTCTTTTAAGAAGGTAATATATTCTTCAATTTTCTCAACCAAACTCTTTAAATTCTTACTTTCAATATCCTCACTCTTACCAACATAACCATGAAATTTCAAGTTATCGGTAATAATAGCACCCGTATCTTTTAAGAAATATTTGTATTTTTCAAAGAATTTAATATTTTGGGCTTTCGCCGCATCAATAAAAATTAAATCATATTTTACTTCTTCTGATAAATTAACATCTAAAGCATCTTGAAAGACCACATTAATCTTTTTATCCATGCCACAACTTTTGACATTTTTTAAACATTCCATGTATCTTTCTTCGTCTCTTTCAATGGTGGTAACAAAAACATTTTCGCTGGCACTTGCCATTAAGATAGCCGAATAACCAATTGCGGAACCTATCTCTAAAATATTTTTAACATTATTATCTTTTATATACTTCATAATAAAAGCAATTGTTTTCTTTTCCACAATGGGAACATTTTTTTCTTGGGCGTAGTTTTCCATTTCCAAGATTTTTTCTTTCATAAATTAATCACCTAACTATACTTCCTTATAAGCTCTTGAAATTCCGCATTAGTTTTCGCAAAATGCAGTTTACCTTCCTTATCAGCATAAAAATATACATAATCGGTTGCACTTGGATTTAAGGCTGCTTTTATAGAATCTTCACTCGGATTACAAATAGGTCCTACGGGAAGTCCTAAAAAAGAAGTATTCCTTGTATTATATGCATTATTACTATTTAAGTCACTTTGAGTTAGAGTCTCTTTTAAATCTTTTCTTACCCCATAATAGGTCGTAACATCCATTCCTAAACTCATTTTCATATCTAATCTTTTATAGATTACTTGACTTACTATACTGCGGTCTTCTTGAGCCATTGTTTCATTTTCAATAATACTAGCCATCGTTAATAATTCATGATAACTAAGGCCTCTTTTCTTTAAAGAGGTACTATAATTATCTAACACATTCTTGGTTTTATCAAGCATTTTCGTCAAAATTTCTTCTAATGAAGCATTTTTATAGAACTCATAAGTCTCCGGAAATAAGTAACCTTCTAGACTATAATAAATATCTTTATTTAAAATACTTTCATCAATAAAGTCATACTTGGAAATAAGACTTTTTAAAAAATCTTGATCATTTAAAAATTTTAAAATATCGCTCTCTTGATAACCAAAATTTTCTTCAATTACCTTCATATAATCGGTAATTCTTTTACCTTCCACAAAAGTTACATTTATCGTATCTTTAATGGTTTTACCACTATTTAAAGCATCAAATATTTCTCTTGTATTTTGATTTCTATTTAATTCATATGTACCTGCTTGAATAATAATATTTCTATGTAGTTTAACATAAATTAAAGATGATATTTTACTTTTAATTAAGTTAGCTTCATATAAATCATTAATAACTTCTCTGGTACTTGTGCCTTTTTCAATATTAAAAGTTACTTTCTCACTGTTTTTACTAACCCTTGATAGTCCATAAAAATAAGTGCCCACAATTAAAAGGATAACTACCAATATACAAATAAGAACAATTATTATTCTTTTGGTCTTTCTTCTCATTACTCTCTACCTTCTATTCTACTTACTATTTCCTCTAGTACTTTGATGTCTTCATCTTCAATATGACTTAATTTATCATCCTTATAGATACTGGCATAAATATTATGCGTATCTACATCTTCATAAACCAAATAATTTTGATTATTTAATTCAATTTTATATAGTAAATTAAATTCTTTTTTACTACCTAATTTATTTCTTAATACCACTTTTTACCTCACTCAAATAACTTTCTAAAATTAAAGATGCGGCCAAACTATCAATTTTACTTTTAGTTTCTTTTACATTTTGTGTGTTTTCATGAATGATATTTTCAGCTAGTTTAGTAGTTAATCTTTCATCTTCTAAAACTACCATATAGCCTTTACTTTCTAAAAGTTTTTGAAAATTTAGACTTCTTTCACCAGCAAAGCCAATCGTCCCATCCATATTTTTAGGAAGTCCTAAAACTAAAAGTTCTACTTCGTAGTCTTTTAATAAATCTTTTAGTTTAAGGTAAGCATCTTCATAGTCTTCTTTAGAAAAATGAATAACTTTTAAAGGACTTACTAAAGACTTAGTTTTATCAGTTATAGAAACTCCTAAAGTTTTCGTTCCTAAATCGAGTCCCACAATGCGCATCTTATTTTCCTTCATAAGAATTAATTAAAGCAAGAAGTACTTCCTCTCTTTTTAATTCTTTTATTTTATCCCTGGCTCCTTCAAAATTCGAAATATATAAAGGATCTCCCGTTAAAAGATAACCAACTAATTGATTTTCTGCTTTATAACCTTTTTTCTCTAAAGACTCAATTATTTCATTTATCGTAATTAAAATCATTTCTTGTCTTAAAGCCGCCACATTAAATATACTTGTTTTATCCATAATAAATACCTCACTTTTAATTCTATCAAAAACCACCCTATTTTTCAATCAAAAGACCGATAATAAGAAAAAAACTTCTAAATTCTAGAAGTTTTTAACATTATTTTTTAATTTAATCAATTGATTCATATAAAGCTTCATATGATGGGAATGTAATTAAGACCGTTAATGTTGTACCATCTTCTTTTGTATAATTACGAGTATATTTTACATCTTCAGTTTTTCGCCAACCAGCAAATTTATAACCATTTCTCGCCTCAGGAGCTGTCATAGATATACTACCAACATCTCCTCTTCGACCTTCATTAACACTTCCAACCTTTTTACCACTTGAATGATCATTAAATCCCACACAATAAGTCATATCACATTTAAAATTAGTAAACCAAATAATGCCTGAACCAGGAGCTTCTTTAGTTCCATATCTTTCTAGTAAATCTTTAGATAAATAATTACCTACGACAATGTTATCAATTGTAACAGTTGGCACGGAATCAATAGTTTTACTTGTCGAAATTATACTTGCTCTTTGTTCACTAGATAACTTATATTTTTTGACTGGAGTTGGAGTCTCTCCTGATTTTGAAGTTTCTGTAGAATTACTTTTACTACTAGAGTCTACTGGAACAGCTTGTTCTCTTGCTCTTCTTTCCTCTTCTTCTTTTTCTTGAGCAAGTCTTTCGGCCTCTTCTTTAGCAAGTCTTTCTTCTCTTTTCTTTGCAGCTTCCGCCTCTTTTTCCGCTAAAGCAGTTTCATAAGCCTCCCGATCTCTTTCTTCACCTTTTTTAGCCAGTTCTAACATTCTTTGAAATTTAGCATCTTCTTCCGCTTTTTTTTGCGCATCTTCTAAAGCTTTAGCCTTAGCTTCTTCGGCCTTTTTAGCCTCATCAGCAATTCTTTTTTCTTCTGCCTCTTTAGCTCTTTTCGCTTGTTCTTCTTCAGCAGCTTTTCTTTTAGCTTCGGCAATTTGTCTTTCTTCTTCTTTTTTCTTAGCCTCCGCCTCAGCTTTAGCTTTGGCTTCTTCCGCTAATTTTAAAGCCTCAGCCGCCTCTTTGGCGCGTCTTTCCGCCTCTTTTTGTTGCTTTTCAGCTTTTTTAGCTTCAGCTTCAGCTTGTTTTATTTTAGTTTCAGCAACTTTTCTTTCTTCTGCAGTTTTGGCATTTTTTAATTCGGCTTTAGCCGCTGTAACTTCTTTTTTAGCATTACTAACAGCAGCTTTCGCATTCTTTACTTCTTTTAAAGCCTCTTTATTGTTATCTTCAGCCACTTTTGTTTCTTGAACTTTTATATCAACAGTAGCTTGGGCTTTTTCAGCCGCCGTTTTCGCATTTTCTTCTTCTACTTCAGCCTTTATCACTTCACTTGATATATCATTTACATTTTGCACTTCTTCTACTACTCTGTCGATTTTTTCTGCAACTGTCGCATTTTCGGCAAAATTTAATTCATTATTAACCTCATTAGAATAGATACTATTCTCTTTATTAGCATTGGCAATTAAAGCGCATGCTCCCGCTGCCGTTAAACCAGATACTAATAAAATTCCGGTTGCTTTCTTTACAGATATTTTTTTCATAAATAAAACCTCTTTCTAACTCACATCTTTATTATAATTTAAATTATGCTAATTGTAAACAATTGATAACTAATAAATGTAAACATCTCACTTATTATTCCCTTATTTTTCTTCTTTATCTTCTTTTTCTAAAACCATGCAAAATGCCTGAACATACGGATTTAAAAGGCTATAAAGAAAGTATGAGTTCAATGTTTATTCTTTATTTTCTAAAAATTAAAACCTAATTATTACCATAAATTTCCGCTTTATAATTCCTTTTAAAACTTTTTTAGAACTATTTTTATCTTCTTCTTTTATCTAAATAGTTATCTATATATAGTTTTAAATAGGCCCTAATTTTTTTTAAACGGGACTTTTTCATTTGTTGTAAACATGATTTATACATTGAAATATTATAATTTAAAGACTCACTTCCTAATTCTTGTAACTTAGGAACATTTATTTTCTTTAATGTTTCATTAAAACACAAAAAATAATCGCCAGCAACTTTTAAATTGGGTAAGTCAAGTTCTATTAAAGAATTATTTTCCCCTAAAAACATTTCTCCTGTCTCTTCTAAAGAATTTAAATTTATTTTCTTAATTATCTCGTTAGAAGATAAAAATAAATCGCCCGCTTTTTTTAACTTAGGTAAATATACTTCTTGCAAAGATAAATTGAAATTTAAAAAGAAATCTTCCGCTATTTGTAAATCCGGCATTTTTAAAACTTTTAAATACATATTATATTTTAAGAATGGCGAAGATACTTCCTTAACATTTTGACATTCTAATTCTATCATTTGATTATGTTTATTTAAGGTAATAATTACTTTTTTCTTATCTTTTAAGGTTAAGTTAATTTCTTTTTCTTCCGCCTCTTTTTTTACCACCTCAATTCTTTCAATATGAGATACGACATCCAAAAACGAATCATCATCCACAAGGTTATACCAATACATCTTTATCTCTTTTTTAACTAAATCTAAAATAAAATAATCAAAGATAATGTATTTTTCTTTGTCATATCTTTTAACTTCATAGTGATCAATAATTATATTATCAGGGCAGTAATATTTACCATTTAATTCTTGATTATATTTATAAAATTTTCCATCACTGGCTAAAACATAGCCATCTATTTCAAAACTTTTTTTATTTAAGTGTTTTTGTTCTAAGCCATAATACCTAGCAAAAGAGTCTGTTAAGCCTTCAATAATATTATCTAAGTTATTGGCAAAAGTACTATCGGGATTATTAACATGGTGATTATACCGATTTTTAATAGATAAAGTATGGGCATCATCCTTGGTAAACTGAATGCTTATGACACTTGTCCCATACGCATCTTGTCTTTGAGGACTAGTAAAGTCTTCTCTTTTAATATCTGCAACATTCTTTTTTACCGCAAAGAAAACGTGACATCTTTTTAGTCTAAAGCCTTTAAATGTACATAATTCTTCTCCTTTGGCATAATATTTTTTAAACTTTTGAATATCTTTTTCACTATTACATTCATATAAAATGTAACCGGCCTCACTTAAAAGTTCTTCTGGACTTTTCACAATTTTTATTTTATTATTATTTTCCACATCTACTAAACTATAGATATAATTTTTAAATTCATTTTCAATTCCTTGACAAGTTATATCTTCATACAAACTATGATTGGGGGCAAAATGCTCAGTCATAAGACTAGGCATTAAACCTTCCGTTTCTAGTAAAGATGGAAACAAATCCCGACATAAATGAGCCATCTTTTCGCCATATTTTTTCTTAATGATTTTTAAATCTTCGTTCATACAATCCCCCACTAAAATTATCTATATTATAAATACTTTAATTACTTTTGACAACTAGTAATTTTATTTAAGAACCCCTCTTGCTCCCAAATATCTTTTGTGCTAGAATAAAGAAATTAGAAAGAGGCCCATTATGGATTTTATGGAATACTTAAATTCATTTACTACGGATGATACCAAGTTTAAAAGATTACAATTAAGAACTAATATCTGTATTGAAGATTTATATTTAACTAAGGAAGAAAAATATTATGTGGAAAATGAAGTTCAAAAAATGTTAAGAACAATGTCTTATGAGGAAATAAAAGAAATGGTAGAAAGTTGGGTAAATAATCCTTATGGAACAGATATAGATACATATCGTATATATTTACTTGCTAACTCTCTTTTCCATTATCATAGTGAAAAAATCAATTTAGAACAAGCAAAGGATGAAAATGATCTTAATTTAATTTTGAAAAAAAGTGCTATTTTAGCGAAAAATTCGACAAAATGTCCATAATAAAAATGCCTTAGAATAGTTATTTTATTCTAAAGACATTTTTTCTTTAACTACTTTAAAATATAATTTATAAGTATCAGGATAAGTTAAATTATTAGGAATAGTATCTGATAACATTATTCTTTCCATCTCATATTCTTTAGGTAATTCTTCCATTTCTAATATTTCACAAAAGCAAAGAAGACCAAAAGTACTTATTTTATAAACACATACTGGTGTTACTTCAATTTTAGTAGCGCCAGTTTCTTCATACATTTCTCTTTTGGCGGCCTCAAGCCAACTCTCTCCTTCTTCAATATGGCCTCCTGGAATTTCCCAACCGCATCTTTTTTTATTATAAGAGAAGACATATTTACCCTTATATCTACATACACAAACAACTCGTGTATATTCACTTTCCTTACAAAACCCTAAATCATATAATTTTACTTCTAACATATATACCTCTTTATTACTAATTATAACTTATTTTTAAAATAATAACATTACCATCTTTAAATTAATTATTTCTATATTTAATTGCTAAAAATAATATTAATAAACAAAAAAATAATTCTAAAGATGTTTCAAATATTAACATGCCATCTTTACTAACAAAAACGGCATAGGCAGTATAAGATAAACTACTTATTACCCATAAAATCCACGAAGGAATGCTTAAATCATTAGCACATTTCTTTTTTAATAATCTAACCGTTTGGGGAAAGTACGAGATAAAAGTACAAATTGAAACAATTCCTAGTAAACAATTTCCTAACATCCTAAATCACCTTTCATTCATTAAAATTTTAACATAATTTTAAATATAATAAAACTTGAATTAAAATATCTACGTATTATTTTTTAACAAAGGATTATGTTAAACTTAACATAATCTATTTTATGTTAAGGATTTAGTTATGTTAAGGAATTGAAAAAAGCCCTATAAAAATAGAGATTCTTTCAATTTTT
>CANRAA010000037.1 GCA_947628485.1 uncultured Bacilli bacterium | reverse complement strand
AAAATTACAAACAAAAACGAGAATATTCTCCCGTTAATGTTTTAAAAAATTCAAGACATTTTCAAAAACTATTGACATTACTCAGTAACGATTTGGTAAGGATTACTCAGTAACGATTTGGTAAGGATTATCTATTGTACCATCGCCAGTAACTTGGGTATTTTTAATTAAATTAATAACCGGACGCACGCTATGATAAGCACTACCAGCAACATCGCTTTTTATTTTACCACTAGTATCAATCATAAAGAGATTAATGGTTGTATCACTACCCTTAGCCCCACTCATCGTAAACCAAGAGTCCGTTATTTCATTATTATATAAATAATAATGGGTATTACTTCCATCGGGATATGCCCCCGCCATTACTACTTCATCAATACTTAAAATACCAATCTTACTAGTAAATGAGTTACTTAAACAATTAAAGGTTGGAATTTTATTAGTTATAATCCTCGCATAAGAGGAATAAATACCTTCATTATTAATACTGGTATCATTACAAAATCTAGTATTAGCTACATTAGCCGTATAGCCTCTTAAGTTTTCTTGAAACCAAGTATCTAAATAAGAATAAATATTACTTTCTTTATAGTCCGTGACAAGTTCGCCCGTATTATAATAATTAGAAACATTTTTAATAACATCATTTAGAACAAGTCTTACTGTACCATCGCCATTAATTCGCACTATTCGCCATAAAGCATCATTAATACTTACATAATTGTTAGAAATGTTCCCTCGAAAGAAATAAGAAACCCCAATATCATCACTACTTTTAATTAATCCTTCATTTTCAACTCCTGCATCACTACCTAATTTAGTTAAAGAATTATCACTGAAAGGATTATTTTTTATAATCGTGGCCGCAAAATTTTCTTGTTTTCCTTGCGATGTTCTAACACTCACTATTCCTTTTAAATTATCTTTAGATGCAATTTCCAAAGTATATATTTTAGTTTCTAAGGCATCAATACTAATTGCGTCAGTTGCAACTTCATCTTTAGTATTAAGTACTCCTTCATTAATTAAAGTATCATTATATAAAATTTTATAACTTCCATCTCCTCTTATTTTTAAGAAAACAATATTATAATATTGCACATCTTCGCTACTATTAGAAATCGAAAACTTTATTTTATTATTTTTAGTAATATCAAAGCTTTTACCATCAACATAATTAATGGATAAAGCTCCATTTACTTCAATATCATTTGAAGGATCTATTACTTTATCATAAAATAAGTAACATACCCCTAAAAAAGAAGTTAAAAAGATTAGTAATCCCACAAATGATAAACCTAACTTATAGATTTTACGCATTTTAAGTTTTACTAATCTTTCACTCTCCATTTAGACAGCATCTCCTATATAAAAATTATATCTAAATAGCCAAAATATGTCAATTTAAGTTGCATAATTTAAGAAATAATTTTTAAAATTAATTTATCAAAGTTTTCTTTTTTATCTTGATAATCTTTACATTCTTCTTTTTGGCAATAATCATGGCCTAAGGCATAATAATATGTTTTATCATCTTTATCATTAACACTATGAACATAAAATAACTCTAGTTTATTTAAATCTAAATAGTAACGATCATATTCCTTATCTTTCAATAAATGATAATAAGAGAGGGTATTATCTTCAGGAATATAAGTCATTGCCTCATGATTATCAAATTCATACATATAAAAATTAGCTTGAGGCATCATATTAAGTATTAATTTATTTTTAGTATTATTTACCTTTTCGATTACTTTTTCTTTAAAACTTTTTAATTTCAGATTTTCAAAAGTCTTTTTTATACTGTTTTGATATGTTTTTTTAAATTCAATATTAACATCTTCTATCGTATTATCTTTATAATAAATCTTTAAAGTTAACTTAATATTTTTATCAAGATAATTATGATATAAATCATAATCATTAAGTATCATATATTTACTAAAATTTTCTGTCTTCAATAACGCCTTATCTTTTTCGGAATATAATTCTAATTTTTGATAAGTATCTTCATCATAAAATCTTTTAGTATTTAGAATAATACCTAAAAACAAAGAATTATTGGTTTTAAAGAAAGAACCTTCAATTGGTATATCATTTTTAGTTTTAGTCTCTATTTTATAAACAGGTATTTTAGTTTTATTTTTAGTATACTGATAAACATTAGTAATTATTAAACTTAAACATCCAATAATTAAAACTATTAATAACACTCTTTTAAATATTTTCATAAATCCTCCTTTCTTTAAAGTATTATTAAACACCAAAAAACTTCCTAATGTCCATAGGAAGTTTTGTCGATTTTTGGCGTATTATAGCGAACTTTGTCTAAAAGTTCATAAATTTAAGTATTATAACTTAAAATAAGTCTTTTACCATCTTTAATAATCATATATTTTTGATAATAATTATCTAAATATTCTTTTAAAATATTAAAGCCACTGGCAACTGCAATACCTTCTTCAATCATTTTAGCATATTCTTCTACAGTTACATATTTAACATTTTGTACTTCATCTTTTTGCATCTTTATTTCATTTAATTTAACATCTTGTTTTAATAAATAGATAACTACAAAATCATTATATCTTTTATAAGAACCAATAAGTTCCATATTATCTTTACCGGCAACAATACCTAACTCTTCTTTTATTTCTCTAATAGTTCCCGATAATGGTGTATCACCTTCGATAGCCCCACCAGATACTGTTTCCCACATATTGGGCATATTTTTAACACTACTAGCTCTTTGTTGAATTAATATTTCATTTTGACTATTTATAATCCAAGCAAAACAAGAAATTCTATTTTCCCCTCTTTGGAGATTATGACGCTCTTTAGTATAATTTAATTTTTCGCCTAAATTATTATATACATCCACATATTCCATAATTAATCCTTTATTTTAAAGACTTTTTAAAATCGGCAAATTCCGGTTCGTTTTCCAAGTTAGTATCGGCAAGATCTTTTAATAAATCTTTTTGAGTTTTAGAAAGTTTAGTAGGAATAATAACATTTACGACCACATACATATCGCCTCTCGTGTTACTATTAACTTCTTTAATACCTTTACCTTTTAATTTTAATTTCGTATAATTTTGAGTTCCAGGTTTTATTTCAATATAACCATTACCATCAAGGGTCGGTATTTCTTTTTTACACCCTAAAATAGCATCGGTAATTGTAACTGGTACTTCTAAGTAAATATCATTATCATTTCTTTCAAAGTATTTATGTTCCTCAACTTGAAATTCTAAATAAATGTCGCCATTAGGACCTCCATTAGTTCCCGCCCCACCTTTACCACTAAGGCGAAGTTGACTACCAGTATCGACACCAGCCGGAACATTAACACTTAAAACTTTATTATTAACAACATGACCACTACCATGGCATTCGTTACATACTTCCCGATAAATTTTACCTAAGCCTTCACACTCTGGACAAGTCTTTTGAGTTTGAATAACCCCAAATAAACTTCTTTGTTCAGCAACAACGACACCTCGACCATTACAAGTAGGACAAGTTGTAGGATTAAATCCCCCTTCACCATGACAATTATCACAAACCTCACTTACCTTAACTTTAATGTCTTTTTTACAACCATTAACGGCTTCTTCAAAAGTTAAACGGATGCGCATAAGTAAATCTTCACCACGACGAGGTTTATTTGAAGACCTTCTTCTTCCAAAGCCTCCAAAATCAGAGAAGGAAGAAAAACTACCAAAGCTATCTCCAAAAATACTCGATAGAATATCATCTAAATTAATATCGCCCATATCAAAGTTTGATGCTCCCCCATTTTCAAAGGCAGCATGACCAAACTGATCATATTGACTTCTTTTATTTTTATCAGATAAAACTTGATAAGCTTCTCCTATTTCTTTAAATTTTTCGGCGGCCCCGGGTTCTTTATTAACATCAGGGTGATATTTTTTAGCTAAAACTCTAAAGGCTCTTTTTATTTCTTCGTCAGTAGCGTCTTTAGAGACTCCTAATATTTCATAATAATCCTTTTTATTCACTCTTATCACTTCCTTGTAAATCTTCATACATTTCTAATAATTTGTCCATATATAATATGGCCTCATCCATTACTTTACTACTTGTCATATCAATACCCGCTACTTTTAAGGATGCTACCGGGTCTTTAGTGCAACCTAATTTTAAGAACTCTAAATATTTCTTTAAAGTATCTTTATCACCCTCATATATTTTATTTGCTAAACTAATCGCAGCTGTAAAAGAGGTTGCATATTGATAAACATAAAAATTCATATAAAAGTGCGGTATTCTTTCCCATTCATATCTTATTTCATCATCAATAATAACATCACTACCAAAATATAATTTATTAAGTTCATAATATTTATCGCTCATATTTTCATAAGTTAAAATATTTCCTTTTTCCGTAAAGTCATGAATAAATAATTCAAATTCAGCAAACATCGTTTGTCTAAATACGGAGGCCTTATAAGAAAGAAGTAAATCGTCAATAATTTTTTTCTTTTCAGATGCATCTTTAGAATGATCTAGAAGATACCGACTAAGTAATATTTCATTTACTTGACTGGCAACTTCAGCCACAAAGATACTATAACCATAGTCTTGATACTTTTGATTATTAATAGCATAGTAATAATGCATTGCATGACCTAGTTCATGAGCAAGTGTCGAAACATCCTGTAATGTTTCCTCATAACTTAATAAAACATAAGGATGAGTCATATAGCAGGCAGTACAATAAGCTCCCCCTCTTTTACCTTCATTATTACATGAGTCAATCCAACCTTCGGTGAAAGCTTTTCCTAATACTTCTGTATATTCTTTACCTAAAGGTGTACATACTTTTAAAACCAATTCTTTGGCTTCTTCAAAAGTATATTTTTTCGGATTTTTATTTTCTAGCGATGTATAAGTATCATAAATATGTAATTCTTTTAAACCTAATTCTTTCTTCTTTAAAGCAAAGTATTTATAAAGGGAAGACAGGTGTTTATGTACGCCTTCAATTAAGTTATAATAAACTTTTTCATCTATTTCATTACTAAATAAAGAAGAAGATAAACTACTTTTAAATTTTCTTAATTTGGCACTAGCGGCATTCTTCTCCACTTCATTTTTTAAAATAACCGCAATGGAATTTTTGAATTTTTCAAAAGTTTTATATAAAGAATTAAAAGCTTGTTTTCTTACCTCTTGATTAGGATTTTTAATATAAGTAGAAAAATTACTTTCCGTTAGTTCAACCTTTTTCCCATCAACTAGAATATCATCAAAAGTAAAATCACTATCACTTAAAGTTTGCATAATTTCTTCAGGTGCTGAAAAACTTTTCGAAAATATCGCTAAAGCACTTTCAACTTCTTTACTTAAAACATGCTCTTTTTCTCTATAAATATGTTTAAGCATTCTTGCAAATTCTTTTAATTTAGGTTCTTCTTTTATGTATTCTAAAACTTTATTATAATCACTTTCTAATAATTCCGGGATTATAAAAGCTGATTTTTCTAAATATTTACTATAAACATTACGAGCTTTGCCAAATAACATTTGACTATTTACATCTTTTGTATCGGCATCATTATTTAAATGTCCATAAATAAATACTCTTTCTAATCTTTTTTCTAAATCCGTATCAAAAGTTAATAATTCCTCTAAACTAGAGGCACTATCTAAAATATGTCCTTCATATTTCGATATTTTATCGATTTCTTTACTTAAACTATCTATTTCTTTTAAAGCCGCATCAGCACTTTTAAATAAATCACTGGTGTTCCATTTATATTCATTTTTATAATCGCATCTTTTCTTTCCCATAAGACTTACCTTTCTAAACTTAAAAGTTAGGCTCTAAGAATTCTTAGAACCTAACAAACCTTTTATTTTTCTTCAAATGTGGCTTCTTCAACGTCATCTTTTTTCTTTTCTTTAGAGTTTTCATTTGTCTCTTCACTAGCTGCTTGACTTTGAGAAGCACTTTGATATACTTTAGCCGCTAAATCCATTGCTGTTTTAGATAATTCTTCGGTTTTTTCTTTAATCTTATCGATGTCGCTACCTTCTAGTTCCGTCTTTAATTCTTTAACTAGATCTTCCGCTTTTTCTTTTGAAGAAGCATCCACTTTATCACCTAAATCTTCTAAAGCCTTTTCCGTTTGGAAAATCATAGAATCGGCATTATTTCTAACTTCAGCTTCTTCTTTTCTCTTTTCATCCGCTTCTTTATTAGCTTCGGCTTCTTTCATCATTTTATCAATTTCTTCATCACTTAAATTAGTACTTGAAGTAATCGTTATAGATTGTTCTTTACCAGTTCCTAAATCTTTAGCTTTAACATTAACAATACCATTGGCATCAATATCAAAGGTAACTTCAATTTGTGGAATACCTCTTTTAGCAGGTGGAATATTCGTAAGTTGGAAGTTTCCAAGGGTTTTATTGTCATAGGCCATTGGTCTTTCACCTTGTAAAACGTGTATGTCTACAGCGGGTTGATTATCGGTAGCCGTACTAAATACTTGACTCTTACTTGTTGGAATAGTCGTATTTCTTGGAATTAATACGGTCATAACATTACCTAATGTTTCAATACCAAGAGAAAGTGGAGTTACATCAAGTAAAACGATATCGTCAACTTCCCCGGTTAAAACACCACCTTGAATAGCAGCACCCATAGCTACTACTTCGTCTGGGTTAACCCCTTTATTTGGTTCTTGTCCTAATTCCTTTTTAACTAATTCTTGAATGTAAGGAATACGAGTAGAACCACCAACTAAGATAACTTTATCAATATCTTTAGTCGTAAGTTTGGCATCTTTTAAAGCCTTTCTTACTGGTTCAAGAGTTGAATCAAATAAATCACGACATAAATCTTCAAATTTAGCCTTTGTTAAAGACATTTCTAAGTGTAATGGTCCTTCATCACTTTGAGCCACAAATGGAAGACTTATTTGCGCAGTAGTCATACCAGATAAATCTTTTTTAGCTTTTTCAGCAGCATCTTTAATTCTTTGCATAGCCATTTTATCTTTAGATAAATCTACACCATGTTCCTTCTTAAATTCGCTAACTAAATAATCGCTAATTCGCGCGTCAAAGTCATCTCCACCAAGACGGTTATTACCACTTGTTGATTTAACTTCAAAAACTCCATCACCTAACTCAAGAATAGATACATCGAATGTACCTCCACCAAGGTCATATACTAAGATAGTTTGAAGTTTATCTTGTTTATCAAGGCCATATGCTAAAGCCGCTGCTGTTGGTTCATTGATAATTCTTTCGACTTCTAATCCAGCAATCTTACCAGCATTTTTGGTTGCTTGTCTTTCCGCATCATTGAAGTATGCCGGAACAGTAATAACAGCTTTTGTAACTTTTTCGCCTAAATAACTTTCGGCATCACTTTTTAATTTACCTAAAATTTTAGCACTAATTTCTTCAGGTGTATATTTCTTACCATTAGCTTCTACTTTTTCACTAGTACCCATCTTTCTTTTAATTGAAGAAATCGTATTTTTAACATTGGTTACCGCTTGTCTTTTGGCAGTTTCTCCAACTAGTTCTTCATCCCCTTTAAAGGCCACAACAGATGGTGTTGTTCTATTTCCTTCACTATTAGGAATAACTTTAGGTTCGCCACCTTCTAGAACAGCAACACAACTATTGGTTGTACCTAAATCGATACCTATAATTTTACTCATTATTAATCATTCCTTTCTTTCTATTAAATTTAAGAGTATTTTTAATTTTATTCGCTAACTTTTACCATAGCGACTCTAATAACTTTATCTTTATAAGTATATCCTTTTTGCATGATATCAATAACTACACCTGGTGCTATTCCTTCTTCATGACTTGTTAGTACTGCTTCCATACAACTAGGATCAAATTCTTTTTTATAGCAATCTATTTCTTTAACATCCAAGCTATTTAAAATGTTAACTAAATTACCATAAATCATTTTAAAGCCCTCTAGGAATTTTGAAAGTTCATCAGATAAATTACTATCATCAAGTTTAATGGCTCTTTCAAAATTATCTATTATGGGTAACATTTTGACGATGACATCTTCACCACCATATTTATAACTTTTAGCAAGGTCATCTTCAAATCTTTTTTTCATGTTTTGCATTTCCGCACTAATACGTAAGAGTTTATCATTCAATAACATTTTTTCTTCTTGTAATTTTAATATTTCTTTATTTTCTTTTTTATGTTCTTTCTTTTTCTCTTCTTTTTTTTCACACTTTACTTCTTCTTTAATTTCTTCGTTATTCATCTTTTCCCTCAATTCTATCTACCATATAGTTAAGAAGTGATACGACTCTTTCGTATTCCATTCTCTTTGGTCCAATAATGGCAATGGTTCCTTCTTCACCATTAGATTTATATTTTTTCTTAATTACCGTAACATTATCATCAAATTTACTGTCTTTACCAATATAAATCTGTAAATCATCACCACCTGGCGTATCATTAACCATTTGTTTAAAAGCATCATCCTCTAATTTAGAGGCAATTCTTTTAATACTCGTGGTATTATCATATTCCGGTTCTTTAAGTAAATTTACTCTTCCCGAAACATGAATATTCGTGTTATGAAGAAGAAAATCATTGAAAGCATCATAGAAAATATTGTAAACCGTTTCATAATCTTTAACTCTTTTGGCAATAATAGGCTTTATTTCAAATTCTAATTTTTCCGCCACCTTATTAATTGGTGTGCCCACTAACATTTTATTAACCATTTCACCTATTTTGACAATTTCGACGACATCAATATCTTCTGGTAAACTAAATTCTTTATTTTCGACAATTCCTTTATCCGTACAAACTATAGCCACTATCTTTTGATTATCTAAGGCTATAATATTTAATTGTCTTAATAAATTATCACTACTACTTCTACCTAAGACTACTGATGTATAATTAGTTAAATCACTAATAATCTCTAAACATCTTGTAACGGCATCACTCACCTTTAGTTCATGATTTGAAAATATAGTTTGTAATTTTAACATATCTTCTCCCGTTAAATCTTTAGGTTCCATTAAATGTTCTACATAGTATTTATAACCAAGTTCACTAGGTATTCGACCGCTTGAGATATGGTTCTTCTCTATATAGCCCATATTCTCTAAGACCGCCATTTCATTTCTAATTGTGGCACTCGAACATTTTAACTTCTTACATAGAGAATTACTACCAACTGGTTTTACTGTTTTAACATAATTTTCCACTATTTCTTTAAGTAGAGCTTTCTTTCTTTCATCCATCTTCATCACCACCTTTTTAGCAGTCCCATTCCAGAATTGCTAATCCTATTATAATATTATATTTAGCACTTGTCAATATATGAGTGCTAATTTTTATTTTTTATTACATTTTTTACTTTTCCTAAGAAATAATCTGTTATTTCTTTATCATTAATTAGATTTATACTGAATGTTTTATAACCAATTCTATTTATAGAAGAACCACAATGATAAATTGTTTTACCATCTAATATAAAATACCTATCATGAAAACTATTATTAAATATTACTTTTAAATTATGATATTGTTTGTCATATTTCTCTATATCTTGTAAAGTTAATAAATTATTTGATTTAGTTATTATTACAACATCAATGTTATCTAATCTTTTAATTATGTCTAAAACACTATTATCGGCATAACCATCTATTATAATTAATTTGTTTTTAGCTAGTTTAAATATATCTTGAATTTTAGAATAAGCATCCCATATTTGGCCATCATAATATATTTCATTTACTTTTTTATTTTCTTTAAAACTATCAAAAGACTCTTTTAACATCTTTATATCTTCAGTATTCTTTAACACTTGATTGTTTATATATCTTTGCTCATATAAACTATTTGATATAAAATGGCGCATTATAACAAAGGCCTTCATTATTATCACACTTACTTTAGAAGCGATATCAGTACGTAGTATGGTTGATAACATTGATACACCCTCTTCAGTAAAAGCATAAGGCAAATATTTAAGATTATGACCTCTTTTGTTATTTTCTTTCAAGGTCCCAACTTGGGACCTTGAAATGTTATCATATTCATCTTTGGTTAACTGAAAATAAAAATCATTTGGAAATCTATCAATATGCCTTTTAACTGCTTGATTAATAGTTTTTGTTCCATTGGCACAATTATAAAGTTTTGCCAAATCACTATCAAGCATTACTTGAACTCCCCTTATTTCATAAATCTTATTTGTTATTTCATTTTCATTTACTATTAAGTTATTCACTATTGTTAATCTCCTCTCTATGCTTACAACTTTATATCAAGTATATTACGCGAACTATTATTTGTCAATAACTTTTTGTAACATTCTTGTAAATAACACTTTTATTTGTTGTAGGTCCCAAATCGGGACCTCAAAGGATTAATTCTAAACTTAAAGAAAAAATTTACATAACTAATTTTATTTCTAAGGTTCCAAAATGGAACTTTAGAATTTTTATAATACGCTAATAATTTTATATTTTTGGCGTCATATTAAAATTGAAAAATAAATTTAAATATATTAACTACTATTACTTCTCTAAGGTCGAAATATTCGACCTTAGAATTATCTATAATTTTAAATTAACTTTTTTAACTTGAAGTTTAATTTTGAAACTTCAAGTTTTATATGTGATTTTAGGTTATTTTATTTACTTATATTAAGGTCACAAATTGTGACCTTGAAAATATTTTGAACTATAAAATTATTTTTCTTAACTTGAGGTGCCAGTTTGGCACTTCAAGTTATATTTAATTTGTTTTTTGATTAAAAAACGCCAATTAAAAAAGAAATAGTTTTAAATTTTAAATTTTGCTATTTCTTTCTTCATTTTATTTTCTTCAAAAAATTTAACTAGCCATTTAGGCATATCTTTATCTACTTGACTTGAATCTTTTCTAGTCCATTTCACTCGTTCTAAGTCAGCTTCACTTTCATACTCTACATCTTTCTTAATACCGAATATTTTCTTTAACCAATTCATTTTAGACCACCTTTACATATCACAACAATATTATATATCAAATTCGATACTTTATCAAGCTGTACTAAAAAACATACTACCGAAATAGTATGTTTCATTTATACCAATTTGTTAATAATTGTTTTACAATTACCACAAGTTATGTGGAAAGGTTTGTGAGAATGAATTTTAGGGTGTTTGCGAGTCCCTAAATTTCTATTTAAACAATTTATTTAACAAAATTAGGTAACTTAACTTATTAGTCTTCTCTTTTTCTTGCTGTAAAAGCAACAGAGGCAAGACTTACTAGTCCTAAACCAGCATATACTAAGATATTATCATTAGTTTCTGGATTCTTTACATTATCTGTAGGTCCTTGGTTTCCTGAACCTTCTCCTTCAGAACCAGTTTGTCCTTCTCCTGGAGTAGGTTCAACTGGAGCAGGTTCTCCAATTTGAACAGTTTTTTCTGACTCAACTTCTACATATTTACCATCAGCAGTAAATACTCTAATAGTATTAGCTGTTTTATTTTCAACTTCAGTACCTTCAGCTACAGTTACTTGAGCATTTTCATCATCGATAATAACCTTTGTAACAGCAGAAGTTAAACTAACTTTTGCAGCTCCATATGTAGTTGCAGTTGGTCCTTCAATTACAACTCCTAATCCAGAAAAATCTGGTTTTTTTTGATTATCAGCATCACAAGTTATTGTTTGACCTTCATGAGCATTGCTTGTATCACAAAGTGCTTTTACTGTTTTAACATCGACTTTAGCATTATTTTTTAATTCTACTTCTCCGTTTCTAACAGTACCTATTAAAGCACGATTTGTATCCCAAGTAACTTTTTCATTACCAATAGTATCAGCAGTAATAGTACCTTCTAATGCAACAGTTCCAACGATTGATACGTCTGATCTATCAGCAATATATTTATCATCAGTTTTTGTTAAGTTTCCAGTTGCTTCAACAGTACATCCGGTACCAATTTCAGAACCATTAGCAATTGTTACACCAGATAAACCATTACCTTTAGCAACAATATTTGAAGCGCTTGATAAATGTAATTCAGCATTTAAGCCTCCTTCACCATTGTTTGATGCAGTAATAGTTGCACCAGTTGCAGTAATTTTAGTACTACCATTCATGGCATTACTTCCATTTCTGCTAACTTCCATATCGCCATTAGTTAATGTAATAGCAAATAAGTTTGCACTATCACTACTTTCATCATAACCAACAAAACCTTTTTGATTATTATCAACTACTGATAATTTACCACCAGTTAGAACATTAATGCTAGCTCCATCATGTGTTATTACAGCAGCCTTTTCAGCATTAACATCTTTTGGAGCATCCTTAATAATTAATTGAGCTCCTGCTTCAATAGTAATTGCAGCTCCTGATTTTAATTCAAGGTTTCCTCCTTTGATAGTTAATTTCTTTCCTGCTTTTATTGTAAGTGTTTCACTTAAAACAACTTTATTTGCTGTACCAGTAGCAGTTTCAATAATTAAATTATCACTAACAACATAACCATCAGAAGAATCATTACTATCAAGTGTTTTACCAGCTGTTAATTTACAAGTAGAACTAGTACAACCTAATTTGTCTTTTAACTCTGCTTCAGTAGCATGAACACCTGTAGCCATTACAGCGAATGCCATAACAGCAATTGCAAACATTTTTAAATTTTTCATTTTTTTCCTCTTTCCTTTCTAT
>CANRAA010000036.1 GCA_947628485.1 uncultured Bacilli bacterium | reverse complement strand
GGGAAGGATTATTAAGCTGTTTTAATGACTTATTGCTCATCCCTAAAAAATCGGGCACTTTCAATTTTATTTAATCTATTTATTAAAATATTAGACATTTTCTCTTATTTGTGGTATATTATCTACACATAAGTGAAATATTTATGTAAAAATTGCATATAATAAATATGCTACTTATGTAGTTAAAAAAGTGGGTGAAGCCAGCCCTATATATGGCAACTAAAAAAGTCGGGTGAAGCCAGCCCTATATGTGGCAACTAAAAAAGATGGTTAGAGAACTTACTCTAACCTTTAAAATGACAAAAGAAGGTTACTAGCCTTCTTTTAATTTATCTATAACACTTTTAAATTGTTCTTCGTTCCAAATAGTAATACCTAGTTCTCTTGCTTTATCATATTTACTACCGGGGTCAGTTCCCACTATAACAACATCAGTCTTTTTACTAACACTTTCAGAGAAAGTACCACTATACTCTTCAATTAAACTTTTTATTTCATCTCGAGACATAAAGGAAATTGCCCCTGTCATTACAAATTTTTTATTCGTAATAAATTCATTAGTTTTCTTTTTTACCCCATGATATTCCATATTGATACCTAACATTTTTAATTTATCAATAAGGTTTCGATTTTCTTTAAAATAATCATAAATACTTTGAGCAAGAATATCCCCAATATCTTTAATAGTTAATAATTCTTCAACCGAAGCATTCATTAAGTTATCAATATTTTCATAATAACTAGCTAAAAGTTTAGCTGTCTTACTACCTACACCACTTATGCCTAAACCAAATAATAATTTTTCTAAACTATTATTTTTACTATTTTCAACAGCATTTAAAATATTTTCTAAACTCTTTTTACCAAAGCCTTCTAAAGTTAAAATATCTTCTTCATGTTCTTTTAAATGATAAAAATCGGTAATAGAAGATAAAAATCCTTCATTAAAGAAATCCTCAATTATTTCATCTCCTAAACCATCAATATTCATAGCGTCTCTAGAAGCAAAATGGATTAAAGCCTCAATGCCCCTAGCCGGACATTTATCATTTGGACAATAATAATCAACTTGGCCTTCTTTTTTAATAAGTTTAGTGTGACAAATAGGACATTCACTAATCATAACAAATGGTTTTTCGATGCCGACTCTTCTTTCTTTAATACTACCTGTTACTTCTGGAATAACATCGCCAGCTTTATGAACACTTACAATATCTCCAATCATAAGGTCTAAACTATTAACATAATCTTCGTTATGAAGGGTGGCTTTTCTAATGGTTGAGCCCATAATTAAAACTGGATCAAGCATCGCATTGGGGGTAATCTTTCCCGTTCTTCCCACTGTAAAAATTATATCATTAAGTTTAGTCAAAACTTCACTAGCCACAAATTTATAAGCGGTGGCCCATCTTGGGTATTTGGCGGTAAATCCCAGTTCTTGTTGTTCATAAATATTATTAACTTTAATAACTATTCCATCAATCTCATAAGGAAGTGTATCTCTTTTTTCGGTATATTCCTTTATAAAATCAATTACTTCATCAATATTTTTAACAAGTCTATTATTAGGATTTACTTTAAAGCCTAATTTTTTCATGTAATCTAAGGCTTCCATATGGGTCGTAATACCATAATCCAAAGGATTAGGTAAATGATAAATCCAGTTATTTAAGTTTCTTTTCGCAGCCACTTTGGAATCTAATTGTCTAACACTACCGGCGGCGGCATTTCTCACATTTTGTAAAATAGGAAGTCCTTCTATTTCTCTTTCTTGATTTAATTTCTCTAAAGTTTTTTTGTCCATATATATTTCGCCTCGAACTTCAATATCGACAGGCTCTTTTAACTTTAAAGGAATTACTTTGATTGTTTTAACATTATGGGTAATATCTTCCCCAACAGTACCATCACCTCTTGTTGCTCCACTTTTTAAAATACCTTTTTCATAAATTAAAGATACCGATAAACCATCAATTTTAAGTTCACAAACATATTCGGGATTAATACCCATTTTTTTAATTCTGGCATCAAAATCTCTTACCTCATCTTCATTAAAGACATTACCTAAACTAAGCATCGGGATTTTATGAGTAATTTTGGAAAACTTATCTAAAACTTCGCCACCTACTCTTTTGCTTGGACTATCCGGTAAAATATATTCGGGATACTTTTCTTCTAAATTAATAAGTTCTCTTAAATATTTATCATATTCTTGGTCCGTTATTTCGGGATTATCTAAAACAAAGTATTTATAATTCGCTTGATTTAATAAATCAACAAGTTCTTTTATTCTCTCTTTTTCTTTCATTTTCATCCCCACAAATCTTTTTTATAAGTACCCGCATCTATTTCTTTTTGAATACCTTTTTTTAAACTATCTAAATCTTCTTTATAAGTAATACCATAATGCTTACTATTAGTTTTTATTACTTTAACTTTTTTATTCAACTCTTTAGCACTGGCAAATACCACATTAGGTGCCAACCACTCGGTAGTGTTTAAATCATTATTTAAGAAAAATTCTTTAATATTTTCTTCTAAATAAGTAAATATTTTAGGTGTTAAACAAAATAAATTCATCGATACTAAAGTATCAAAGTTTATTTCGAAAGTTTCTTCCTTATCTAATGGTCTCGCCATAATTTTATCATCTTGAAGATATACTTCACTTTCCACTAATTTATCTAAGTAGCCATTACTAGCAAAAACTACTCCTCTTTTAACAGAACCATTTTCACTTAAAGTATTACCTACTTTATAGCCAATTAAAGCGTATTCGTCACTCACGCAATTTAATAAATAATTAGCGGCTTCCATAAGCCCTTCTCTTCCATATAAATCATCGGCATTAATAATGGCAAAATTTTCTTTTATCACATCTTTAGCGGAATACAAGGCATGGGCGGTTCCTAAAGGTTTTACTCTATCTTTAGGAATATTTATACCCTCAGGGACATTTTGATTATCTTGAAAAACATATTCCACTTTAATTTTATCTTCAATATGTTTACCAATCGTATTTTTAAATATTTCATAGTTTTCTTCCTTAATCACAAAAACCACTTTATTAAAGCCAGCGATAATGGCATCTTTAATACTATAATCAATGATAAATTCGCCATTGGGTCCCACCGGTTCAATTTGCTTTAAACCACCAAAACGACTACCCATCCCGGCCGCTAATACTAATAATGTTAAATCTTTTTTCATCTTTTTATCCCTTCTTTAGTCCTTTATAATTTTTTAAGAATTTTCTAATGCCATATTGTTTATTAAAGGCCACACTGACAAAACGGTCATCAACAGATATGACGACACCTCTTCCATAGGTTAAATGCGTAACAACATCTCCACTTTTATAATCACATTCTTCACTATTTTCGGTATAATAACTTTCTTTATTTATCTTTTCTTCTTCGCCACTTACTTCTAAATATTTAGGATCAATTTCCCCAATAAAGCGTGATGGAACATTAAACATTTCTTTACCATAAAGCATTCTCACTTTGGCATTAGTTAGATATAATCTTTCTTTGGCTCTCGTTATTCCCACATAGCAAAGTCTTCTTTCTTCTTCAATCCCATTTTTTTCATCAAAAGCATTCATGTGCGGCATAATTCCATCTTCCATGCCTACCATAAAGACAACTTTAAACTCTAACCCTTTAGCAGAATGAAAAGTCATTAAAGTTATTTCATCATTTTCTTCTTTATGTTCCGTAATATCGGCGATTAAACTTACTTCCTCTAAGAAATCTTGTAAATTAACACTCCCCGTAACATTTTGATAGTTTTCGGTAATACTTCTAAATTCCATTAAGTTTTCCAGTCTAATGTCAGCTTCTAAAGTATGAACTTTCTCTAACTCTTCTTTCATTTTACTTTTTTCTAAAACTAAATCGATTAATTCCGTTAAAGATAAATTCTCACTTTCTTTTTGGATATCTAAAATCATATTTTTAAAATCTTGTTCTTTACCACCAACAATGGCCTCAAAAATAGAAGTGCCTTCTCTTCTCGCTTTACCTGATAAACCTTCAATTGATTTAGCCCCAATGCCTCTTTTTGGTTCATTAATAACTCTTAAAAGCGAAACATCATCATCGGTATTCGCAATTAATTTTAAATAACTAATTAAATCCTTAATTTCTTTTCTTTTATAGAAGTAAAAACTACCTACTACTTTATAAGGTAAACCATTCTTAATTAAGGCTTCTTCATAAATCCGCGATTGGGCATTAGTTCTGTAAAAGATAGCTATATCTTTCTTTTGATAGCCTAGAGAAAGTAAATTATCTATTTCTTTAATAATTAAATTTGCTTCATCTAAACCCGTTTTACATTTTAAATACTTAACCTTAACACCTTCCCCAAGTTCACTAAATAAATTAACTTCTTTTCTTTCCACATTGTTTTTAATAACCGAATTGGCCGCGTTTAAAATGGTAGTTGTACTCCGATAATTTTGATTTAAAACATACACTTCGGCATCCGGATAATCTTTTTCAAAATTTAAAATATTTTTATAATTAGCTTGTCTAAAACCATAAATGGCTTGGTTTTGATCTCCAACAACAAAGATATTTCGATATTTACTGGCTAAAAGTTTAATCATTTTATATTGCACTTCATTAGTATCTTGATATTCGTCAACTAAAATATATTGATATTTTTCTTGATATAAATCTAAAATATCTTCGTGGGCTTGAAATAATTCTACCGGTAATTTTAATAAATCATCAAAATCAATAACATTATTTTTTCTTAAAGTTTTTTCATATTCAAAATAAACCTCGGCGGCCTTCTTTTCAATATCACTTAAAAAATATTTAGCGATGTCCCTTTCACTTAACATTTCATTTTTAATAAAACTTATTCTATTTCTGATATAAGATGGCGATATTTCTCTTATATCCATTCCTTTTTCTTTCATTACTTTTTTAATAATGGTTAAAACATCATCTGAATCGATGATAGTAAAATTTTTCTTTAAGCCCATTACCTCATAATTTTCTTTAATTATCCTTAAACCAAAAGAATGGAAAGTCCCTACAAAAGCATAACTATTTGAAGTCAGTTTTCCAACTCTTTCTTTCATTTCCTTCGCAGCTTTATTTGTAAAAGTAATCGCTAAAATATGACTACTATAAATACCTTTATCAATAAGATAAGCAATTCTGGTCGTAAGAACTTTAGTCTTACCAGAACCAGCCCCCGCTACTACTAGACATGGGCCATCAATATGCATAACTGCTTCTTTTTGTTCTTTATTTAAACTGTCTAAATATTCCATATCTAACCTCATACTAATTATACCAAAAAAAAAATAACTATTGAAGTTATTTTAATTATTATTAGTAATATTTTTATGTTTGTTAATTAAATGATAAATAATAAGAATAGCAATCATTAAAATGATAATTACAATGGCTACTTTTAAACCAAATATTGGCATCATTTTAATAATATCAACAACATAACTATATTCTGTTCCTATTAGTTTGGTTCCAACAAGTAAGGCAAGCATCAAAATAACCATAAGAGTACCTGAAGCTAAAATAGTAGATGATGTAATCTTTACCCATTTGGCTTTCTTTAAGGATAAAACAACAATTAAACCAAAGGTAATTAAACTATCAATTAAAATGTAGGTAAATAATTCTCCACCAAAGATAAATCTGACTACTTCTAAATCTTGTTGTTCTTCTTCAGTTAAAGTATCTTCTAAAATGCTGGTATCGGGAAGAAATTCTTCATTATCTTCAATACCTTTTTTAATACTATCTAAAATATCATTCTTTTCTTTTTCCGTAAAATTATATAATTTAGTTTCATTAATATCATCCATTACTCCCCCAATAATAGAAGTTATATTATCGGCATCAATTAGTTTTTGGTCTTTACCTTCTAAGAAATACTCGGCTACTTTACCGGTAACATCTCCCACTAAACCTTTTACCTCGGAAGAATTTAAGACTTTTAAAACAATATCTTCATTAATATTAAGTTCTTCTAAGGTATCATAAACTTCTTTTAAAGAGTCCTTTAGAGAACTTTCAAGTTCTGGATTTTCTTTAATTATTTTTTCCACATCGGTACTTACAATCATATCTTTAATACTATCTTTAGAAACGGTATGTTTAATCGTAAATAAAGTTATTAAACTAAAACTTTCTAAAAATAAGGCAATGACTAAAATTACTAAGGCAATGTTTTTTAATATTTTCATTGTTTCACCTCATAAAAATGGTGTTCTTGGAGGGATTCGAACCCTCGGCCTTATGCGTCGGAGGCATACGCTCTATCCAACTGAGCTACAAGAACAACCTTATTATACCATTATTTTTTAAATTAGACTATTATATTTGTAATTTTGTACATTTAATCCGTAATTATTTCATCAACTTTTATATCTAAATTATTATGGTATACATTATCAATTACTAATTCTTTATAACAAAGACCTATTTTATAGACTTGATATTTACTAAAAAATTTATCGTAGTATCCTTTACCATAACCAATTCGATAACCCAGTTTATCAAAACAAATTCCCGGAGAAAGACAAACAAAATCTTGAAAATTAGTAATTACTTTGGTATTTTGTGGTTCTAAAATACCTTTGTAACCTATCTTTAATTCTTCTAAACTATTTAGATAATGAAATTCCATTATATTTTTATCTACTTTAGGTACACCCACAATGTAAGAATTATCTAAAAAATATTTAATTAAATTAAGAGTATCTACTTCATCTTCTAAAGATACATAAATTAATATTTTATGAGTTTTATTAACTTTTAAATTATTTATAACCTTATTAAATATTTCCTTATCTTTTAACTTTTTATTATCTATTCCTTTCCGAATACTTAAATATTCTTTTCTTAAATCTTCTTTCATAATCCACCTACAGAAAAAGTAAGCAAATGCTTACTTAAAATAATCTAATTATATCATTAATCGTAACAACGACAATTAAAAGCATTAATAATATAAATGTTATATTAATGAACCAACTTTCTATTTTTTCATTAATTGGACTTCCTTTAATCTTTTCAATAATTAAGAATAAAACTCTTCCACCATCAAAGGCCGGGATTGGAATAATATTAATTACGCCGACATTAATACTTAGGTAAGCCACTAAATAGACAAGGGAATAAATTCCAGCTTTGGCACTTTCGCCAACAACAGAATAAATACCAACTGGTCCACTTAAAGCCCCAATCGAAATTTTACCAGTAACAAGTCCAACAATCGTTAACCACATTGATACAACAATAGACCAAAATTTTTCAAAGGTATATTTAACTTTATTTAAAAAACCATGCGTTTCTTCTTGATTAACCGTAACACCATAAACAAGTCTAGCATTTCCATCTTTATCTTTTTCTTCCACTGGCGTAATTTTATAATTTTCCACTTTACCATCTTCATGTTTTATTTGAAAATCGGTATAATCATTTTTATTTTTATAATATAAGATAATTTGAGCTTCATCCCAAGTATTTACTTTATGATTATTAATAGCTACAATGGTGTCCCCCGGAACAATCCCAGCTTCTTGCATAGGATAATTATCTTCTAATTTTAAAATCTTAGGTTCTAATGAAGTGCTTCCCCAAATAAGAGAAATTACAAAAAATAAAAGTATAGCCATAATAAAGTTATTGGTAACTCCGGCAAGCATAACAATTACTCTTTGCCAAATTGGTTTGTTACATAAACTTTTGCTTTTAGGAATTTTTTTATCATCTTCATAAACCTCTCCAGCCATAGATACAAATCCGCCAATTGGAAGAGCTCTTAAATTATAAGTTACTTTATCTTTTTTACCTTTCCAAGAATGAATAACCGGTCCCATTCCAATGGAAAATTCATAAATATGAACGCCAAAAGCCTTAGCCCATAGGAAGTGCCCTAATTCATGAACTAAAACGATAACTCCTAAAATAAATATAAATAATATTAATGTTAAAAACCACATAAATTATCCTCCTTTTAGATTAACCAATATAATATGACATAGGCAAATACCACAAATGATAGACTATCTACTCTATCAAGAACACCACCATGTCCTGGCATAATATTGGAAAAATCTTTGATTTTATTTTCTCTTTTAATTTTACTATAGAATAAATCTCCAATTTGCCCAACTAAAGATAAGACAATAGTTACGAATACTACTTTTAAAGAAATTGGTCCAAGTAAGTTACCATAAACAATTAAACCACCTAGAGAACCCCCAATAAGTCCCCCAAAGAATCCTTCCCAAGTCTTATGCGGACTAATTTTAGGGCACATTTTATTTTTCCCAATTAATTTACCAATCGCATAAGCGAATGTATCAGTTAAAATAGTAACACTTAATAAATAGATAAGTAGGCTAATATTAACACTTCTGACCGCAATTAATAAATTAAAAAATATCCCTATTAAATAAACTATTCCTAAAGTTGTAAAAGCATTTTTAGTTAAATACTCATCTTTTCTATAAAATACAACGGGAATTAATAATAAAACAAAAGGAAGTAAAAGTCTTGGTAAACTAACAGAATACTCTAAAGAATAACTTCCATAGTTACCTAAAACTAAATATAAAACACATAAAAGTCCTAATATTTTTATTCCATCGGGAATACTCTCTTTACTTTCTTTTAAATCCATCATTTCCTTATAGCCTAAAATACTTAAAACACCCATCGCAATCGCAAATGGATAACTTCCAAGCCAAATCAAAGGAATAAATATGAGTAATGCAATAATAGCACTTATAATTCTCGTCTTCATGTAACCTCCATACAATTATATTCTAATAAAAGTATACTATTAATTAACCTTTTAGTAAAGAAAAAAGTATAGATTTTTCTATACTTAATCAAATACATCTAATTTTTCTACTGCCTCTAATTCTTCTTCTAGTAGTCTTTTATATTTTCCTTTATATCTTTCGATATATCTTTTTAAATCTTGGGCTTCTTGGTCAACTTTTTCGGCTTTAATTAAAGCATTATTCACTATTCTTGAGGCATTCTTCCTTGCATTTTCCACTACTAATTTAGCTTCTTCAAAAGCATTCTTCTTAATATTATGGGAAGATTCTTCCGCGATTAAAATAGCTCTATTTAAAGTGCCTTCTAATTCTTTATAGTGGGCTAATTCTTTTTTTAAGGCTTCGATATCTAAATCTTTTTGTTTTAAATTATTTAACATACTTTCATATTCTTGAGTTACTTGTCCTACAAAAGAATTAACTTCACTTTTATTATAGCCCGGTATACTACTAGTGAATTTTTTCATATTTTATATCAACTCTTTTACCACTCTAGTTCTTCTTCACTGGCATTTTTAACTTTCTCACTATCATCAGTTATTTTGCCTTGAACATTTACATTTTTTGGTGTGCATAAGTAAATTCCCACACCAATCTTTTGCATATTTCCCCCTATGGCATAAATACATCCGCTTAAGAAATCTATTATTCTTTTGGCTTGGGCAGATGTTACTCTTTTTAAATTAACAACAACACTATTGCGATTTTTTAAATGATCCGCAATGGCTTGAGCTTCCGAAAATGAACGAGGTTCTAAAAGAATCATCTTATTGCCGGCTTTATCCGCATCTTTCAAGGCATCAGCTTCTGAAATGGCATAATATTCTTCTTCGCCTTCAAATTCTTCTTTGTCTTCATCATCTTTTAACCAATTTTTAATTTTATTAAATGCCATACCTATCCTCCATTATTCTATTTCTATTTTATTTTATCAAATAAATAAAATTTTTACAATACTATTTTACTTTCAATATAATCTTTTACTTCCGAAACTTTTAATGTTATTTGTTCCATAGTATCTCTATTTCGAATGGTTACGGTATCGTCATTTAAAGTATTATCATCAACAGTTATGGTAAATGGTGTACCAACAGCATCACATCTTCTATATCTTTTCCCAATACTTCCCGCATCATCATAACTACAAGTAAAATGTTCACAAAGTTTTGTATAAATATCATTGGCTTTTTCACTATGAAGTTTTTTAACTAAAGGTAAAACGGTTGCTTTAATCGGAGCTAAAGCAGGATGAATTTTTAAAACTAAACGAGTGTCTCCATTTTCAACTAACTCTTCGGTATAACTATCACAAAGTAGAGTTAAAATTAATCTTTCAACTCCCACAGATGGTTCAATTACATAAGGTAAGTATTTTTCATGCGTTTCGGGGTCTAAATATTTAAGGTCCGCACCCGAATGTTTTTCATGAACTCCTAAATCATAATCCGTTCGATCGGCAATACCCCAAAGTTCCCCCCAACCAAAGGGAAATTTATATTCAATATCGGTGGTGGCTTTACTATAGAAAGATAATTCTTCTTTAGAGTGGTCACGATATCTTAAATTTTCTTCTTTTAATCCTAATAACTTTAAGAAATCGATACAATAATTTTTCCAAAAACCAAACCATTCTAAATCGGTTCCTGGTTTACAGAAGAACTCTAATTCCATTTGTTCAAATTCTCTTACTCTAAAGATAAAGTTACCTGGTGTAATTTCATTACGGAAACTCTTACCATATTGTCCTATTCCAAAAGGAATTTTCGCCCGCATACTTCTTTCCACATTTTTAAAGTTTACAAATATACCTTGAGCAGTTTCTCCCCTTAAATAGATGGTACTTTTTGTATCTTCCGTAACACCTTGACTAGTTTCAAATAATAAGTTAAATTTCCGAATATCCGTAAATTCACTACTACCACATTTAGGACAAGTAATACCTTTTTCTTTAATGATTTTAACTAATTCTTCATTACTCATTCCATCCCCGGTAATTTCCCCGTGCGTAAAATCTTCTACTAGTTTATCAGCTCTATGACGAGTTTTACAATGCTTACAATCAATTAGAGGGTCCGCAAAATTAGCCACATGTCCAGATGCTACCCAAACTTTAGGGTTCATTAAAATGGCACTATCAAGTCCATAGTTATAAGGACATTCTCTAATAAATTTTTGCCACCAAGCATTTTTAATATTTTGCTTTAAAAGAGCTCCTAAAGGTCCATAATCCCAAGAGTTAGCCAAACCTCCATATATTTCACTTCCCGCAAAAATAAAACCATATTGTTTGGAATAATTAACTAAATTTTCCATTGTTACTTTTTTCTTTTCTTCTTCCATAATTTCCTCCTTCAAAATAAAAAACTTCTTTAAAATTTGTAAGGACGAAAAATTTTTTCCGCGGTTCCACCTTACTTATTCTAAAGAAGAATCTCTCTTAACTATATAGCTCGGGCTTTCCACACCGTCATCACTTGTATGTCTTAAATTATATATTATTTATCATAATTTAGCAACAATTTAGAACAAAAGTAAAACTCAATAAATAAATTTATTTCGTTTCACCTTGATAAGCCTCACGGCTTATCTTTCCTGCTTTATTGGATTTTACTCCTCCACAGGCCATATTTCCGACAGTCGCTGCCGTACTTGTTTTTATTTTTTTATTTTCCCTAGGTACATTTTAATTATACTATACAAACAAATGAATGTCAAGACACAATTTCACTTTTTTGTATGACTTTCTTATTATATAAAAAAATGTAACATTAATGTTGCTTTATCTTAAAATATAGTGTATAATTAGTTTAGAAGTTACGAAAAAGTAACTTAAAACTGTGTCCCATAGCGGACGTATCAGTAATATGTATTTACATATTACTACGCATATAGATATATAATCTATATGGACTGGGTTCTATCTGAACCAATAATTAAGTTACTATTATGTAACTTAGACTGTGCCTTCGGGCGTATTGGTATAATAAATTATACCAAGAGTATAGATTAAAATAATCTATACGTACTGGGTTCGTGTGAACCAATTAGTGAGTTACAGTATTGTAACTCCCAACTGTGCCTTAGAGCGTATCGGTATTATGCCTAGCATTTTACCGCGGGTATAGACTTATATAGTCTATACGGACTGGGTTTGTAAAAACCGTTTGACTATTATTTTATATAATAGTCGTTTTTTTATTTAGTTAAATATTTTATCAATTCATCATTTATTAAAGCCATCTTTTCTTTACTACAAAAAAACTTATTCCTTCTATTAATTATCTTAGTTTTACTTATTGTAGTTACTTGAGTAATTAAACCATAAGAACCTTTATTACCATTTATATTATTAGATACTTTAAGTTTTCCTAAAAATAATCTTCTATAACCATCTTTAGAAGAAAGTGGTAAAACAGTTATATTATCTACATATTCATTATCATCACTATTTAAAACAATAGCAAAGTGAATATCCGATAATTCTGAACCCATATTAACTCCAAAATTTACTTTAATTATTTCTCCTCTTATAAAAGATGGTTTAGTTTCATATCTAATAATATCTTCATTTTTAAACATTGTAGATTGTTTCTTTAACCAATTACCTAATTTAGAAAATTTAGGATTTTTTGATTTATAAGCATCTTTATAATTTTCTGTACTTTCTTCAATTTTTTGAATTTGGTCTACTTCTTCAATTTCTGGTTTCATATAATTTCCTCTCTTTAAAAAACGAGAAATATTTTCTAATACTTCTCGTTTCGAGGACTATATTTTATAGATATTTTTATCAAAGTCAACACGTTCGACAATTGTTGTCAAAACTTCTAATATTATGACAAAATTCGACATTTCTGTCGAATTTTGTAAAGTATTTATATGAATTTATACCTAAGTTGGTATATATGTGTTAATTTTAAATTTCTAACCACCAAGAATTTAAAAATTAAATTAACCTAAAAAAGCGAAAAAAAGAAAG
>CANRAA010000035.1 GCA_947628485.1 uncultured Bacilli bacterium | reverse complement strand
AGAATAAAGATGTTAAGGCCTTAAAGAAATTAGTGGAAGAGGCCGATCATGTGTATCTTGCGACCGACCCCGACCGCGAAGGAGAAATTATTTCTTGGCATTTAAAAGAAGAATTAGGTATTCCCGAAGAAAAATATGACCGGGTAACGTTTAGAGAAATTACCAAAGATGTTGTTTTAAAAAGTATTAAAGAACATGCGAAGATTGATATGAACTTAGTTAAAGGCGCGGAGACGAGAAGAATATTAGATAGAATTATAGGATTTCGTTTAAGTAAACTAATGCAATATAAAACCGGGGGTAAAAGTGCGGGAAGGGTTCAATCAGTAGCCTTAAAATTAATTGTCGATAGAGAAAGAGAAATACTTGCCTTTGTTCCTAAAGAATATTGGACTATTGAAGCTGATTTCAAAGATTATACGGCTGAATTATTTAAATACAAAGATAAAGATATTGAAATAAATACCGAACTTGAAGCCGATGAAATTTTAAGTAAATTATCTAATTCTTTTACGATTAAAGATTTAGTGGAAAAAGATAAAAAGAAAGCCTCAAGAGAAGTATTTAAAACATCAACCCTTCAACAAATGGCTGCGAATAAACTTAATTTTGCCGCCTCTAAAACAATGAAGATTGCTCAAAAGTTATATGAAGGAGTCGATTTAGCCAATGAAACAGTTGGTTTAATTACATATATGCGTACCGATAGTGTTCGAATTTCGGAAGAATTTATTGGCAGTACCAAAAGTTATATTAAAAAAACTTATGGCGATAATTATGTGGGTTATGCCAAAGTTGGTAAGGCAAACGATAATATGCAAGATGCCCATGAAGGTATCAGACCAACAAGTATTTTAAGAACTCCTGATAGTGTTAAAGCTTACCTAAGTCAAGATGAATATAAATTATATAAACTTATTTATATTAGAAGTTTAGCTTCCCTAATGGCAGATGCGAAAGTAAAAGCCACGACCGTTATCTTTGAAAATAATGATTATTTATTTAAAACAACGGGTAGTGTTTTAACTTTTGATGGTTATTTAAAAGTTTATAAAGAATATGAAGATACCGAAGATAAAATTTTACCAAACTTTAAGGATTATAAAAGTAATGTCGTAGTGGCTTCTTCAATCAACAAATACCAACACTTTACCAAACCAGCTAGTCGTTATACGGAAAGTAGTTTAATTAAGGAGTTAGAAAGTTTAGGTATTGGACGTCCTTCTACATATGCAACCATTATTAGTACTATTAAAGACCATGATTATGTTAAAGTAGAAGACAAGAAATTTGTGCCAACCGAAATGGGTATGGAAACAACTGATAAACTTCAAGAATATTTTAGTGATATTATCAATGTTAAATATACGGCCAACATGGAAAAAGATTTAGATGACATTGCGGAGGCCAAAAAAGATAATATTAAAGTTTTACATGAATTTTATGATAAATTTGCGCCCATTATGGATGATGCTTTAAAGAATATGGAGAAAAAAGCCCCCGTATCTACGGGAGAGACTTGTCCCGAGTGTGGTGGGGATCTCGTTATAAGAAAAGGTAAATTTGGCGAATTTGTGGCTTGTTCTAACTATCCTAAATGTAAATACATTAAAAAGGAAGAAAAAGAAAAGAAAGAAGTTAAAAAAGTTGCCGAATGTCCTAAGTGTCATAAAGATATTATAGAAAGAAGAACTAAAAGAGGGAAAATCTTCTATGGGTGTTCTGGTTACCCTAAATGTGACTATGCCACATGGTATAAACCAACGGGTGATGTTTGTCCAAAATGTGGTAATTTAATGGTAAGTAAAAACAATAATGTTATTTGTGAAGAATGTGATAAATAGTTTATTAATTTAAACTATTTTTTCTTGTACTTTAAAAAGAGTTGTACTATAATATTAGGCTTGTAAAGAAAAGAAGTGTTCAAAGTGAAAAAAACAGTTTTTAAAAATTTATTAAAAAGAATAAAAAATGCTGATATTTCCTTAGAAATAGTCGAAAATTTCTTAAAGGCCAAAGAAAATGTCTTAGAGGTAGTAGCAAATGTTGAAGATGAAAATTTCGAAGATGCCCTTTTAATCGTGGCTAATTTAACCGATAATAACATACCTTCAATAGATATATTAGCTTGTTTAAACATTTATCTTAATGCGAAAGACTATCAAAAGAAATGTTTTTATAATTATTTAATTTTAGATAGTCCTGCCCAAAATAAATTTGTTTTAGAAGGTCTAAATATATTAAAGATGGCCGAGAATGAAACTATTTTAAAGAGTTCTTTAAATGCTCTTACGAGTAAAAAATTATATGATTTAAATATTCATTTAAAATTAGCGAAAATAATTGCTAATGTAAGTGCCAAAGATAGTATTGAATATATTGAAAATTTATATATTGATAAAGAAATAACCGATGTTAATGATTTAATAATGAGTGCTAGTATTATTAGTGGAGCTCTAAATAATTTTAATGCTCGTTATGCTTATTTTCTTTTAAATAATGAAAATCTACGGGTGTTAAATAAACAATATGAAGCTGCCAATTTAATTGTTTTAGCTAAAAATGAATATAACGCTCGCTATGCTTTTACAGTCCTAAAGTATTTTGCTTCTAAAAATATTGAATATGCCTTTTCAGCTGCAAAAATAATCATTTTGGCTAAAGAAGTATACCAAGCCCACTATGCCGAAGAGTTACTTATAAATGAGAATGTTGAAGATGAATGTGAGCGTTTATATAGTGCAAAGCTTTTAACAAAAGCCAAAGATAATAGTGAAACTTCATATATTTATAAATTATATAAAACCCCTTACTTTTTAAGTATGGGACTATCTCATGTTTTATCTTCTTTAATTGTTGAAGAAGATAGTGTATTAAATGCGCAAAAATTAAGAGAAATTATTGATAGCAATTTAAAACTAACAATTTTAAAAGAAGAACTTGAAAAAATAATTAAACCTCTAGAGGAGACTATGCCTAAAGAATATGAAAAAGGAATTAATATTTTTAATAATATTTTAAATATGGTATTTAATACATCTTTAAATATTGAAGTAGATGACGAAGAGGCCAGAGAAGAAAATAATTTCTTTACCGAATTAATTATCGAAGTAGACAATATCGATAATAGTGAAATATGTGTCGAAGAGGTTCGAAAAAGAGTTTTAAAAAGAAGAGAAGAAATATAAGATTTCGCCCCTTTATAATACAATTATTTTACAAATAGAATTAATTACCACTTAACTAGGATACTAGTTTTTGATATAATGATATTAGGTGGATAATGAAAAAGAAATTATTTAAAAATAAATTGCAAATGATTACCTATATTATCTTATACATAATTTGTATAGGTTTATTTATAATGGTTGGCAATATTGAAGTTAAAAATAATTCTTTAACAGAAGCTTTAAAATTCAGTAATATTTATAAAAATGTATCTCAAGATAATTTATATGTTTTTGCTAATGCCATTGATGTTTTAAATATTGTTAATGGAAGAAGTGGGGTTATTTTATTTGGTTTTCCCCAAAATAAATGGACGAGTTATTATGCTGAATATTTAGATAGTGTAGGCAAAGAAGTAGGCCTTGATAAAATTTATTATTATAATTTTTTAAATGATCGGGATGAATCTAATGGCACTTATGAAACTTTAGTCAAAAACTTAGGAGTTTATACCCCTACATTAGATGAAGGTGTAAGTGACATTATGGCTCCGACTATTTTAGTAGTTAAAGAAGGTAATGTTTTAATGTATTATGATGAGGTATCCATAAATAAAGGAAATGTTACTCCCGATGTTTATTTTACCGAAAATCAAGTAGCGGAAATTAAAGAATTATTAAAATCGGTTTTAGAAGAATATGTTAAGTAGGTGAGCTATGGAAGAAAATTTTAAAAATAAATTTGGTTTTATTGTCTTTGTTCTAATTGTGATTGGTCTTGCTATTGGAGGTTACTTCTATATGAATTACACCATTAAAGATGTCAAGATGGGTAAAGATAAAAAAGATGAAGAAGTAATTGATTACAAAGTTGATAAAGATAAAGATTTTATCTATTATAAAGATGAAGAGACCATTAGTGAAGAAGGGGAAATCTATTATAAGAATGTGGTTATTAATTTAAGTACCCAAGAAGTTTTAAATGAACTTTTAGAAAAAGAAAATAAAATTTATAAAGATAACATTAAATACCGGAGTGATGTAAATATTCCCACCGAAGAAATAATTAATTATGATTATGATAATTTATATTCCTTAACTTTTAGAGAATATAAAGATTATACTTATAATAATTATGTTAGTTTACTTGTCAATGATTTTTCATTTTCATGTTTTGACGATATAACATTTAAAGATACTAAAGCTTATGTCTTTGATACAAAAACCGGCGAAAGTTTAACGGAAGAAGAAATTTTAAGTATTTTTGGTTTAAGTATAGATGATGTTAAAAACAAAATGCGAGAGTATCTAACCGGTAAACAATCAACTGTGGATGGTACGGAGGTTATTAAAATTGATGAGACGGTCAATAATTTAGATAATTATAGTATTTATATTAACGAATTTGGTCATTTATACATTACATATCTTGTCAAAACGACGCAAGTAGATTATAATGAGAATATGGAGGTTAAATAATGGATTTAAAAACCGAAGAAAAAATGCAAAAAGCCATTGAGGCCTTAGAGAGTAAAATGACCAGTATTAGAGCGGGAAGAGCGAATCCCTCAATGCTTAATGGTTTAATGGTCGAATACTATGGCAGTATGACTCCGATTAATAGTATTGCCAATATTACTGTGCCCGAAGCTAAACAATTATTTATTAAACCATTTGATAGAAGTGCTCTTAAAAATATTGAAAAAGCGATTAATGAGTCTAATTTAGGAATTGCTCCCAATAATAATGGTGAAATGATAATTTTAACTATTCCCGAACTTACCGAAGATAGAAGGAAAGAATATGTTAAGATGGCTAAATCACTTGGCGAAGAGGCTAAAATTGCGTTAAGAAATATAAGACAGGAAGATAATGATAAAATTAAAAAAGAAGAACTTCCTGAAGATGAAGAAAAATTATATTTAGAAGATGTTCAAGAATTAATTAATAAATATAACAAAATAGTTGATGAAAAAGTCAAAGAAAAAGAAGAAGAATTAATGAAGATATAAAAAGGGTTGATGAAAAAATGGATAAAAAGGAAGAAGTAAAAGTAAAGGATAAGAGATTTCATATAGCATTAATTGTGTCTGCTTATTTAATGTTAGATGTAATTGTATTATTTATATTATGTTTATTAGAAGTATTTTTTAAAGTTAATCATGATGTACTTTTAATAATTAGTATGATTTTAGAAGTATTGGCGATGATGGTCGTATTATATAAAGGAAATATTAGGTCAGCAATTATATATTATATATTGCTTTTGGTATCGCCGGCTTTCTTAGTAGTACTGGCTAATTGTATGCATTTTATAACGGAGGCTGACCCCTTTACCCCAATTGTACTATTATTATTTAGAACGGGTTACGATTTAAAAGGCATTTTATTAGGTAATTTTATAAGATTTATTTTATTCTTTAGAATACCAGCTTTAATAACTTTACTTATTTATTCATTAAATTATTATATTAAATATTTAACTAGAAAGAGAAAGGCTGCTTAAGTCTTTTTTTATTTAATATTAGTTTACAATTAAATGTACTTTAAGATAGTTTAAATAAATTATTTATGATATATTATTTATAGGTGGTAGTAATGGTTTTAGTAATAATTATTATTCTTGTTTGTTTATTTTTAATATTTATAATATTTAAATCATATAAACAAAATGAATTTAATATGTTTGGTTATAATTTGGGTAAATACTTACTTGGACCTATTTTTAAGTTATATTATCCTTACAAAGTTATTAATAAACTAAAATTGCCAGAAGATGGTCCGGTTATATTTTGTTGTAATCATATTCATTTTATGGACCAATTCTTAACGGTTATAGAATCTAAAAGACCTATTCATTATTTAGCCAAAAATGAATATTTTTTAAGTAAGAAAACTAAATGGTTTTTTGCGGGTACTGGTTGTATTCCCGTTAATCGAAGTATTCATGATGAGTTTGCTAAAGATAAGGCAAGAGAAGTTCTAGATAAAGGTTTATGTTTAGGAATATTTCCTGAAGGAACGAGAAATAAAACTAAAAGGGTATTATTACCTTTTAAATTTGGAGCGGTATCTTTAGCGAAAGAAAAGAATGCTTATCTAATTCCGATTGGTATTACGGGTCATTACAAGTTTAGAACGAAAGATTTAAGAGTAAATTATGGGGATGCTTATAAAATCGAAAGTGATGACTTAGAAAAAGAAAATAAAAAGTTAGAAGATAAAGTTTTAAGTTTAATAAAAGAGGCGAAAAAATGAATATTTATTTAAAAGATTTAGTAACAGTATCGGAGGGTATTTTAATTAAAGGAAATAAGGACACTTTAATTAATTCTTTTTCCATCGATACGAGAACTTTAAAAGAAGGGGAAGTATATCTAGGCCTTAAAGGGAGTGTTGTCGATGGTAATACTTTTTATAAAGAGGCTATTTTAAAAGGAGCCCTTGGCTGTATCTTAGATAAAAATACAAGTGTAGATTTAGAATTTTTACAAGATAAAGATGTTTTTATCTTACTTGTAGATGATGTTATTTCTTCTTTACACCAAATAGCATCTTTTAAAAGAAGTAAGTTAAACATCCCTGTTGTGGCTATAACTGGTAGTGTCGGTAAAACGAGTACTAAAGATATGGTCGCAAGCATCTTAAGTACCAAATATAAAGTTTTAAAAACCGAAGGAAACTTAAATAATCATTTAGGACTTCCTTTAATGATTATGAAATATCAAGATGAAGATATCATGGTTTTAGAAATGGGTATGAATAATTTAGGTGAGATAAGTACTCTTTCCCATATTGCGAAACCAACTTTAAGCGTTATTACGAATATTGGAACATCGCATATTGGTAATTTAGGTTCGAGAGAAAATATTTTAAAAGCGAAATTAGAAATCCTAGAGGGCATGACTGAAAAAGTTTTAATAATCAATAATGATAATGATTTATTACATAATTTAAAGATAGATGGGAAAATTATCACTTATGGAATTAATAATAAAAGTGAATATAATGCTTATGATATTAAATATAATTTAGATAATTTAACTTATAAGATTAATTTATTAGGTAGTACTTATGAAATAAAACTTAATGTACCTATTGAAAGTTTTGTCTTAAATAGTCTATGTGCTATATGTGTTGGGATGTATTATAATATTGAAGTATCTAAAATAAAAGAAGGTTTAGAAAATTTTAAATTATCGCATAATAGAATGGAAATCGAAAAAATTAATAACATAACTTTTATTAAAGATTATTATAATGCTAGTGTGGATTCCATGGTAAGCACACTTAGTTATTTAGGTAATTTAAAAGGAAGAAAGATTGCCGTATTAGGTAATATGTTAGAATTAGGTGAATATTCTAAAAGTTTACATAAAATGGTAGGGAATGTTGTTTATGAAAAAGGAATCGATATCTTAATTACGGTAGGCAGTGATGCAAAATATATGGCGGATGAGGCCTTAAAACTAGGTTTTAATAAAAATAATATTTTCACATATATTCATAATAGAGAAGCTTCTTTAAAACTGTTATCAATCTTGGAAGATGGTGATCTAGTTTTACTAAAAGCCTCTCATGGAATGAATTTTGCGGAGATTTATTCTTTAGTAAAGGAAGGTTTAAAAAATATTTGAAAATAGCTATTTTCTTTGGGGGTCAAAGTAATGAGCATGATGTCTCAATTGCCTCAGGTACAAGTGTTATCTATAACATTGATAAGGAAAAATATCAAGTTTATCCCATATACATAAGTAAAGAGGGTAAGTTTTATTTTTATGGAAAAGATGTCTATAAAATAAAGCCTTTAAAAGTAGGGGCGAAACTAACCAATTTAAAAGAAATCGAAAATATTATCGAATACTTAAAAGATATTGATGTTTGCATTCCTATTTTACATGGTAAATATGGGGAAGATGGGAGTATTCAAGGGCTATTTAAATTATTAAATAAAAAATATGTGGGTTGTGATATTTTATCATCTGCTATTTGTATGGATAAAGTAACTACCAAAATACTTTTAGAGGGTATTGGTATTAAAGTAACCCCTTATTTATATATTAAGAAGAATGGTCATAAGTATCTTTATTTTGATGGTAATTTTAATAGTTATCTACTTAGTAAAAATGAATTATTAAAACTGGCTAAAGAGAAAATTGGTTATCCTTTATTTGTTAAAGCCTCAAATTCTGGTTCTTCAATTGGCACATTTAAAGTAGAAGATGCCTCTAGTTTAATTTCGGCGATTACGGAGGCTAGTTTAATTGATGAAAAAATTTTAATTGAAAAAAGTATTGAGGGAAGAGAATTAGAAGTAGCAATACTTGGTAATAATGAGGTTATTTGTAGTCCCGTAGGAGAAATAAAGACAAGTAAAGATTATTATTCTTATAAAGCCAAATATAATGATAAAAGTTCTAAAACAGAGCTAGCAAATTTAAATTTAAAAACTTTAAATGAAATCAAAGATATTGCCAAAAGAGCCTATCGAGTTTGTAGTTGTAAAGGTTTATCGCGGGTGGATTTCTTTTTAGAGAGTAAGACTAATAAAATTATTCTAAATGAAATAAATACGATGCCGGGATTTACCAGTATTAGTATGTATCCCGAGTTATTTATGATGTATGGCTACGATTATAAAACCTTAATTGATAAACTAATTATTCTTGCTTTAAGTTAGATGATAAGTATCATCTTTTTTTTATTATTTTTTACCTTTTATCTTGCGGTAAATATCTTCTTATGGTAATATTTTAGTAGAGTAAAAGTAGTAAGGAAGAAGTAGTATGAAGTTTATTAAAGGACTAGGTAAATTTTTTAGTTTTATAGATGTTTTTTTAGTTTTTTTATTGGTTACCATTTATAGTGTTGGTCTTATTTTTTGTTATGGTCCTTCAGTTCATGCTCGAAATTTATTTGTGACAACTCTTTTAGAAACCGGACAAATGAAATTTATGGTTAAACTTTTTGCAAGTAATTCATTAGTGCAAGAGATAGTAAATGATAATAGTATGGCGACCTTTACAGAAGAAGTCGATGAAAATTTAATAAATACAGAGAGCGAAATAGATAAAGATGGGATTGAACTAGTTGAGATTGCAGGTTCTACTTACATGGCTAAAATGATTATCGTAAATGATCCCGCAAGAGTAAAACTGGCTACTATCTATGATGGTTCTTGGAAAGAATACGGGGTAACTTTAGATAAACTAGTTACAAGTGCCGATGCTTTCGCGGGCATCAATGGGGGATTATATTATTCCGATAGTAATAAGGGTGGTCGTCCTTTAGGTTTAGTTGTAAGAGAAGGGGTTATCGAATACAATAATCCAGTGGGAATAAGAGGCCTTCATTTGGTAGGTTTTAATGAAGATAATTTACTTAAAATAATTGATATAAGTGGCAAAAGTGAAAAAGAAGTTGAAGAGGTAATAAAGGAAGAAAAAATAAGAGATGCCGTGGCTTTTCAAGAAGAAGCCAGTGATGCAAATAATCACTTTGTTAAATTAATCATTAATGGGGAAGAAAGAGAAGTAATTGGTTCTGGTTCGGGGGCTAACCCTAGAACGGCGATTGGGCAAAGAAGTGATGGAGCTGTTTTACTTTTAGTAACGGATGGTCGAGGTGCCAATGGTCATTTAGGAGCTACGGCCTCAGATTTAATTGAAATAATGAGTGAATATGGGGCAGTAAATGCGGCGAATATTGATGGGGGTTCATCATCCTCAATGTATTATGATGGTAAATATGAAATGACATCCGTAACTTTCTATTATGCTAATTCGTCATGGCGACTTCCAACAGGTTTTGTGGTAGAAAAGAGGTAGTTTAATGCGCAAATTAAAAAGAAAATGGCACAGATTAAGTATGTATAAAAAATCTTTAATTTTATTTAGTCTATTACTAGTCTCTTTCAGTTTTTTAATCCTTACTTATGTTTATAATAGTATGGTTATTTATGAACGTAATTTAGTTGATAATTATATTAAATATGCGGCCGAGAAAGGTGTACTTTCTAGTAAAGTTAAAAGTGATGCTTTTAAAATAAGTCCTTACGAAAAAGATAAAGCGAGTATTGAAGATGGTTTAACTAAACTATTTAATACCGATTTAAAAATAAAGAAAAATGGGAAAGAGAGTACCGATAATATCTTTGCTTATAATTTATATAATGAAGATACTTTAATTGGAACAGTGAAATTAAAAAGTAAAGATACCTATAAAAGAATGGCTATTTTAACAATTAATGAATGGAATGTTGAAGATGCTACATTCAATTTAGATAATGGTATTTATAATTATGAAATAACGGTTCCTGCCAATTATACCGTTACTGTAAATGGGAAAACTTTAGGTAATGATATTTTAACGAAAAGTGGCGATGTACCCACACTAGAAAGATTAACCGAATATGTGGAAATTGAAAAAAGTAATACTTATAATTTAAATAATTTAGTCTATAAGCCTAAAATTGTTATTCAAGATGAAAAAAATGAGGAAGTGGAATACCAAATAAATGATAATAAAATAGTAATCGCTAAAGAATTTAAAAATTATAAAACTTTAGAAGATGCTAAACAATTTATCAAAGATGATTTTGATATATTAGCCCTTGCCGAAAATTATAGTTTATTTTTAACTGATGATTTAAAGGGTAGTTATCATGGTTTTGATAAATTAATGCCTTATTTAATTAAAGATTCCTATATGTATAATATGGCCTATACTTGGGCTCATGGTGTCGATATTACCTTCGTTAGTTCCCATTATTTAAAAAATCCAATCTTTACTAATGAAGAAGTAAAGAATATAATAATTTATAATGATGTTTCATTTAGTGCTGAAGTTTATTTAGAAAAAAATATGATGGTAAGTGGTAAATTAAGACAAGATATTATGCATGATAGACTATATTTTGTTTACTATGATGGGGGTTATAAACTAGTGAATATGGAAGCAGTTAAATAAGAGGTGAGGTAGTTTGAAAAATATTTTTATCGTCGTTCCTACTTTAGATCCTGATGAGGAGATTATGCAAAAATTTCTTAAAGAATTGCATAAGAAGTTTACCCATATTTTAGTAGTTAATGATGGAAGTAAAATAGAACATGATGCTTTCTTTAAAAAATTAGAAAATGAAGGCATTGTTGTTTTAAAACATTATAAAAATTTAGGTAAAGGAAGAGCTTTAAAGAATGCTTTTAATTATCTTTTAAATGAATATAAAGATATAGAAGGGGTTGTTACTTGTGACTCTGATGGCCAACATAGTGTGAAAGATATTGTGAGTATTGCAAAATGTACTCTTAAAAATCCCAATAGTCTTATTTTAGGAGTCCGTGATTTTGCCAAAGAAAATGTGCCTAAAAAGAGTAAATTTGGTAATGTTATAACTAGAAATATTTTTAAAATCTTTATTGGTTTATCTATAAGTGATACTCAAACAGGTTTAAGGGGTTTAAGTAAAAAGTTAATGGAAGATTTTATGGATGTTTCTGGAGAACGTTATGAATATGAAACAAATATGTTAATTTTAACCAAAGATAAAAATATTCCAATTAAAGAAGTCGAAATTGAAACTATTTATTTAAATAGTAATGCCAATAGTCATTTTAATCCTTTAATGGACTCCATTATGATTTATCGTTTATTTGTGAAATATTTTTTAGCGTCTTTTTCATCATTCTTATTAGATATCATTTTATTTGGAAGTATCTTAGGTATTTTAAAAATCAATTCCAAGATTTTAGCGGCCACTATTTTAGCTAGAGTAGTATCTTCAATTTATAATTATTTAATTAATTCAAATTTAATTTTTAAAAATATGAATATAATTACTTTAGTTAAATATTATTTACTCGTCATTATTCAAATGTTTATCAGTGGTTGTTTTGTTACGTATTTATTTAATTTATTACATTTAAATGTCATTTTAATTAAAGTAATTGTCGATTTCTTCCTTATGATTATTAATTTAATTGTTCAAAGAGAATATGTATTTAAGGATGGTGCTAAATGAAAAAGAAAATAAGTGTTAGTATTTTAATGATTATGTTTATTATCTTATCTATTTTTGTATATTTAGATAAGTTACAAGTAGTAGATACTTTTATTTTTAATATAGTCTTTAAAATGCGTAGTGATGTTATGACAAGTATCTTTAAAACCATTACTTTTTTTGGTAGTACTTTATTTATGGTTTTAGCTTGTCTTGCATTAGTTGTTTATTTTTTAATAAAGAGGCAAAAAGATAAATCTATTCTAATTGGTAGTACTTTAATTATTTCTACCATTATTAATAATGTCATTAAAGTAATTATAAGAAGATCTAGACCCGATGTTGTCGCTTTAGCAGTTGAAAAAAGTTTTTCTTACCCAAGTGGTCATATGATGGCATCGGTAACTTTTTATGGAATACTTTTTTATTTAGTTTTAAAAAGTGATTTAAAAAAAGGAGTAAAAGTACCTTTAGAAATTCTTTTATTTATTTTTCCTATTCTAATTGGTTTAAGTAGAATATACTTAGGTGTTCACTATCCAAGTGATGTAGTTGGGGCTCTACTTATGTCAACAAGTCTTGTGTTAGTTACAACAATTATTATTGATAAAAAGGGGAATATATAGTAAAATAAATTAAGAATTGGTGATTATATGAGAAAATTAAAAATTATCATAATTGCAAGTTTAATTTTACTTTTAACTTGTGGTTGTGATATAAAAAATAAAGTTTTAGAAAATGCGACAATTTATACGACTGTCTATCCGGTTAAATATATTGTAAATTATTTATATGGAGAAGATAGCACGATTGAAAGTATTTATCCCAATGGGGTCGATTTAGAAGAATATACGTTGACGGAAAAACAAATTGATACTTATTCTAAGGGCGATTTGTTTGTTTATGTTGGTTTAGGTAGTGAAAAGGAAATTGCGAAATCATTTTTAAATAAAAATAATGATTTACTAATTATTGATGCTACTTATGGGTTGTCCGTATCGGAAAATATCTTGGAACTTTGGCTGGCTCCGAATAACTTTTTAATGCTTTGCAAAAACATTAAAAATTCTTTAAATGAGTATTTAGATAACAGTTTAAAAGTAGATGCTGTTAATAAATTATATGATGAGTTATATGCCTCAGTTTCTTGGGTTGATGCAGAACTTAGAAATATCGCTAGAGAAGCTAAAGAAAATAATAACAATACTTTAGTAGTTACAAATAGAACTTTTAAATATTTAGAAAATTATGGTTTTGAAGTAATAGTTTTAGAAGATTTAGAAGAATTAAATAGTGAAAAGACTTTAACGGATTTAAAAAATAATTTCAAAAATGGTAAATATAATGCCATATTAAAATTAAGTAGTGAAGAGGGAAGTGAACTTGAAAAAGAATTAGTAGAAAAATATAGCGCTAGTGAAATTAATATTAATGATATGATAACTAATAGTACAACTTCTGATTATATTGAAATTCAATACGAAAATATTGCGACATTAAGAAACTTATTAATAGATTAAGTATAAATTCGTATATTTTAGGTCATACTTATATTGTTTATAATTGACTTAAGGGGAGTACTTGTGTTAAACTATAGAAGTATTCTTGGTATGGAGTAGTACTCAAGAGGCTGAAGAGGCGCCCCTGCTAAGGGTGTAGGACGGGTAACTGTCGCGAG
>CANRAA010000034.1 GCA_947628485.1 uncultured Bacilli bacterium | reverse complement strand
AGTTTTTTATCTAATATATTATCTTTCCCCATTTTCTTATAATTTCTATTAATACCTACAGCATAGTTCATATCTACCTCAAAATAGTTACATAAAGTATTTAACTTTTCTAAAGGAATTATATTAACTCTTGTTTCCCATCTAGTATAATTAGGCCGTGATACCCCCAAAAGAGAAGCTAAATCTTTTTGTTTTAAATTATTTATTTCTCTTATATCTTTTAAATTATTAAATAGTATATTGTCTTCTATATCTAAATCTCTCGTCTTCATACTTAAATTGTAAACTTTTTTACAAAAACTATATTTTAAAGGTACACAAATACGACAATATATGTTATTATATCTTATATAAGGTAGAAGAGTATTTTTATTTGTAATTAATATTCGGCAATTGCAACATTGTATAAAATTAAATAAAATAATTAATAATAAAAATGAGGTATGTATATGAAGAAAGATAATAAAAACTTAGTATTATATGTAACAATTACTACATTAGTAATTCTAATTACCCAAATCGGGGGGGGGTTATTGTAACACCCTAATATCATTAGTATTCATACCATTTAATAACTTAAAAGATAAACTTAATATTTTAAAAGATAAATTAAAAACTTTAAAATATAATATAAAAGAAAAACTAAATAAACTAAAAGAACTAATAAAAAGTAAAGAAGGAATAACTGCAATTGGAGTTATAACATTACTATTGGTAATAACAATAATAAATGTAGTAGTAAAAGATACTCATGCTTATTATAATAGTGTAACAGCCCCAGTTCAAATATTTAATGGTAAGGTAGGAAACTTTAAACCAAGAATAGATAGTTTTTATATAAAACAAGCAACATATCCCAAATATACAAATAGTAATATAAATACAGTATATATAACTCCAGGAAATAATAATAGTAATTTAGACCAAATGTGTGTAACCGAAACAAATGATGTAAATAGTTGTTATTGGGTACCATTATATAATACATATGATTATAGTTTTGTAAATCAAATAGAAGGTTCAAAGTATATATATGGTTTTATAAAAGATAGATATGGAAACAAATCAGCAGTAAGTGTAGATACGATAACCTATGATATAACCCCACCAACAGTAACATATAGTGTACCAAGTGGAATATATAATGCAAATCAAATAGTAACAGTAACACCAAGTGATACAGTATCAGGAGTAGGGTTATGGGCCTCAACAGTATATAGAGGAGGAGCATTAGATTATAGTAATCCAGATTACTCACAATCAAGCTGGGATAGAACAGGACAAATAAGTTCAAGTACAACCATAACAGAAGGGATATGGACAATATATTCTGTAGCATATGATAATGCTGGAAACATACATAATCAACAACCAGTAAATCCAGACAATTGGTATTATCAAACATATACAATAGATACAACGCCACCAACAGTATGGTATAGTTTAACAGAAGGGGAATATACAGGAGGTCAAACCATAACAATAGTACCAAGCGATAATTTAAGTGGGGTAGGGTTTTGGGCAGTCCATGTATATAAAGATGGAATAAAGATAGAAGAACAATCAGGAAATAACTTAACAGGACAACCTAATTTTACAGTTAACCTAACCGAAGGGAGTACATGGACAGTATATACCCAAGTATATGATAATGCTGGTAATATAATAGCCCAACAACCAAATAATGGATCAGGATGGGTTTACCAAACGTATACAATTAAGAAATCCGGAAAAAGTGGACAAGACTTAATAAATGAAAGAGAAAGTAATTCAGCCTTGAAAAATACACCACTAGGAGGCTTATATAGATATTATGGATCATACCAACAAGTAACAAACAATTATATATGTTTTGGAACAAATAATAAAACAGAATGTTTAAATAGTCCAGATAAATATATGTACCGAATAATAGGGATAACCGATGGAAGTGAAGGAAACACAAATGTTGGATTAAAAGAAGGGCAATTAAAATTAATTAAAGCAATACCATTAACAGATAATCAACAATGGCACCATGATAGAGAAAATAAAACTCCATGGGATTCATCTGATTTATTTAACTATTTAAATAATAACTTCTTAACAGATGCAAAAACAAATCAATGGCAAAATGGAGATTATTGGGACTCATTAATAACTAGTCAAGGGTGGTATATTTCTATTCATATGGTAAGAGGTGAGAGTATAACCGTTGAGAACACGGGGGATGTAAGTAAATCCGCAAAAATCGGATTATTGTATGTATCTGATTATGTGGACGCGTATGGAGTTTATCACGCCAATTGGTTGCAGGCATCACACGGATGGTCGACAAACGACTACTATAGTAGAGAATGGACTATGACTTGGCAAGGAAAGCCCGGTGCTTATTATTTCGCTTTCAACATATGGAATGACTCTACTGGGGCTGAGATAGGTGCAAGTGACACAACTCTTACCCTTCCTGTTCGTCCGGCTTTCTATTTGTCAACTACTGTTTCATTGACCGGTGAAGGATTAGATACCGATCCATTTATAATACAATAATGAAGTAAAAAAAGACTATTGCTAGTCTTAAGAATTAAACTTAACAGTTATATATTTCTCATCGTTATATAACTCTTGAACACTTCTGATAATATCATTAGCTTTCTTATTATCGTGTTCTTTAGAAGATACTACAATACTTATTGAAGTATCTTTTATTTTGACAAAAGAATTTAAATTAAATTTCTCTTTGATTAAGTTTTTAATTTTTTCTTCTTCACCTTTAGAATTATTTAATTTTTGCATATTTTCATAAGCGACATTCTTCTCTTCAATGGTACTATCACTATCAAGTAAGATATCTTGGTATTCTTCCATTAAGGCTTGTTTTTCTTCGTCATTTTCCACTTCTAGGGCTACTAGAACATCAGACTCGGTTATCTCTAAAGTCGTATTTTGATTATCATTTTCACTTTTTAAAACACTTGCTACTTCATCATCAATGGAAACATAATAAATACCTAAAATTAAAATTAAAGAAAATAGGGTAACAAACCATAAATTTTGTTTATTAATCATATTGCCTCCTTAAATTTATCACTAAATATTATGTTGTAGATAAAAATAAATGACAAATAATTTAAATTTTTTAGTAAGAATGTTTGTTTGAAAAATTGGCTGTTTTTAAAACAAATTGTTTTAAAATGTTAAAAAATTACTATTTTTTAAAAAAACTTTCACGAAAAAAAAGGAAATCAGAGAAAAAAGTTTAATAATAATAGTGAAGGGAGGAAAAAGATGCAACATTTTAAACCAATATTGCAAAATGATTTTAAGGACTGTGGAATATGTTGTATGCAGTGGCTTATTATCTATTATGGTGGCTATATTCCTTTAGAAAAATTAAGAGAAGATACTCTTACAGATAGTAAAGGAACTAATGCTTTCCAAATTGTAAATACGTTTATTAAATGGGGTTTTGATGCCATTGGGGTTTTGGTTTCAAATATAGATGAAGATTTAGTCTTACCTGTAATAGCCCATTTAAAGTTAGATAATGGTCTTGAGCATTTTGTGGTTATAAAATCTATTATTAACAATAATGTTTATTTAATGGATCCCGGCATGGGTAATCGGAAAATGACGATGGATGAATTTAGAAATGTATTTACAGGACACGTAATAATTGCTAAGCCAAGAGATAGTTTAGTAAAAATGGCAAAAGGTTTAACTATTAAAAAATTATTCTTTCAAATATTAAAGACTGAAAAATTTTTAATAGGTAGAATTATTTTAATGAGTTTAATGTTTACTATTCTTACAATATTATTAAGTTTTTATCTAAAAGTCGGTAGTAGTATAATAACTTATAATAAAAACTATTTAAAAATGGTAATTATTATCTTTGGAATTATGACTTTTTTAAAAGTCTTGTGTCTTTACTTAAAAGAATATTATGAAAACCATTTAAGTAATAAAATCGATGTATCGGTGTATCCCGCGTTTTTAAAACATTTACTAAGCCTCCCTTTAAAAAATATAAAGAGTAGAACAACTGGCGAAATAATATCGAGAATAAATGATTTAGCTAGTTTAAAAAGTTTATTCACAAGTATTTTTATCGATGTATTATTAAATACTCTTTTAATTAGTTCATCCGGAGTTATCTTAATATTTATTAATTATAAATTAACTATTGTTTTAAGTATATTTATGTTTATATATCTTATTCTAGGTATATTTATTGGGAAAAGTATTTATCAAAAAGTAATCGAGAATATTGTTTATGGAACCAACTTTAATAGTGAGATAGTGGAAGATATTACAAATTTAGAAAGTATTAAAAATCTAGATATTAAAAATATTATTTTAACCAAAAATGAAAAAGTCTTAAGTAAGTACTTTTGGAATAGTTATAAATTTAATAGCTTTTTGGGACTAACAAATTATATAAAAGATTTACTTTTAGAAATATCTTTATTTGTTATTAATTCTTATGGCTTTTATTTAGTTTTAAATAGTAAGTTTTTAATTATTGATTTATTTACTTATAATTTAGTTTTATCTTATGCGACATCTTCTTTAAAAGGGATTATTGATAGTATTCCCAGGTATTATTATTTGAAAGCAACATTTAGTAAACTCGAAGAATTTATTAATATTGAAGAAGAAAGGGAAGAAAATCATAAACTTATGTTAGATGGTAATATTACTTTTAACAATGTGAGTTTTTCTTATAATCACTTGGATAATATTTTAGATAAAGTGAATTTAAATATTAATAAAGGAGCCCATATTTTACTTAATGGACCATCTGGTACCGGAAAAAGTACCATCTGTCATTTAATCTATAAAGATATGGACGCTTTAAGTGGAGAAATATTATTAGATGGGCAAAATATTAAAGATTTAAATATGGAAACAATTAGAAATAATATTTTATATGTTTCGCAAAATGAAGAATTATTTACAGGAACCATTAAAGAAAATATATTAATAGAAAGGAATGTTGAGGAAAAGTTCTTTTTAGATATTTGTAAAATATGTGAAATTGAAAGTATTGTTTCGAAGAAAAGTTTACGTTATAACTCTTTAATTGAGCCCTCATCGAAAAATATTTCTGGTGGGGAAAAACAGCGAATTATTTTAGCCCGTGGTTTACTAAAAAAAGCCAATATTATAATCTTAGATGAAGCTTTAAGTGAAGTAGATAAATACTTAGAAAGTAAAATTATTAGAAATATCTTAAGATATTTTAAAGATAAAACAATTATTTATATATCTCATAAAAACCAATCTAAGTTATTTAAAAATATTATTGAGGTAGGTAATTTATAATGGATTATTTAAAAATTAATTATTATAAATTATTACATTTGAAAATTAAAAGACATAGTTTATTAATTCTTATTCTCTTAATTATTTTAATCTCTAGTATATGGTATTTAAATACCCATTATATTACGAAAAGAATAGAAAGTTATGGTGTTTATGATGGTTTAGTTTTAAAGTTAGTTGCAGATAAAACGCTCTCTGAGGCAATAACTAAAGGAAGTAAACTTTCATTTAAAGATAAATTAGTAAACTATGAAGTAAGCGAATATGGCCCTTATGAGATGGTTAATAATACTTTATATCAAGAAATAGATTTAATTATTGATAATGATTATTTAGATAATGAAGCCGGGGAAGTAGTTGTCTATTATGGCAAAATTAAAATAATAACCTTTATTTTAGAATTGTTTAAGTAAGGAGGAATTAGAAATGGTTTTAAATAAGGAAGAAATGATGGAAGTAAAAGGAGGGGCTGGCGTAAGTGCGGCTTTAGTAACGACCATTGCGGCGGTTGTCTCTGGTGTTGTAGTATTTATTAGTGGTATTTTAAATGGAGTGGTAAACTCTAAAGGTTGTAAGTAGGAGGTATTATGTTAAGTAACGAAGAACTTATGGAAGTTAAGGGAGGAGCCATATCCGGAGCTGTCCTTGATAGTGTTATCAAAATTATGGATAAAATCTTTGAAATTGGAGCATCCCTAGGCGATTCTTTAACCAGACTTTTTTCCAAAAAAAGTTGTGTGCATGTTACACGGAGTTAGATATATTTTCTAGTTGTAAAAATCCATCTTAAGTGTTATAATAACTTCAAGTAAAAAGGAAGGGAGGGCGATTTATGACAAAGGTAGTAGTGCAAAATGGTAATATTGACAGTGCTTTAAAGAAATTTAAAGTTAAAGTAGCAAGAAGCGGTGTCCCTTCAGAACTTAAGAAGAAAAAATTCCATGTTAAACCTGGAGTTGAAAGAAGAATTAAGAAAGAAGAAGGCATTAAAAACTCTCATAAGAGAAATCATAATTAAGGAGGATATAAATGATTGAACAAATTAATAATGATTTAAAAGATGCTTTAAAAAGTGGGGACAAATTTAGATTATCTGTCTTAAGAATGCTTAAAAGTGCTTTACAACTTGAGGCTATTAAGGAAAAATCGGAAGCTACGGATGAAATTGTCCTAAATGTTTTAAAAAGACAAGTAAAACAAAGAAATGATTCCATTAAAGAATATACTGATTTAGGTAAGATGGAAGTTGCTGAAGATTTACAAAAAGAAATAGATATTTTAAAAGAATATCTCCCGGAAGAAGCTAGTGATGAAGACATCCAAAGAGTAGTCGAGGCTGCTTTTTCCGAACTTAATCCTAGTAGTATGAAAGATATGGGAAGAATAATGAAATATGTTTCCGAACACTTAAGTAATGCGGATATGTCTAAAGTAAGTGCTTTAGTTAAAGAAAAATTAAATTAGAGGTAAGTATTTAAACTTATCTCTTTTTGTTTATAATAAAAAATATCAAGAATATAATTAAGTGATGAAAAATTTGCATTTTAAAAGTTATATGGAAAATTTTTTGTATGATTTAAATAACTTCATAACCATTTATGATGATACTTTGCATGTTTTTAATTTTAATAAATTAAATAAATTAAGTGATACGGAAATTATTTTAAAAATAGGATTTAAATTAGTTTTAATTGAAGGGAAAAATTTAAGAGTAAGTAAAATGACCAAACAAGAACTGCTTATAAATGGCGATATTTTTAAAGTGGAGTTTAAAAATGAATAAGATAGTTTGGGTTAAAATTAAAAATAAAAGATATTATAATACTTTAATTAAATTAAATGAAATAGGTATTACTTTATATGAAACTAAAAAAGATAAAGATTATCTTTTAATTAAAACCAGTTTAAAAGATTATCAAAGAATTAAAAAATATTTAGTTAGTTATGAAGTAGAAATATATGATTCGAGTGGTTTTTTAAAAATAAAGGAACTTTTCAAAAAATATCTTGTTTTTATTTTAAGTAGCATTTTAAGTATTGTTATTTTAATGCTGGCTAACTTAATGGTTTTTAAAATAGATATTAAAAGTAATAAAGAAAGTATTAGAGAATTATTAAAAGAAGAATTAAAAAAATATGGTTTAAAAGTGGGAACTTTAAAACATAATCATAAAGATATTGAAGTAATTGTCCAAAATATTCTAGAGGATAATAAAGATACTCTTGAATGGTTAGAAATAAAATATGATGGTTTAATTATGGTAGTTAATGTGACTGAAAAAACCATTTTTAATAATGAAGATGAAAAAGACGAATGCGATATTGTAAGTAAGAAAGATGCGAAGATACTCAGTATGAATTTATATCGAGGTGTCGCTTTAAAAGAGGTAAATGATTATGTCTTAAAGGGTGAAACTTTAATAAGTGGGGCCATCACTCATAATGAAGAAGTTAAAAATACGACTTGTGCAAGTGGGGAAGTTTATGGGGAAGTTTGGTATAAAGCTAAAATTGAAGTCCCTTTTTTAGAAAATTATATTGAATATACGAATAAAAATAGGTATAATTTAAGTATCAATATAAATGATAAAGAATATGCAATTTTTAAAAGTAGATTAGAGCATAAAAAAATTAGCAAAACAGTTTTGTATAAGTTAAATGATTTTCAAATTAATTTTCTTAAAGAAAAAGAATATAAAGAAAGTACTAGAGTCTTAACGCAAAATGAAGCGATGAATAAAGGTATTAACTTAGCAATAGAAAAAGTTAATTTAAGGCTTGGGAAAAATGAAGAAATAATAACGAAAAAAGTTTTGAAAAAAGAAGTAAATGATAGTACAATATATTTAGAAATATTTATTGTAACCAAAGAAAATATTGGTGTAGTGAAAGAAGGAATAGGAGGACTAAATAATGATGCAAACACTAGCCGGAAAAATAATGAATAATGTTTGGCCCATGTTAGTAGTCTTTATCGTGGCTATTTCTTTAATTCGTTTTTTCTATTTACGAAATCACCGGGAAAGATTTTGTTTACATAAAGAATTAAGTTATTTATTTGCGATTATTTATATTTGGCTTTTATTTGAAATTTTAACCATGACCGAACTTAATAGTAGTGGAGGCATTAATTTAATTCCTTTTTCGGAAATATTGCGTTATGAATTTGGGACTAAAATGTTTAATTATAGTGTTTTTGGCAATATCTTAATTTTTATTCCGTTTGGTTTTCTAATTGGCGAATATGTAAATCCTAAAAAAGTGTGGCCCATTTTAATTACCACGCTTATTACCAGTTTAACAATTGAATTTGTGCAACTGGAAATAGGCAGAAGTTTTGATATTGACGATGTTTTATTAAATGTGGTAGGAGGCCTTTTAGGATATTTATTATATATTGGTTTATCAGCGATTAGTAAGAGGCTTCCAGACTTTATGCGGAGTGATGCCTTTTATAATATTTTATGGATTATTATAATATTGTTAGTAGGTATATATTTACTAGGTTATTGGGGAGTTATATTTAAATGATAGATTATAAGATTACAAATGAATATGGTTATAAGAATGATTACAGTTACTTAGATAGTTTAATTAAAAGAATATTTAAACATGAACATATTAAAAATGCCACTTTAAGTATTGTTTTGGTGGGTAATGAAAAAATTCAAGAATTAAATAAAAATTATCGGGGAATTGATCGCATTACCGATGTTATATCTTTTGCATTTGAAGAAACAGATGGTTTAGTGTATAATAATATGCGGGCTTTGGGCGAAATTTATATTTGCATTCCGAGAATGATTGAACAAGCCCAAGATTATGGTCATAGTGAGGTAAGGGAACTGGCATTTTTAACTTGCCATGGTATTTTACATTTACTAGGATATGACCATATGAATAAAGAAGATGAAAAAGTAATGTTTGCTTTACAGGAGAAGATGTTAGATGAAGACGATGAAACAAGAAAAGAAAGAAACTAATTTAGTAAAAAATATTTTTAATAAGTGTAAGTATACGTGTCAAGGGTTATCATACTGCATTAAAAATGAATCCTCATTTTTACTCGAAGCCATTTGTGCTTGTTTAATTATCATTATGGGGATTGCCTTTGATATTAGTTTTTTAGACTGGGTTATCTCTTTTGGTAGTTTATGTTTAATTAGTATTGTGGAACTTATTAATACGGCGATTGAAGCTACCGTCGATATGTTTACCCAAGAATACAATGAGTATGCCAAAATTGCAAAAGATTGTGGTTCAGCTGCAACGGGTATAATGACCGTTCTTGCTATAATTGTTAATTTAATAATTTTTGTACCTCATTTCATCAAGTTGTTTGTCACCATTTTTTAGGGGGCTATTATGAGAAGCGGATTTGTAAGTATAGTAGGAAGACCTAATGTAGGAAAAAGCACTTTATTAAATGCTATTTTAGAAAGAAAAATCGCGATTACCTCGAATGTGGCCGGAACAACCAGGAATATCATTGAAGGTATCTATCATGAAAAAGATTTTCAAATTATTTTTGTCGATACTCCCGGAATATCTAAACCTTTAAATAGGTTAGGTAAAGTTTTAAATAAACAAGCCTTATCTTTAACGAAAGATGTCGATTTAGTTTTACTAGTGGTGGATATTGAAGCGGGGATTGGTAAAGGGGATAAATTCTTAATGGATGCCCTGCTTTCCAATAAAATTCCTGTTATTTTAGTCATTAATAAAATTGATAAAGTCTCTAATGAAACTTTAATTTTAGCGATAAATGAATATAAAGATTATGACTTTTCCGAAATTGTTCCCGTGTCCGCCAGAGAAAACGATAATGTTACCCATTTAATTGAGGTTATCAAAAAATATTTAAAAGATGATGTTAAGTATTATTCTGATGATATTGTAACGAGTAGTTCTCTAAGTTTTATGGCGGGGGAAATTGTAAGAGAGAAACTTTTACAAAATACCCAAGATGAAATACCCCATTCTATTACTTGTCATGCCCATCATATTGAAGATAAAAAAGATTTAATGAGTATTAGTGTCGATATAATTGTCGATAAACCAAGTGTTAAAAAAATAGTGATTGGTGCCGGGGGCGAAATGATTAAAAAAGTCGGCATGAGTGCTCGGAAAGACTTAGAAGAAATGGTTGGGAAAAAAGTTTATTTAGATTTATATGTTAAAGTTATCGAAAATTGGAAAGATAAAGATCGTTATTTAAAAGAACTAGGTTTCTTTGATTATGAATAAAAAAAATAAAAATTCACCACTATAGTATTAGGAAGGTGAATAAAGTGAACAAAAAAGAAGCTTGGGAAAAATTTAAAAAAAGTGGCAAAATAGAGGATTATTTAAATTATAAAAAATGTAAGTAAGAAGTGATATAAGTGTTAGAAAAAGTAGAAGGTATTGTCTTAAAAGAAACTCCTTATGGAGATACTTCCAAGATAATTAATGTTTTAACTAAAGAATATGGCATCATTGGCCTTATGTGTAAGGGGGCTAAAAGTGTTAAAAGTCCTCTTCGGAGTGTTACTTTAAAACTTAGTTATGGTACATTTAATATTTATTATAAAAAAGATAAGCTTTCTACATTAGTATCTGTCGATATCATTAATGAATTTAAAAATATTAGAAGTGATATCTATAAAGTTAGTTATGCTTCTTACATTACCGATTTAGTTAGTCAAGTTTTAAAAGGCGTTAAAGAAGATAATATTTATAATGATTATATTAATACTCTTTTAAAAATGGAAGAAGGTTTAGATCCTTTAATCCTTACAAATATTTTAGAGGTTAAACTACTAGATTACTTAGGAGTAGGAATAAACGTCACTAGTTGCATCTCTTGTGGGAATAAAAAAGAAATTGTTACGTTATCTAGTGAACGCGGAGGACTTCTTTGTAAGAATTGTTATAAGGGTGAAAGAATTATGCCTTTATCTATTATTAAAGTTATTAATATGTATTATTTAGTTGATATTAAAAGTATAAGTAAACTAGATATTAAAGATAATATTAAGAAAGAAATAAATAATTTCTTAACTAATTATTATGATGATTATACTGGTTTATATTTAAAAAGTAAGGATTTTTTGAAGACAATAGAAAAATTATAAATCTATTGTTTTTTTATGGTTGGAATAAATTTTAATAAACTTTCAAGGTTCCAAAATGGAACCTTGAAGATAATTTAAAACATAGAATAAAACTTGAAGTCACAAGTTGTGACTTCAAACTGGAAATTAAAAATGATAAATTGCGGTTCCAAAATGGAACCGCAAACAGCAAATAAGTTATTATTTACAAAAATGTTACAAAAAGTTATTGACAAATATTAGTTCGTGTAATATACTTGATATATCGGTAACAATTAAGTATTAAATATTAATGCTTATATTTTTATTAAATTATTAATGTTTAAATTTGAGGTCGCAAATTGCGACCTCAAGTTGAACAAAAGGAGGAGGAAAGAATGAATAACTTAGTAGTAAAAGAAAATGAAATAACAAATAAAATTTACAATATAAGGGGAGTTCAAGTAATGCTTGATAGTGATTTGGCTAAACTTTATGGTTGTACAAATGGAACTAAAGAAATAAATCAAGCTGTAAAAAGAAATATTGATAAATTTCCAGAAGATTTTTATTTTCAATTAACTGAAAATGAATATAATTATTTGCGGTCACAAATTGTGACCGCAAATAGAAATATGAGTAGAACCTTACCATATGTTTTTACTGAACAAGGAGTGGCTATGCTTGCTACAGTATTAAAAACTGAGGTAGCATCTAGAGTAAGTGTGGCAATAATGAAAGCCTTTGTTATTATGCATAAATATATTTCTAATGATTTAATAGAGCAAAAACATATTAATAATATGGTAATTCAACATGATGAAGATATAAAAGAATTAAAAGAATCTTTTGATAGTTTTAAAGATAATAAAAAAGTAAATGAAATATATTTTAATGGGCAAATATATGATGCTTATTCTAAAATAGTAGATATTTTAAAGGAAGCTAAAGAAAGTATTGTTATAATAGATAATTATGCTGATAAAAGTATTTTAGATATGATTAGAGATATAAAAGTAAAAGTACTATTAATATGTAAAAGTAATGGCTTATTAAAAAATATTGATATTGAAAAATATAATAAACAATATAATAATTTAGAAGTTAAATATAATGATACCTTTCATGATAGATATATAATACTAGATAATAAAGTAATCTATCATTGTGGATCTTCTCTAAATCATTTAGGCAATAAAACTTTTAGCATTAATAAGTTAGAAGATAAAGATATTATTGATTTATTAATTAATAAAATAAAAAGTTTTAAATAATTCTAAGGTTCCATTTTGGAACCTTAGAATTAAAATAAGATAAATTTAATCTTATGTATCTAAATTAATTATTGTTTATATTTTAAAAATAATTTATACTAATAGATAAGAAGTGGTAGGTGTTAAAAATGGCTAATATGGTTTTTAAGTATAGTGCAATGAATGGTGGGAAAACAATTAATATTTTACAAACAGCTTATAGTTATGAAAGTAATGGTTTTAAAGTTGTTGTAATTAAATCAAAGAAAGATACTAAAGGAAAAAATACTATTGTTTCCAGAAATGGGATGAACAGAGAAGTAGATATATTACTTAGAGAAACAGAGTCATTATTAACTCCTAAAAATTATAAAATTTATTATACTGCTAAAGTTATTTTAGTAGACGAAGTAGAACTATTAAATGAAAGTCAAATTAAAGAATTATGGACAATTGCTCATTTAATAAATATTCCAGTTATTTGTTATGGTTTAAAAAGTAATTTTAAAGGAGATATTTTTGGGGCTGGAGTTTCCCAAATATTTGCCATTGCCGATAGTGTTGAAGAAATTGGTAGTAGTAGTTTATGTTTATGTGGAAAGAAAGCTACCTTTAATGCTCGTAAAATAAATGATAAGTTTACGGATAAAGGTGAGATAGTCGTTATTGATGGCTCAAATGACTCCGTTGAGTATGTTCCTTTATGTTCTGATTGTTATTTAAAATATGTAAAAATTAGTAGTAAAGAAAGTAAGAAACTTGCTGAACTAGTTGAAAAAATAAGATAATAAAAATGCTATTTAGAAAAACTAGATAGCATTTTTATATGTCTTCATTAAATAATTCTTTTATATCTATTTCTAAAGCATCGGCAATTCTGGTTAAAGAGGGAATAGTAAATCCTCTTTGCATTTTTAGGCTTTCTATCTTAGATATATAATTCATTGTTAAACCAGCTTTGTCCGCTAGTTCTTGTTGTGTTAGATTTTTTAGTTTTCGATATTTTTTAATATTCTTTCTAATAATATCAAAATAATAAGTATCCACATGTTTCATATGCCGTAACCCCTAGTGTAATTATCTGAAAAAGGTGTCAATAAATATATGGACATGATGTCCATATAATGTAAACAACAATTTTGTTATAATCAACTTAGAAAAATAGAAAGAATAAGTATATTAATGTTTTTTTGTTGTATTAAGTTACGGTATTTAAAACATGTGGAGGTTATCTATGAATAGAAAAGAAATAATAAAAGAAATAAAAGAATTCATAAGAAGTAAAGAAGGAATAGTCTTAATTGGAGTGTTTATGATAATGTCAACATAAAAATGTAGGTTTTGGCTAATATAATTTTGTAGGAAAACCTACATTTTTATATTAGCAA
>CANRAA010000033.1 GCA_947628485.1 uncultured Bacilli bacterium | reverse complement strand
CCATTTTAGATAGATTACTTCACCATTCTCATGTAATTTCCATTACTGGAAAATCATACAGAACTAAAGATATATTAGCTAATTCTGAAGAAGAAAATGAATGAATTTTGCTAATATAAAAATGTAGGTTTTCCTACAAAATTATATTAGCCAAAACCTACATTTTTATGTTGACATTATCACCTAGTCATTGTCCATTCGTTTAGACTACTATATGTTGAACTACTACTTGTCCCGTTTGTAATATGCAACCAGTTTGTGGTAGCCTGTGTTCCTGCATTTACATAATCACTCTTATACATTAAACCAACTTTATGTTTAGCACTTGATTTAGTAGTTGTAGTTTCTGTTGTTGCTCCACTATTTGTATTATCTCCTATCCACCAATATGGATCATCTATTAATTTCTTCCATGTTTCATCTATTGTATTTAAAAATGTCCCATTTAAGTAGGTTTGAACACTAGCAGCATCCCATTTTGTATCGCTTGAAGAACTACTATGCCATTGTTGACTTGTACTTGATGGTATTGCTCTTATTATCTTTAATTGTCCTTCTTCTAATCCTAATGTTGCATTTGCTTTATCTGTTATTCCTATTATTCTATACATGTATGTTGCTTGATTACCTGTGCATGTATCTGTATTGGTTGTTCCAAAACATATATAGTTATTTATTACTTGGTCCTTTGTTCCTTTATATCTATACATTCCATCAATATCTGATTCGTTAAATGTTGTTGTACTACTTCCTCCAGTTTTATGTTGTTTTAATACTTCTAAAGCAGGTCTTCCTTTTGCAAAGTATAAGGTACAATATATGGTTTGCTTAGTTTTGATGTGTGCTGTGTATGTTGTTTCATCAAAGGTTAAGACACTTGTTGTTGGTATTTTAACTCCTTCACTATCTGTACATTCTGTTCCAACATAGGTATATTTTGTTTTATCTGGCCAACTACTTCTATCTTCGGCTTCATCCCAACCAAATTCTTCATTTTGAATCATTATAGCGAGTGACCTATCTTTTTCTTTAAATACATCTATTGTTTTGATATCCTCTAAAACTTTAGAATTTTTAGAATTATTAAAATAAATATAAAATTCAAATATTACACTTATTGTTAAAACTACTACTAAAACATTTAATATTATTTTCTTCTTCATTATCTTTCACTCCTTATTTAAAGTATGCATAACAGGTATTTGGTCCAGTAGTGTCTATCGTAAATCCTGTTTCATCCGTGTATCCTATATTTGTGGCAACTTTTTCATTAGAGCATTTATTTCCTATATATTCTTTTCCTGTTGGTATGGTGCTAGACATTTTATATTTATTACCTTCATATTCTCTATCACCACTTGTATCTTGGATATAGGCATAAATTATTACATCGGATATCTTATCTCGATCATAATAAAGTCTACATACTATTTGATTTGGTTTTGTTTCCGATACTGTTACATCGATTGTTCCATCTTCACTTATTGTATAATCAGGATTATATGTTGTTCCTTCTTCATTATCCTTTGGATAACAATTTGATATATCTTGATTTAAATTAAATCCTGTTACTGGCACTTCTTTATTTTCTTTATACTTTTTTGGATTATCAGGCATTTGAATATACCATATAACATTGACATCGGTACTTTTACCACTTAAAGGTCCGTCTTTTACTGTTTCTCCTTCTCCAGCAAAATTTCCTACTTTACCTGTAAATATTGGAACAGGTTCCATCTCATAATTATAATAAGCATGAGTTTGATTTAAATATAATAAAGTCACTAAAAAAACTACACATATAACTATGTATATTATTTTAAAATTTAATTTTTCTTTTATATTATAAAGTTTATCTTTTAAGTTATTAAATGGTATGAATACTAAAGATATTAGGTTGTTACAATAACCCCCCCCCGATTTGGGTATTTAGAACTACTAATGCAATTATTGCTACATATAATACTATTCTTTTAATTTCTTTCTTCATATACATACCTCTTTTATATTATTAATTATTTATTTAATTTTATACAATGTTGTAAATACCGAATACTAATTACAAAATAAAAATAATATTCTTCTACCTTACATTTAAATAATATCTCAAATAATACCATAAGTCAATATCTCATAGAGTATAATATGTAAAGATACAATAATTATGCTTATGATATAATTTATTATTTATAAATGACATAAAGAATATACTTAAGCAAATAAAAAGCCCCATTAAGGAACTAATTATTTGTGCTCGGGTTGTTTGCAGTTGACAACCGGCAACGCTCGCTAGAGATTATTGTCCGTAGCAGGGAATGCACCGAGCAGCCTAGTGCACACAACTTAACTTGTCAATTATATTGTATCATTTTTAGATTTAATTGTAAATAAAAAGTTCCACAAGGAACCAATTATTTTGTGTCTGGATTGTTAGTAGTTGACAACCGGCAACAGCGTGCCAGATATTATTGTCCGCGGCACGGAATATACTAGACACCAAGTATATCAGCATTACCTGTCAATTTAATTGTATCATTATTGGATGATAAAGTAAAGACTTTTTTATTTCTTTTAAATAATTGGAAGTTTAATGGTAAATGTAGTTTTATTATCTTTAGATATAGCGGTAATACTTCCTTTATGAAGTTCAATAATCTCTTTACTAATAGCAAGACCTAAGCCACTTCCACCCGTTTTGGAAGTTCTACTCATGTCGGCTCTATAGAATTTTTCAAATATTTTTTGGAGTTTACTATCGGATATTTCTCCTTCATTAGTAAAAGTTATAATTATTTCTTCTTTATCTTTTATAGTTTTTACATCTATTTCTTTGGAAGTGCTATAATAAATAGCATTTCTAATTAAATTACTAAATACTCTGGCTAGTTTATCGGAATCTCCATAATATTCTAAAGAACCATTTATATCTAATATTAATTCTTTGTCATTTTCTTTTAATATTGGATAAAAATCTTCTTTTAATTGACTAAGCATCATATTAATATCTAATTTTTGTTTATCTAAAATAATCGTTTCACTATTAAAACGAGCGATATCAAATAATTCATTAATTAAATTTTCTAAATGATAGGCTTTATCTAAAGCAATTTTAACATATTTTTCTCTTTGTTTTTGAGGCATATCCTTTACTTCATCAATTAAAGATAAATAACCAATCGTAGAGGTAAGTGGTGTTTTTAAATCATGAGCTAGATAAACTATTAAATCATTTTTTCGTTGTTCATTTTCTTGGGCTTTTCTTTTATTTTTTAAATTATCTTCCTTTAAATGATTTAATTCTTTTTGAAATACTTCTAACTCTTTAGGTAGTTCAATATAAAGACTTTCATCGCTTAAGAGTTTCTCGGCTTGACTAGTTAAAGAATAAATAAAATTATTATATTTTTTAACTAAAAAATAAATGATTAACAAAACGCCAATTAACCAAATTATAACAAGGATAATAAGACCATTAAAAGAATCAAAAAAACCATAAACAAAACTTTTAAAACTAACATAAATATTAGGATTAATGTCATATAACCATTGATAGTTAAAGCGCTTTAAAATACTAAAAATTAAAGTAATTAGGGCCGGTAAAAACAAAGACCACAAAATAATCTTTAAAAATAAATCTAAAAAAGTGTTTTTCAGTAATTTATTATTTTTCAATTTTATAACCTACTCCCCATATTGTTTTAATATATTTTGGATTTTTAGAGGTATCATGCATTTTTTCTCTTAAGTGTCTAATATGAACCATAATGGTATTATTATCACATTCAAAGTATTTCTCTTGCCAAACATTTTTAAATAAATCATCCACAGCCACAACATTACCTCTATTTTGACATAGATACCACATAATGGCAAATTCAATTTTGGTTAAATTAATCTTTTTTTCATTAAAATAAAACTCATGCGTATCTTGATTTATGACAATTCCCCGAAAATCAATCACATTTTCTTTAGGTATTTCATTATATTCTTTGTATCTTCTTAGGTGGGCTTTAACTCTCGCTACTAACTCTAAAGGTTCAAAGGGTTTCGTTAAATAATCATCAGCCCCAATAGTTAGTCCTTCAATTTTAAAACCTTCTTCTACTTTGGCAGTTACAAAAATAATGGGAAAATTATATTTTTCTCTAATCTTTTTACATAAAGAAAATCCATCCATATCCTTCATCATCACATCTAAAATAGCTAAATCAATTTTAACTTTATCTAAAAGTTTTAAAATATCTTTACTTTCATAATATTTATATACTTGATAATTTTCTTTTTTTAAATATATTTCAATTAAATCTGCAACTTCTACTTCATCATCTACCACTAAAATATTCATACATAACCTCTTTTTTAATTATAATCTAGATATAAAATTCCCACAAGTTTTTTATCCCATTTTTTATTCTTTCATAGTCCCATAAAACAGAACTTCTTATTTTACTGTTGGGATCATTCACTATTATTTTACCATTTTTAATTCCGGCTAAAACAATGTAATGGCCATTTATAGTAAAATCACTTTTGCGCATACTACAAATAATCGGATGATTTTTTTCTAAGGCTTCATAAATAACATTTTTATCTAAAGATAATTCTTTAACCTTTACCCCAAAGTGGGTACTACCTTTTCGCATTAAATCCCAAGTAGTGCCACTTCCATTTAAATAATAGTTATTATCTTCGGCAAACTTCGCCATATAATAAGGGGTATAAGTATTGTTCTTCGTAAGGTAGGTAACAACCATGGATAAGGCGGTGGGACCACAACCAGAAACGGCAATTAAATTATCGCCATATTTCGCATAACCCCAACGCTCATCCCATTGAAATAAGGCCGGTACACTATCTTTAATCTTTCCAACATTATCACTATAGTATTTGTATTTTTTACGGGGATATTCTAAAACAAAGGAAGCCATTTCCGGATTATAAGATAAAGCCTCGAGTAAAGCCTCGGGATAATCTTCATAATTATTTAAAATATTTTTAATATCAGTATTTTCTTTACTAAATTCTTTTAATCGACTTTTAATACTTCCTTTATTGTATTTTAAAATTGATACCTCATCATAATTCGTAATCTCTTTTCTTTCCCCATCAAATGGTACTTCTTTAAAATTATCAATACTGATACTACTATCGTTAAACAAATTATAGTTTAACTTTAAGATAACTAAAGCAATACTAACTAAAATAAATATTATTAAAACTCTTCTTCTTTTCATAGTTTAATAATAACAAAAAAGTTATCTTAATTACTTAATTAAATCTAAAAATAATCTTAATTTTTTCTTAAGTTATATTGGTAAGGCTTTAAAAATAAAAGGAGTGATAAAATAAAGGACAATATTTAAAACTAAAACAAAAATAATAATATATAAAGCCTTAATAAAATTAGTAATTAATTTATCTTTAATTAAATTATCTTTTTTATAAATAATAAAACCAATTACAAGTCTTCCGATATTAATAATCTTTTGAATATAAAAAATTATTAATATAAGAAAAAGAAGTTTATTAACGATAAAATACATAAGAAAAATAAGTAAGCCTTTAAAAGAATAAGTAAATAAAAAACTCATGAGCATAAAGCCTAAAGATAAACTTTCATAAAAAAGATAAAAAATACCTAGAGGAATACCGATAAAAAAGAAAGATAATACTAAAATAATTGACATAATAATTAAATCTTTTAAAATGGCATTATATTCATAAGAAAAAGAATTATTAAGACTACTTATAATGGTATTTTTAATATCACTATTTTGCATTAAGAAATAAATAAGACCAAAACTAAAACCTATACTTACGACTATTAAAACAAATAATAAGTACTTTTTGTGCATCCGCAAATATTTTAGCATATAATCACCCAGTTAATAATATGCGAAATATCTTTAAAAAATGTAAAAATTATGGTATATTAGATATAGTTTTAGATGGGAATGAGGAGATTATGAATAAAAAAACAAGAAGAATAATTGTCTGGGTTATGCTTTTCTTAATGCTTGCTTCTTTTATAGCAGGGGTTATTATTTACTTAATATAAAGAAAAGAAAACTAATAAATTCGTAAATTTTTCAATGAAAACAAAGATTATTATCATTGAAGATATTAAAAATGGACCATAAGGGAGTTCATTTTTTTTGTAGATATAAGTATTTACTATAGCATATGGAAGAGCCAAAAAAGAGGCAAAAATTAATGCAATTAAACCCATTCTAATACCAATATGAGGGTAACCTATAGATAGTCCAATTAAGAAAGATAGTTTAATATCTCCGCCTCCTAAAGATTCTCTTTTAAATAGAAAGTCTCCTAGAAGTTTAATTAAATACATTATGGCAAGCATTCCTAAACCATATAAAACTCCAAATAAAGCACTTTTTAAACCGACTTCATAGATTTTTAAAATAAAGACTAAGATAGAGGCAATGACTAAAGGACTATCTAAAATAATTAAATATTTTAAATCGGTAATAAAGATAATAATAGCTAAAGATACTAAAACTAAATAGATACAAAATCTAATGGTATTACCTAAATATAAATAACCGAAAAGAAAACATAAACCAGTTAATAATTCTACCCAAAAATGGTCTATTGATATTTTCTTATGACAATAACGACACTTCCCTTTTTGAAAAATAAAAGAAAATAAAGGAATAAGTTCATACCATTTAAGAGTATGATGGCAATTATCACATTTACTTCTTCCGGTAATCTTTTCTCCCTTAGGTAGTCTTGTTCCTAAACATAAATAGAATGATCCTAAAATAGTTCCTAATATAAACATTAAAATGGCCATATAAAACTCCTTATAATAATTTATCATACATTCCAAACATTGGAATAACGACAGATATAATGATGCCTCCAACAATAATAGCAAGCATACTAATTAAAACGGGTTCGATAAAACTTTTTAAATTATTAACGACATTCCGGTGTAGTCCTTGGTAGTAGACACTAACCTTTTCCATCATGCTATCAAGCTCTCCGGTAGATTCCCCGGTTACAATCATAAAGTAAGCCGTTTCTGGGACAGCCCAATGGTCTTTAAAAGCTTCCGATATTTTTTCACCCTTAACAATGTTATTAATCGTTTTAAATAAAATAGATTTATAAATTTCATTATTCGTTATCTTACTTAAAATATCAATACTTTCCGTAATAAAGACATTATTTCTTAAAAGAGAGGCAAAAGTTTTCGTAAATATCGCGAGTTCATTATAAATAATAATATCTTTAACGACCGGAATATGCATAAGTAATGTTTGAACACTCCGTCTAAAGGCTTTAATATTTTTGTAGGCCACTAAAATAACCAGTAAAGTGAAAGCGCCAATTCCAATAATAGAAATTATATTATTCTTTAAAAAATTACTAGCATTAATCACAAATAAAGTTAAACCTGATATTTCAATATCATTTTGATTATAGATTTTAACAAATTCAGGAATAATAAAGATTAAAATAAATGTAATAACGACAAGAGCAAAAACACTAATAATGGCCGGATAAGTCATCGCACTTTTCATTTGTTTTTTGGTCTCATCCATTTCGGTATAATAACTTGCCATATCTTCTAAAGTTTCAATTAAAGTACCACTGGCCTCGGCCGCTTTAACCATATTAATTAAGAAAGCGGGAAACATATCGCCTTGTTTTTCTAGAGCACTTGAAAATGATGAACCTAAAGTTAGTTCATAAGAAATTGATTGGAAAGCCCGAGCTTTACTTTTCTTTTTAGATACTTGTCTACCTAGTATTTTAATGGCATCATTTAAAGTAATCCCGGCTTTTAAGTAAGTGGCAAGTTGAGTAAGCCAGAAGACTAATTCCTTGGTACTCATTTTGGGACTAGTAAGGGCTGAGTCTTTAAACAAAAAATTAATTAAAGGACTCGTTTTAATACTATAAACCGTATAACCTTCATTCACTAAAAAAGCGTTGATATCAAGTTTTGATAAGCCATTCATAGCTCCCTTAATAATCTTTCCTGAGTCATTCCTTACTTTAAAATAGTAAGCGTTCATTTCTTTACTACGGGTAGCTCCCGTTGTTTGTAAATCTCTTAAAAGTTCCCGATAATCCGCCTCTAATTTGGCAAGAGTCTTCGCACTATATTTATAAGTTTTATTACCTTTGTTTTCTTTCTTTTTAACTTCTTCCATTATGGCATTACTAGGTTCTTTTAGTCTTTTATAACCCTTACCTAACCGCCAAGTAATCGTATTATATAAATAAACAAATAAATCATAAGTAACGGCTTTAACCCCAATTAAAGCATAAGTAACGATAGCAAAAATAGTTAGAATGATATTCTTAAAAAAGTCTATAACGCTAACATACCAAAATTTTTTAGTATCGGTTTCACTCATTTTGCTACTCCTTACTATTCTTTTAAAAATTATACCATAAAAGATGGTGTGTTTCTAGTATTTACTTGCATAAACTATTAATAGGTGATTTATTTATGTTTGGACCAAACCCCACTGGGTCATTTTCTTTAACTAAAATTATTGGGGGACTTTCCAAAACTTTAGGAGTGGTTAATCAAATGATTCCCCTTTATAAAGAGGCTAAACCCATGCTTACGAATGCCCGAAATGCTTTAGGACTTATAAAAGAAATGAGTAATAATACGACGCAAAGAGTAATGAAAAATACCGAAAAAAATTTAAGACCAATTAAAGAGAAAATGACTAATTATCACAACTTTACCGAACAAAAAGGTCCTACTTTTTTTCAGTAAGACCTTTTAATAAATAGTTTTCATATAATAATTTTATTTTTTTAGTTAAAGGAACTTTTTTTAAAAGTTCTTTATTTTTATTTAATAAATAAATATAGTATTCTTGATTATTACTGATACCAAATAGTATTTCTTTCTTTCTTAGTTTTTGATGTCCTTTCCCAAATAACATAATATTATAATAATGTCCTTTTTCAAAAATTACGATTTCTTTTTCTAATGCATAACCTAAATTATTTAAAAATTTTCTTAATTTAGCTTGTTCATTATGGGTATCAATAATAAGTTTGGAAGGAATATGTTCGTTATTTAAAATATCAATAATTGTATTTGTACCCATCCCGGCAATGACGGCCGTATTAAAGGAAACTGGTATATCTTTAAAACCATCACTTAAAAATGTTTTAATTTTAACCTGATACTTTTGAAAATTATTTTGGGCACCTTCTAAAGCTTTAGGACTTATTTCACTAGCATAAACATCACACACTAAATTATTCTTTTTTAAATAGATACTTAAATAACCATGGTCACATCCGACATCAAGAACGATATCATCCTTGGAAGTAAAGGAAGCTAAAGTTTTAATTCTTTCGCTATTCATCTTAACTATCTAAGAAATCTCTTAATTTTTTGGCTCTTGATGGATGTCTTAATTTTCTTAAAGCTTTAGCTTCAATTTGTCTAATCCGCTCTCTTGTAACACTAAATCTTTTTCCTACATCCTCTAGAGTATGGCAAGTTCCATCAGACAATCCAAATCTTAACTCTAATACTTCTTGTTCTCTAGGTTGAAGGGTTTGTAAAACATCTTTAATTTCTTCTTTTAAGATTTCATTTTCGGTATATTCTTCAGGAGATAAACTACTTTCGTCTTTAAGGAAATCTCCTAAGTGAGAGTCATCTTCTTCCCCAATTGGCGTTTCCAAAGATACTGGTTCTTGACTAATTTTGATAACTTCTCTGACCTTTTCTACGGATATACCCATTTTTTTAGCTATTTCTTCTTCACTAGGTTCTCTATTTAATTCCAAAGTCATTTGTCTTTGAATTCTGACCATTTTATTAATGGTTTCGACCATGTGAACGGGCACTCTTATGGTTCTCGCTTGATCGGCTAAAGCTCTTGTTATAGCTTGCCTTATCCACCATGTCGCATAAGTTGAGAACTTATAACCTTTATCATAATCAAATTTTTCAACCGCTTTCATAAGCCCAATATTACCTTCTTGGATTAAGTCTAAGAATAAAAGACCTCTTCCCACATATCTTTTGGCAATACTTACAACTAAACGTAAGTTACTTTCGGCAAGTAATCTTTTGGCTTCTTCATCGCCATCGGCAATCCGCATCGAAATATTCATTTCATCTTCACTTGATAAAAGACTAATTCTCCCAATTTCTTTTAAATACATTCTAACGGGATCATTAATATTAATGTCTTTCGTAATTTCCGCATCATCTAAAATTTCCACTTCAAGGTCTAAATCAGATGGGTTTTCGCCCGCATCTTCGGCTCCTTCCGCATCTTCTTCGGTAATAACACTAATTCCCGCATCTACGAAAGTATTATATAAATCATCTAAAGTATCACTATCAATTTCTAATCCTTTTAGGGCATTAGCAAGTTCTTCAAATGTTATATAACCTACTTCTTCACCTTTCTTAATTAATTCTTCTTTTCTTTCTTCAATTGTTTTAATTTCAACCATTTTTTACACTTCCTTCTTTGCTTCTATTCTTTTTTTCATCATTTTTATTTGTTTATTAATATTATCTATTTGTTCATTAATATCTTGCGTTTCTTTAATCTTTTCTTTAATTTTATTCGTACTTTCTTTATTTAAAATATTATTTAACGCCGCAATATACTCTAAAAACACCTCTTCTTTTAATTCACTATCAAATATTATACCACTTATATTATTAACCATATCTCTAATTTTATCGTCATTTTCGGCATAAGAGATAAAATCAGCTAAATTAATTTTGCCATGACACTTAATATAATATTCAATTTCTTCCACTAAATATCTTTCTTCTTTATTTTTTAAATAACCTAATCTTTTATTAAAAATCTTTAAATATTTACTATCACTCATTAAGTAATATAAGATTGTATTAGCACATATACTATATTTATCTCTTTTTTGAGGTCTTGGTTTTGGTACTTCTTCTTTTTCTTCTTTAGATAATGTGATTTCTTTTTTCAAAAAATCTAAATCAAGACCATAATCATTCGCGAGTTTTTGAATCGTTATTTCTTTCGTGATATTATCTTCATCTTTAATCATTTCTAAGACTTGTTTAACATAAGTAACGAGTTCATCTGTATTATTTAGATTATGATTATTCTTTAAATAATCCATTTTATAATCTAAGAAGTTTAGACTATGTTTAATAACATCCCTGAATTTATCAACCCCCATTTTAACAATGTACTCATCAGGGTCTTTCGCACCACTTAATCTCACTACTTTCGTTTTCACATTACTTTTAAGAAGTTCATCTCCAATATTTAAAGTGGCCATTTCGCCCGCATTATCATTATCAAGCATTAAGATAATCGGCACATGTAATTTTTTTAAAATGCTTATTTGCTCTTTCGTTATATTGGTGCCCATTAAAGCTAAAACATTTTTAATACCACTTGAATACATTCTAATGGCATCCATATTACCCTCAACTAAGATGACTTCTTTTTCTTCCCTGATATAACTTTTCGCATTATAGTAATTAAATAAGATATTCCCTTTTTTGTATATTTCCGTTTCTTTAGTGTTAATGTATTTCGCTACATCTTCACCATTAAATATTCTTCCGGTAAACCCCACGACTTTACCATCTAAATTGGTAATCGGGATCATTATTCTATTGGTAAACCGGTCATAACCCTCTAAACCATTTTTATTAATCAGCCCTAAATCATCTAGTTTGGTTAAACTATAATCTTTTTTTCTTAAAGCATTATATAAATATTTTTTATCATTTAAAGAATAACCAATTTGAAATGTTTTTATTATTTCGTCATTAATATTCCGTGTTTCTAAATATTCTTTGGCTTTCGCTCCATCTTTACTATTTAAATTATTTTGAAATATTTTAGAAGAATATTCCATGATTTCATAGTCTTCTTTAAATTTGGTATTTGCAACTTTTACGGGTGTATAATCAAGTGGAATACCAATTTTATCCGCTACTCTTTTAACGGCTTCGGGGAAGCTTATGTTTTCATATTCGGAGACAAAGTTAAAAACATTCCCCCCTTTATTACAAACAAAGCACTTAAAAATTTGTCTATCTTTAGATATGGACATACTAGGTGTATGGTCATCATGAAAAGGACAAAGACAAAAATAATTCTTTCCTTGGACTTTAAGTGGAATGTTATAACTCGATATAATATCTACGATATCAGCCGAATTTCTTATCTCATTAATTTTACTTTCACTAATTAATTCCATTTTTCCCCTCTAATAATATATATTGTCGCTATACCCCGAATTTCCTTTTTTTTATTTAACTTTTTTTAAAATTTTCGGCTTTTCTTCTTGTAATTCTTCTTGAATGGCTTCTTCAAATTCTTCAATTTTTATCTTTTCATAGGCCATATACATTAAACTTTCTAAATCGGAAACCTCCGTATTTAATTCACTTTTTAACATTTTAACTAGATAATCTTTTACATCTTTAGACATATTAGGATAAACTTCATCATAACCTAAATAACAATCTAAATAGTATTCCGCCATTTCTTTAAGGCTAGCTTTCTTTTGTTCTTCTTCTTTATCTAATTCATCTAACCGGTCGATTCTTTTATTTTCTTTTTTGGTTAAGGCATTAACACAATTTGTGAAAGTTATTTGAATAGTTTGTGCCGTTTTGTCCATTCTTCCTTTTACTTTTTCTACAAAAACTAAAGTATTGGCTCTAGACATTGCCTTTGTAAATGTAAGAAGAAACACAATAAGTCCCGGAATAAAATTAATGAAAGCCGCTAAAAGAAGAGAAACTAAAAGTCCTATAGCACTTAAAATTTCCGTAAATTTATTAACTTTTTCCTCAATCAAATTTAAAACGGCAATTTTATTATTTATATCTCCTAACTCATTTACATGTTCATTTAAAACATTATATTTTTTATAACAATCATAAATTGTTTCGGCATCTTCATTGTAGTATTCATAAAATAACTTATCTATTTTTGTCTTTAGGTTATTTAATTCTTCTTCATAAGATAAATAGACAGCTTTATGACCATCTTCGTAAAAATATAGTCTAATATCGGTTAAGATATCTTCTACCATCTTCTTTATTTTGTTTTGGAAATTTTTAAACATTTTTCTCTCTCCTTTAATTTTTCAGCTTCACTACCTAAATTTTCTTCAATACTTTTCGAGTTAATTAACTTATTTTTTTCTAAATAACTATGATTAATTAATTCGTTTTGTTTAGTTAGTAATCGGGCAATATTACCATTCATAATACTTAATTTAGTAGCCACTTCAATTGTCAAATCTAAATAATTATCCAATTTTTTATCTTCTTTTGCATAAGCCTCGCCATTGACCGTTAAAAATAAATAATTAAGATAAACGACAAACATTCCTAAAGGAAAATTTAAAACGATTAACAATACTGATATAAGTAAATTAAGTAAATATTTAACTATTAACTCTTTGGCGAACTTATCTATATAATCACTTGATACTTTTAATTTTTCTAACTCATCTAAAGAAACACTTAAACTTTTATATCTTATAAATATTTTTTCAAATTCTTCTTTCGTAAGATTTTTATTAGTCATTAAAACATCTTGAATACTTTCAAATTCATCTTTAACTTTTATTAAATTATTTTCGAGAGTTTCATAATCATAACCTTCAAATTTTAGAGTAACTATATCTTTGAAAAACTCATTAATGTCATGGAAAAATTTTTTTATTTTATTTAACATAGAAATCGCCCTTTTTTCTAAAACAATATTATACGGAAATTTAAGATTTAGTCAAGAAAAAAGAGGATTAAATCCTCATTAATATACCTATTTTTCTTCTTCAACTTTTAAAACATTTTCACCCTTATAGTTACCACATTTTGGACAAGCTCTATGAGGTCTAATTGCGGCCCCACATTTAGGACATGTTGTAACTGTAGGAGCTTCCTTTTTTAAATGAGTTCTTCTCATTCTTTTTTTAGTTTTACTTGTTCTTCTAAAAGGAACTGCCATAACTAATCATCACCTTTCAATAAATCTT
>CANRAA010000032.1 GCA_947628485.1 uncultured Bacilli bacterium | reverse complement strand
CAACTTAATGCAACTTGTTTTGGACATGTAAATGCAACTGACTTTATGATAATTGCTTTTACTTGTCCAAGTAAGATATACCACAAATTCTTGATTTTAGAGTGAATTTAATTAATAAATATGATATAATTTTCTAAAAGGTGGTTGCTATGGAAGATTTAATTTATATTTTTGGACATAAAAATCCGGATACTGATAGTGTTTGTAGTGCCATTGGTTTATCTTATTTACAAAATGCTTTAGGTTATAATACCATTCCTTGTATTCTTTCACCCATTAATGAAGAGACAAGTTATGTTTTAAAAAAATTTAAATTTAATACGCCAAGCATCCTTAATGATGTTAAATTACAAATTAAAGATATTAATTATCATAAAAATTTTAAAGTTGATTTAAAAGAATCAGTTTATAATGCTTTCTTTTTAATGCAAGATGAAAACATGAGTACTATACCAGTGGTGAGTGGTTCTGGGGAATTCATGGGAGCTTTTGCCATGAAAGATATTGCCAAAAAAGAAATTCTTGGCGATAACAAATATTTAAAAACAAGTTATAATCATATTCTAAAAACAATTGAAGGCACAAGTATTTTAAAGTTTAATGACGAAATTGAAGGCGAAATTACCAATATAAGTATTCGTAGTTCCGCTGTTTATGACAGTGATATTTTTAATAAAAATACAATTTTAATTATTGGTGATAGACATTCGGTTATTGAAGATGCTATCAGAAAAAAAGTAAAATTAATCGTGGTTACAGCGGGCAAAAAGATTAAAGAAGAACATTTAGAACTAGCCGAAAAAAATAAAGTAAATATTATTTATACTAATAAAAGTTCTTATGATACTCTTCTTACCATTAACTTTGCGAATTACATCGAAAGTTATCGTTATACCAAAGATTTATATTGTGTGAGTGAAGATACTTATATTACCGATTTTAATGAAATAGTTAATAAAACTAGACATAGTTACTACCCTATTATTGATAAACATAATCATTGTCTTGGTTTAATTAAATTATCCGATTTAAGAGATGCGAAACCTAAACAAGTCTTTTTAGTGGACCATAATGAGATTAGTCAAAGTGTGGAAGGTCTAGAGGAAGCCAAAATAATGGGAATCCTTGACCATCATAAATTAGGAACTTTAGGAACAATGGAACCCATAAACTTTCGAAACATGATTGTGGGTAGTACTTCCACTATTGTTTATGAACTTTATAAAGAAAATAAAGTTAAAATACCTAATAATATTGCTTCTCTTTTAATGGCGGGAATTATTTCCGATACTCTTCTTTTAAAGAGTCCAACGACAACTAATGTGGATGAAAAGGCTTTAAATGATTTAGTTAAAATAACGGGAATTGATCCTGAAAACTTAGCTATTGAAATGTTTAAAGCGAATGACGCAATTAAAAGTAAATCCGTTAAAGATATTATTTATATGGATTTTAAAACCTTTAATCTAGATAAAAATGTGATTGCCATAAGTCAAGTTACGACTTTAAATGCTAAAGCCATTTTAAAACAAAAAAATAGTTATATAAGATACTTAAATAGAGAGGCCAATAGTAAAGGCTATGATGTTATGATTTTAGTCATCACCGATATTTTTAAAAATGGTTCTTACTTACTATTTAATGAAAAATCTAAAGATATTTTAAGTGAAGCTTATAATAAAAATATGACTCAAGGTTTATTTATGGATAGTATGGTCTCACGGAAAAAACAAATTTTACCACCAATAATTGGAGTAATAAAGTAAATATCTAGTAAATAACTTATATTCATGTTATAATTATGCCTGTAAAGAAAGGCATTTTTTTATGATAAAGAAAATAAAAAATAATAAAGTAATTAAAAATATTTTATTAATCCTTATGGCTATTCTTACTACTTTATCATTTACTTTAAATATTTATAATTTAGATAATTTAGTTAAAAATATATCTTTTTTAAGTACTAGTTCCAGTATTGAAAGTAATTTAAGTATTTATGGCCCTTTTAAAGTAGGAACATTATTTTTACTTATTATAGGCTTATTTTTCTATAAATATTATCAAAAATATTATTTTCAAAATAAAAAGAGTCATTATGCTTTTGATATCTTAAGTGTTTTATTTTCTTTATTTATGATTATTGGCTATAGTTATAATTTAGTTGGCAGTGCTAAACTTATCTTGGGTAGTATTTCTTTATTTTTATTAAATGTAATAATATTTATAGGTTACTTTATTTTCTTTAAAGCCTCTTTAAATTATCTAAGCGATTTTATTATGAGTTATAAAGAAAAAGATAATAAAAATAAACTAATTGATTATATTTTTAATAAACATCCCTTTAGAAGTACAGCTTTAATTCTATTAGTTTGTTATCTTCCTTATATTATTGCTTTTTACCCAGGGATACTTTCCCCAGATCCATCTAATCAAATTAAACAATTCTTTAATTTAGATAAACAATATAAAGAATATGTGGTTATGATTGATGAAAATGTGCCCATAACTAATCATCATCCTGTTACTCATACTCTTATTTTAGGTGGTCTAACCTTTTTAGGTAAAACTTTAGGTAGCGTAAACGCAGGCATATTCATGTATAGTATTTTACAAATGACTCTTCTTATTTGTTTACTTTCCTATACGATATATTATATGAAAAAGTTAGATACCCCATTAAGTATCAGAATAATTAGTTTACTTATTTATGCTTTCGTTCCTATATTTCCTTTATATGGAATGGCCACTTTAAAAGATACTGTTTTTGCAATACTCGTTATTTTCTATTATTTAAAATTATATGAATGTATAAAATATAAAAATTTAGACAGGTATCATTTAAAAGAAAACTTAATTTTAATTTTCTTAATGATTGCCATAACTTTATTTCGCAATAATGGAATTTATTTAATTATCATGTCTTTTCCATTTTTACTTTTAATTGATAAGAAAAATAGATTAAAACTTTTAGGTATTTTCTTAGCCCCCGTTTTATTCTATTATGGATTTACTCATGCACTACTTCCTGCCTTAAAAGTTACTCCCGGAAGTGTAAGAGAGGTTTTATCAATTCCTTTTCAACAAACCGCAAGATATGTTAAAACTTATCCTAACGAAGTAACAGAAGAAGAGAAAAAAGCCATTGATAAAATATTAACTTACAATACTTTAGTGGAAAGATATAAACCCGAAATATCGGACCCTGTTAAAAATGAATTTAATAAATATGCTACAAAAGAAGATTTAAAAAATTATTTTAAAGTCTGGTTTAATGATTTCTTTAAGCATCCAGGTGTATATTTTGAAGCCACGATTAATAATGCTTATGGTTACTTCTACCCTGATGCTAAAAAGTGGTATGTCTACTTTAACTATGATAAAAGATTAAAAGAAGCGGGACTAGATTATCATTACAATAATTTAAAAGGGATAAGAAATGCTTTAAGCGATTATGCCAATACATTTCCTTACATTCCGATTATCGGTAGTTTAGTTAGTATTGGTTTTGCTACTTGGATAATGATGTACTTATTCGCTCTTTTACTTAAATTTAAAAAGTATGATTATTTAATAATGTTCACCCCAGTAATATCTCTCATCCTTGTTTGTATAGCCTCACCCGTTAATACGTATTTTAGATATACTTTAGGTTATACTATGGCTATACCATTGTTATTTGCTTTAACATATTCAGTTATTAAAAATAAAGATAGAAAGAAGGAAGTTAAATGAAAAAAATTGCGGTATTAATCCCATGTTACAATGAAAGTCAAACGATTGAAAAAGTTGTTAAAGATTTTAAGAGTGTCTTAAAGGATGCCGATATTTATGTTTATGATAACAACTCTACTGATGGCACGGCGGAAATTGCCAAAAAAGCGGGCGCTATTGTAAGATATGAATATCGCCAAGGAAAAGGTAATGTCATAAGAAGTATGTTTCGCGATATTGAGGCCGATTGTTACTTAATGATTGATGGGGATGATACTTATCCCAAAGAATTTGCCAAAGAAATGTGTGATTTGGTTTTAGAAGGTAAAGCCGATATGGTTGTGGGAGACCGTTTATCTAGTACTTATGCCAAAGAAAACAAAAGACCATTTCATAATTTTGGTAACAATTTAGTCAGATTTTTAATTAATTTAATATTTAAATCTCATGTTACCGATATTATGACTGGTTACCGGGCTTTCAGTTATGAATTTGTTAAAGGATTCCCCGTTTTATCTAAAGGGTTTGAAATAGAAACCGAAATGACTATCCATGCGGTAGATAAAAACTTTAAAATTAAAGAAGTACCAGTAACATATCGAGATAGACCAGAAGGAAGTGTTTCCAAACTTAATACATACTCTGATGGTTTAAAAGTTTTAAAAACAATTGGAACTTTATTTAAAGAATATCATCCTAGTTTATTCTTTAATATTATTGCTACTCTATTCTTAATTGTGGCTTTAATATTAGGAGTTCCTCCTTTTATTGAATATTTTAAAACCGGTTTAGTTTTAAAATTTCCAAGTTTAATTGTGGCCTCAATTTCTTTAGTTATCAGTATTCTTCTATGTATAACCGGTATTATTTTAGAAGTTATTCAAAAGAAACATAAACAATTATATGAATTATATTTAAATTTACTTAAGGAGAAAAAATGATTAAGAAGTTATGGGAAAATAAATTAATAAGACAAATAATTCGCTTTGGTATTGTGGGTGGTCTTGCCTTTATCATTGATTATGGTGTTTATGCTCTTTTAACTCAAGTATTTTCTGTTTATTATATTTTAGCCTCAGTTATTTCGTTTTCATTATCCGTTATTTTTAATTACATCTTAAGTATTACTTGGGTATTTGATGTTAATAAAAAACAAGGAGTTAAAGAATTTATTGTATTTATTGTTTTAAGTGTTATAGGTTTACTTCTTAATTCTTTAATCCTTTACTTATCCGTAGAACTATTACATATCCATAATTTAATTGGTAAAATAATAGCCACAATTATTGTAATGATTTATAACTTTATCACAAGAAAAATATTTATTGAAAAATGAGTTAGTTCATATCAACTTAACTCATTTTTTTAATACATTCCAATAGCCATTTTTATTGGCTCCAACTCTTTCGATATATTTCTTTTCTTTTAAAGAAGCTAAAATTTTTCTTACATATCTTTCGGTAAATTTGGTTTGTTCTATTAATTCACTATTTTTATATCTATTATTTTCAATTAAAAGATTTAATACTTTTGTTTCAGAATCATTTAAATCTTCATAACTTATTTCATTTTTAACTTCTTCTAATAATTGTTTATTAATAGGAATTTTTACTATAACAGTATGTTTACTTATATAAAAGGCTTCTTTTCCATATTTTTCGATAATTAATGGGATACCATGTCCAGTTTCTTCTATATAATCTAAATCTGCTAATATTTTTAATAGCGATTTATTTACAGGTTTAGAAACTCCTTCATAAAAGTCTTCTTTACTTAATGCAGATGGAAGTCCTCCATTAGACACAACTTCTATTCTATCATCAAAAATATAAACAGCTGGAGGTATTTCTTCCGACCATTTTGTATGGGCGCAAGCATTTAGCCATGCTTCCTTAAAGCATTCAAAATCAAAGTATTTTTCTTCCTTTCTTTGAATCCCGCCAACTTTAACCTTTGTTTCATCTATACTTTCTACATAATTCAAAACATTATTAATTGCTAATAATAAACATTTTCCACCGTATTCAGTTCTTTTTAGCATAACTGTTTTATCAGTTCCCGCAAAAGTTACTACTTTTATGGATACATCATTAATATCTGCTAGTAAAAAAGCCATATAATTATATAAATTATTACTAGTTTTTAACGATAAATTTTCTTCAAATTTGGAATTATTTACTTTAATACTATTTGTTATATATAATTCTTTTAAAGATTTAAAAGTTAAATCTTGTTTTGTTGCTACTTTATTTATTATATAATCTGGTTCACCATCACGATTTATTAAAGCTTTTAACATTGTTGGACTTAATTGTTTATCTTCATCAAATGACCTACTATAGTATTTACCAAATGCTGAATAAGGAATTTCACTACCTTTAGCCGTAACTTTAATAACTTTTTTATCTCCAATTAGTTCCAAAGCAATACTTGGAATTATTTGAGGACTTATATTCTCAGCAATTTTTCTAGATATATCTCTTAAAGTACTCTCTGTAATATCTTTTTGACCAATTACATCTCCATTATTTTTTACGCCAAAATAAACAGTTCCTTCCCCATTTTTATTTAACATAGCTGATAATGATATTATACCTTTAATAAGTTCACTAGTACTTTTTTTAAATTCTAATATTTCTGATTCTAAACCCAAATTCATAAGTAACCTCCTTAAATTTATCCGGAACTTTATCCGGAACTTTATCCGGAACTTTATCCGGAACTTTATCCGGTACAAAAATTATAGCACAAAGGAAAAGAAATATCTAGACCTAAAAAAGAACTATAACAAATAATCATTATAGTTCTTAAAGTATAGTGTGAGTTTAGATTTAAGATTTATATTTATTTATCAATCCTCCTTACATATTAATCATAACTTAAAATTATGAAATTTTTGTGTTTAAAATAAGAAAGTTTAAAGAGGTATTTTAAAATAGAAAGTAGATCCTTCATTTATTTTACTTTTAACGCCATATTCAAAATTATGTTTACTTAAGATTTCCTTAACAATTGATAAGCCTAAACCCGTACCCACAATGTTCCTTTGATGGTTCTTTTCATTTTTATAATACTTATCCCAAATATAATTTATTTCTTCTTTCTTAATACCTTTCCCGGTATCTTTTATTTCGACAAGATAATCCTTATCTTCCTTTTTAATGTTAATATAAACAGTTTTATCTTTACCGGTATAATTAATCGCATTATTTAAAAGATTATAAATAACTTGATTTATTTTATCTTTATCAGCTTTAATCATCGCTTTCTTAGGCATACTTAATACAAAATTATAATTTTCTAAATATTCCATAACTTCATATCTTTTGATAATCTTTTTAATTTCTTTAACTAAATCATATTCTTCATAATTATACATATATTCATTATTTTGAACTTTAGATAGTTCTAAGATATCGTTAACTAATCCGGTAAGTCTATCTACTTCTTCCATAATAATATCTAAGTGTTCTTGCATCTTTTCAGGATTTTTATAAGAAATATCTTTAATCATTTCGGCATAGGCTTTAATCATTGTAAGCGGGGTTTTTAAATCATGGGAAACATTAGCCATTAAATCTCTTTTTAATTCATCACTTTTTCTTAATTCTTTTTGCACTTCTTCCAAAGTTTGGGATAATTCTTCAATTTCTAATACGCCATTTTTAGGAAACTGCGTATCATACTTACCTAAACCAATATTCTTAGCCTTCTTAGTTATTTCTCTAATTGGTTTAGTGGTTTTACTCGCAATAAACATGGAAATTAAAATAGAACATAAAATCATTAAAATAACAAAATAAATTATTTGACTTTTAAATACTTTTACAAAACTTGAAGCATTTTCAATATTACTATAGATGAAAACATTATTATTACCAACCTTTATACCATATAATATTCCATGAGTTTTGGTATAAGGATTATACATCCTATAATAATTACTTTTATCATTAGAATTCAAAAATCTATTCATAGTTCTATTAAGAACAGCATCATCATGATTTAAAAGGCAACCATTTTGTAAAGTATTATAATTAAATGTGGCCAAGTTTTCATCAATTAACTTAATACACACTTCATTATTATAAGCAAGTCTTTCCGATAAAATATAGACATCTTCTCTACTTTTAGAATAAGTATCGACCATGTCATTTAACTTATTTATTTGATAATTTTTATATAAAGCATTAAAAACAAAAGAAACATAAAAGGAAATGAAAAGAATTATACCAACATTAAATATCAGTATAAACACTAAACTTTTAAATTCAATTCCTTTTAACTTATCTCTTATCTTCAATTTTATAACCCATTCCTCTTACTGTTTTAATAATATCTCTATATTTACCTAATCTACTTCTTAAGGTTTTAATATGAGTATCGACGGTTCTATCATCCCCATAAAAATCATAACCCCAGATATTTGAAAGGAGGTTTTCTCTTGATAAGGCAATATTTTTATTTTCCATTAAATATTTAAGTAAATCATACTCTTTGGGTGTTAAAAAAATTTGTTTATTATCAACATAAACTTCGTGGGCTAAATCATCGATTTTAATCCCGGCAATTTCTAAAGAATTAGTTTTAGTATTTCTCTTGGTTATGGCTTTAACCCTGGCTACTAACTCTTTAGGACTAAAAGGTTTCGTAACATAATCATCTATTCCTAAATCAAAACCAATTAATTTATCGTATTCTTCACTTCGGGCAGATAACATAATAAATGGTATATCTTTAATTTTCTTTATTTCTTTACAAGCAGTATAGCCATCCATATTAGGCATCATAATATCCATAATAACTAAATCAATATTATTATTTTTAACTTGCTCGATAGCTTTAAGGCCATCTTCTGCTTCATAAACATTAAAATTCTCCAAAGAAAGATATTCTTTAATAACACTTCTTATTAGTGCTTCATCATCCACGACTAAAATATTCATGAAAAATCACCTACATAGAAATAGTATAACATAATTGTGATAATTAAATGAAAATATTTGCAATTTCTCTTTTCCATATGTTAAAATAATTATATCGTTTATTTGATTTTTTCAAGTCTTCCTTCTAATAATTATTAGAAGGATTTCTTTTGCTTTAATAATATAAAAACTATGAATATTTCATCTTATTTTAAATATTTATCCACCAATTTTTGGGCTAATTCTTCTCCTTCTTTTGTAAGAGAAACAGTTTTGTTTTTATATTTACTAAAATATAAATATTTTTCATCCATTAATTTATTAATAGCATCAAACGAATAACCTTTCCAACTGGTTTTAATTTTAGCTTTTACTGGCATATCATTTTCATCCGCTATAAATCCATCTTCTTCCCAAGAAGTTAAATACATAAGTAGTAATGTTAATTCTTCTATTTTTTTATCCAAAGTTTACCTCCTTTTCCTATTTTTTTATTTCTCTGCAGATAATTCTGCAGATGTCTGCAGGATTATCTGCAGATGTCTGCAAAAATTCTACTTGACAACCCAAATTGGTTTTACATCTGACCCTATATTTTCTATCAAATTTTTACTTTTTAAATATGTTAAGGTTGTCCTAACCTTATTATTTTTTGTTTTCAAATCTTCACACATTTGAGGATAAATATATTCATTAATTTCTTGTCTAGTTCTACCATTTAAAGATTCTTTAATAAAATTAAAAATCAATTCTTTTAAATCATTATTACTAATAAAACCCAAATTGTTACTTTTATTAGTTAGTGGAACAGTTGCAACAAAGATTTCATCATCTTTAAATAAAGGCTCACCACCATCACTATATATCTTAGTATATTTTGCAATTTTTTTAATACCAGAACCTAATTCATCAGCAAGACCTATTTCTTTAAAGAAACCCGCAATTTTTGGGTTTTTAGGATATGGTGAGTAATTATTCAAATCTATAAAACCAATTGTTCTTGGTTTATTTGCATTTTCCGTAATAATACTATCTTTTGTAATTACTAATCTAGCTGGATACGGATTTGAGTATTCTCTATGAATTAGCAAGTTTGCACATAATTCTCTTGCAATTATATCTCTGACATTTATTCTTTGAGCATCTTCTATATAGAATTTATCATTTAAATGTTTTTTTACAAAATCTGTTAAACGATTATAAGAATCTAATAGATTGGTTCTAATATCATCACGGTCATCATATCGTTCTACATCTTTTACCTTTAATATGGCATCAGTCTTATAATATGACAGCGCAGAAGAAATAACATCATCTTTGCCAAATAGCAAAAGACAAGCTAAGTTAAATCCCTCTTTACCAGTTTCCAAATTTTTTTCATATAATCCAGCACTTCTAAGCATTTCTTCATTATTCATTTTTGACCATGGATGATTTGAAGTTTTATTAACGGCCATTGTTCTTGCTTCCTCAATTAAATCTATTCTTAAGTCACTCATTGTAGCAAAAGGATATATTTTGTTTTCAATATATGTACTTCTTTTTCTAATGTATAAATTTGATATTAAGGTTGTATTATTAGTTATATCAAAATCGCCATCTTCATTTCTATCAAAAATCTTATTTGCTGTTTTATGTACATCAGAACTTTCGTGAACATAAATATATAAAATATGTTTTTCTTCGAAAATATACTCTTTTATATCAAGATGGACTGTAGGAAATATTTTTTCTGGATTATTACATAAATCAACAAATTCTTTTTTCATAGATTTTATATAATCTTTATATATTCCTATTATTTTTGAATTATTATTTACACCTAAAAAAATATGCCCACCATTTCTATTTAACATTGAACAAATTGTTTCAAACAAATTGTTAGGCAAACTTTTTTTGGCTTCTTTATATTCAATTGTTGTACTTTCACCTAATTGAATTAATTCAGCTAAATTATTTGGTAGATTTTCAATCATAATTTAAACTCCTTCATATATATAATAACTAATTATTATCCAAAAATCAATTTTATATTTTTCGTAAATTATTAAATTTAAATTATGATTTGTTTTAAAACGCTTTACTTACAAATACTTAATAAATATTCAATTTCATGAGAATGGTTTTTTTGAATAACAAAGTATTCTTTATCGGTATCAAAATAACATCTATAAACATCATAAAATAAAGTATCATAATAAAGAACATCGCCAGCATAAATAGTACTTATTCTAAACATAGGAACATCTTTATTAAAATAAACATTTAAAAAGTCTGTAAATAAAAGAAGTCCAAATGAACATATAAATATGCCAATAGTAATAATTAATTTTGAAAACCATTTCATTTTTAATAAATTGTAAATTCCTAAAGAAAAAATTATAAGGCCAAAAACTGAATAGATAGAAGACCAACTACTTTCACTAGGAAAAATCATGAGAGCCGATACCACAATAATTAAACCAATTATAATTAAAATTAAAGCCATAAAAATTTTATATTTAGTTATCTTTTGATTAGAATAATTTAAAGTATTTACAATATTATCTTCATATTCTTCCTTTTTTAATTTTCTTTCCTCTTCGCCACTTAATAATTCATTAACTGTTATATCTAAAGCCTCACATAAAGGTTTAAACAAAGATAAATCAGGCATATTCTTTCCACATTCCCAATTACTTATTGAACGGTTAGTAACTCCTAGAATACTTGCTAATTCTTCTTGCGTTATATTTTTTTCTTTTCTTTTTTTGGTAATAAATTTACCAATTTTTTCTTGATTCATTATACCCTTCCTTTCCCCATTCATTTTAAGACTCATTAATTAATATGAACAGGAAATAAAACTGGAATTAGTCTATTTTTTGACAATTACCACCTTTTTTGGTAACTTCTTCTTTAATACTTGTGATAACATCTTCATAGGAATCATTCTTATCATATTTAAAACTACTCTTTAAATCATAATCATTAGTTTCCAAGGAGATTATTTTATCATTTTTAACATCAATATTTAATTTATAGTTATAAATACTATCATTTAACTTACAATTTATTTCCACAGACTTACCTACTGGATCTACTTTATTATAATTAATAACTAAACAAATGCCTAAAATAATTAAACCTATAAACACCACAAAATGCATTAAAGATATTCCTAAATTAAAATTAGAAATATTTTTAATTTTATCTAGTTTCTTTATTAATATATTATCAGTATCATTATCCATAAGTTCATCTAAACTCAAACTTAAAAGATTAGCCAGTTTCTTTGCTTCCATAATATTGGGAGCTGATTCCCCACTTTCCCAATTAGAAATAGTTTGTCTTGTTACTCCCATTACTTCTCCCAATTCTTCTTGGGACATCTTTTGCATCTTTCTAAATTTTTGAATTTTTTCTCCTAACATAATATTCCTTCTTTCTTAAGACAAGAATACCAAAAAACATAAGAACATTCTACCAAAATTCCTTAACATATAGGGTAAAATTATTTAACATTATTAACTTTCTTTAATAACTATCGTATTAATTAATTCGACCGCTTTATCAATTGAGTAATATTCCCCACTCATGACAAAGACATATCTTTTATTATTTTTTAAAATATTTACTTCTCTTACATTATTATCTAAAGTAAACATATAACCTTTTAAATCACCCTCTAAAAGAGTTATCTTTTTATTATGAGGATTAAGAATATAAGCTACTTCATATAAAGCATATGAGGCTTTAATATCTTTACCTAAAGAGAAGATATTCTTTTGATAGTTTTCACTCGCAATAAAATTCCATAAATCTAAATCACTTTTAACATTATTTTTTTCTAAATATTCTTTTACATCTTTATAAGTAATTTTAGCAACAATTTCCTCTTTACTATCACTAGTTAAATGTAAAAAATCAATATAAGGTTCAGTAACTCCTAGAGAAAAATAAGAATTATTATCTTTATTAGTATAAACGATATAATTACCCGTAACATCACTGTTTTCTTTACTTTCATAACCCTTAAAATCATTTTTAATTTTAATGCCATTATATTCTATATATTCATCTTTATTTAATAAATTAGTATGAATCGTTAATTTATCATTTATTTTATAAGCATCACTTATACTTTTATAAGAATAATCTAGGGACTTATCACTATAATGGACCACTAAATACAATTTATAACTAAAAAGTCCTCCAATTAAAACCACCAATAGAATTATACTTAAACTAATTAATAATACCTTCTTACTCTCTTTCATCTTACTACCTCTTTTATTTATTATACTAAATATTTATGAATATAACAATAACACAAAAGAATTTGAGTTTCCGTATTTTTTAAAATATTTGATATAATTTTGATAATTTATGGTTTACATGTCTAATAATATTGTGTATTTGTTTAAATTATTTCATATAAAAACACAATTAATTTTTTTATTAATTTTTGATTAAAATATTTACATTTTATTTTAGTCTATATTTGTAAACTTAATTGAGTTATTAATATTTCGTTTTCTAACTCTTTTTGAAATACTTTGGATTCAGTTTCATTTCACTATCAATATTATGTTTATACTTTTTTATTGCTATTTCACTTTTTTCATTTTCTTTTTTAATTTTTAATACTTTATCTATGTAAAAATAATGTTGTATAAAGGGCAATGTTATTATTAATATCAATATTATCATCAAGTTCAGATAAGACTTTTTCTACTTCTTCGCCTTTAGGGCTAAAATATATTAAAGCTTCCATTACTGATATGTTTTTAGGTAATTTTTCATAAATTTTTTCAATAGAATTATTACTATTCAAAAGCATTAATCCAAAAATAATTTCTTTAATTAATTCATCAGAAACTTCTTGTGAGATTTTATCAAATAAATATATTTTCCATTCTTCTTCTAATTCTTGTTTTATTAATTGATAGTCTTTAACTACTGATGCAAAAAAATTGACTTTAGCCATAATTTTATTATTTTTAACACTAGTATATTCATTAATTTCTTTTTCTATTTTAGTTTTAGTTTTTGGCATTATTCTATCAAAGTTATTTCCTTTTTGCATACTTAATTCCATAAGTTCTTTAATACCTTCATCTTTTTTATTTTCAAAATGATTTGAAAGCGCATCAAGTCCAAATGCCATTGTAGCAATACCACCTACTAATGTTATTACTGGAAATCCAAAAACAGCAACAATACTAACATTCTCACTAATAATACCAGCTTCATATAGTATATTTGATAATGGAATTGATGATATTGCTAATCCCAAAGTTAATACACAACCTAATAATATTCCTGGTACACCAGAAACAATTTTTTGAGCCATTCTATATTTTTTTACTTTTTTATATATATTATTTATATTATTATCTTTAATTTTATTTTTCATTAAAATCCCCCTATTTTATTTAAGTTAACCCCTCATTGCTAGATAAAGTATAATATATTTGTAAACATTTGTCAATTTGATACGTTAAAATGTGTTTCTTTATATGATTAATTTATGATAATGTCTTAAGTGTTAGTATTTGAAAATGTCTCAAAACTAATATAATATATGTCACTGAG
>CANRAA010000031.1 GCA_947628485.1 uncultured Bacilli bacterium | reverse complement strand
ACCAATTTTTTATTGTATTTACTTTTCCATTTTAGTTCCTTATTTTGCTAGTTGCATTTACTTTTCCAATTCACCAAAAATAAAAAGTTTTTACTTGGACAAGTAAAAGCAATCATAAAAAAGACATTTAATAAACAATAAAATTATGGTATAATCTAACTCGTAGGTGACAAATATGTTAGAAATTAAAAATGTTACATTAAAAGTTTCTGATAAAGTATTAGTTAATAATTTGAATTTAACTATGAATGATGGGGAAATTCATGTTTTAATGGGCCCAAATGGAGTAGGTAAAAGTAGTATAGCCTCTTCTATTATGGGTAATCCTAATTATGAAGTAGATGGTTCAATTAAATATAATGGTAAAGAAATTACTAATTTAAATGTTTATGAAAGGGCCAAATTAGGTATTTATTTAATTAATCAAAGTCCGATTGCCATCGAAGGAGTAACTAATGCCGAAATGTTAAGACTTGCTTTAAGTGAAAAAACCGGTGAGGCAGTTAATATTTTTGATTTCAGTAAAGAGTTAGAAAGTATTTGTGAATCTTTAGAACTAGATAAAAGTTTTATTCATAAAGAAATAAATGTCGGAGCCTCTGGTGGGGAAAGAAAAAAAATTGAATTATTACATTTATGGGTTTTAAAACCAACATTTGTAATGTTAGATGAAATTGATTCTGGTCTTGATGTTGATGCTTTAAAAATAGTAGGTAAAAGTTTAGCCAAATATTATGAAGAATATAAACCTACCATGCTTATTATTACGCATTCTAATACTTTAATCTCATATTTTAAAGACTTTAAAGTTCATGTTTTAGAAAATAAAAAAATAGTCAAATCAGGAAGTAGTGACCTCGCTAAAGAAATTCTTTCTAAAGGATTTAAAGATGTATCTGATACATTTGTTATAAGTGGGAAAGAGAATTATGAATAAATTATTAGTGAGTGATATTAGAGATTTAAATGATGGTATATATAAAATAAGTTCTAAAAATAATTGTTTAGATTTAAACATTTTAGGTAATGTAACCATTTATTTAATAAATGAAAATATTGATAAGATTAATTTAAATTTAAAAGATGGTAGTAATTTGTTTTTCTATGACTTTAGAGAAAATAATCAAAATAATATTTCTATTAATATTAATCAAGTTAATAATTCGAAAGTTCATTATAATTATAGTTTTAAAAATAATACGGATACGGAATGTGTGATAAATAATGATATTAAAGGAAATAATAATGAGTCTTATTTAAGTATTAGAAATATCAGTAATAAGGGATTAAGTAAGATAATAATTAATGTTAAAGTATTTGATAGTACTACTGATAATATCGCCTTAGAAGATTTAAAAGGAATAAATAATGGGGGAAATGTCTTAGTGGAACCTAACATTGTAGCTTTAAGTAATGAAGTAGTAGCTAATCACCTAACAACTATTGGGGGTGTTGATAAGGCATCTTTATTCTATTTAATGAGTAAAGGAATAAATGAAAGTAATGCCAAAGAAATATTACTTAAAGGCTTTATATATAGTAATATGGATGATTTTATAAAAACGGGAGGTGAAGATTATGCATAGAGATGACTTTCCAATGTTAAGACAAGATATAATTTATTTAGATAATGGGGCAACTAGTTTAAAACCCCAATGTGTTATTGATAAAATGACGGATTATTATGAAAATTATAGTGCTAATGCCCATAGAGGGGATTATGATATTTCTTATAAAGTTGATTTAGAATATGAAAATACAAGAGATCTTGTAAAAGATTTTATTGGGGCTAAAAGAAAAGAAGAGATAGTTTTTACCAGTGGCACAACAGATAGTTTAAATTTAATTGTGAATGGTTTTTTTAGTGGGCTACTTGAAGCCGGAGATGAAATTATTTTAACGAAAACGGAACATGCCTCTAATGTAATGCCTTGGTTTAGAGTAGCCGGAGAGACGGGGGCTATCATTAAATATATTCCTTTAGATGATAATAATTTTGTTACTTTAGATAATTTGAAAAAAGTCGTAACTCCGAAAACTAAAGTAATTAGTTTAGCGGAAATTACGAATGTGGTGGGAGATATAAGACCTATTAAAGAAATAACCAAGTTTGCTCATGAAAGAGATATTTTTGTGGTTGTGGATGGAGCCCAAAGTGTTCCGCATATCAAGACTAATGTTAGTGATACCGATGTGGACTTTTTAGCTTTCTCAGCCCATAAAATGTGTGGTCCAACCGGAGTAGGAGTTTTATATGCGAAATATGAACTAATGCAAAATATTGAACCGATGAATTTAGGGGGCGGCATGAATGAGTCTTTTGATGCTCCTGATAAAATGGTTCTAAAAGAAGTTCCGACGAGATTTGAAGCGGGGACGCCAAATATTTCCGGGGTTATTGGTTTAGGAGAAGCCATTAAATATTTAAATAAAGTTGGTATGGATAAAATAAGTGCTTATGAAAAGAATTTAAGAAGTTATTTAATCGAAAAATTAGTAAGTATTCCCCATATTGATATTTTAAATATTGAAGCTGATAGTGGTATTGTGGCATTTAATGTCGATGGCTTATTTTCAGAAGATGTCGCTTATTATTTAAACAAATATGGTATTTGTGTAAGAGCGGGTAATCATTGTGCAAAGCTTACTAAAGATGTTTTAGGGGTGGCTAATTCCATTAGAGTAAGTTTGTATTTTTATAACACGGAATCCGAAATTGATAGTCTTGTGGAACTTTTAAAAGATAAAGATAAAATTATGAAAGAAATGTTTTAAGAAAGTTTTAGGACTTTCTTTTTTCTTGACAGAATAATAAATATGCGCTAAATTAAGTCTGGGTGAAAATTTATGGATAAAGAATTAGCAAGAGAAGTAATATTAGAAAATTTCCAACATCCTGTAAATAAAAGTGAAGTAGAGGGTAGTGATTATCAAAAAGTTAATACTCGTAATCCAAATTGTATTGATAATATCGATTTATATATTAAGTTTAATAATGATAAAATTGAAGATATTCATTTCTTGGGAGAGGCCTGTGCGATTTCCACGGCTTCAACATCGGTTATGATTAAAAATTTAATTGGTAAAACCATAAAAGAAGCCAAAGAATACATTAATAATTTTTATGCCATGTGTAATGAAGAAAAATATGAAAGTAATTTGTTAAAAGAAGGCTTAGCTTTCCAAGATATATACAAACAAAGCAATAGAAAGCATTGTGCAACCCTTCCTTATAAAGGAATTTTAAAAGCATTGGAGGAGTATGAAAACAAATAAATTAACTATTATTTTATTAATAATTATCTTAGTTCTTGGAAGTTTTATTGTTTATGATAAAGTAATAAAAAAAGAATTAGATACGAAAAAAGAAGAAGAAATTACTTTGAAAGATACAATTAAACTTGATTATGCAACCATGTATTTATTAAGTGATGGTATTGCTTATTTAACTCCTTTAAATAAAGAAGAAGTAAAAGAGTTAAACTTAGATAAAAATTTAACCGACCGCCTTAATACTTTATATGATCGTTCATTTTATTATGATATTTATTTAAATAATCAGAAGTTAAGAGCCTTCAGAATTAAACTAGATAGTAATATAAACAAAATAAAACAAATAAAAGTTGATGATTTAACTTATATTGTTTTCTTAAAAGAAAATAATACGGTTGGTTTATTTAGTTATGAAGATTATATCGATTTATTATATACCGATGCCGTTGATAACTATAATGATTTAAAAAATGTAGCGGATATTAAAGATAATAAAGTCATCTATTTAGATGGTAGTAAAGAAGAATTTATTAAGAAATAGTTTGACAAGAAGGATGTATATATGTTATTCTTATGCTATCTTTATTTTAAAGAGAGGCATAGTATGAGAAAAGATTATATTTATTTTAAAAATTTAAATATTAATCATAGTTATATAATTTTATGTGGGCATAAAATGGCTTAAAGGGAAAACCTTGAGTCATTTTTTTGTGTTATAAAGGATGGGTAGTATGGAAGTAACGAAGGAAAAATTTTTAGAACTAGTAAAAACTTATCAACTTGATAGTTTAGAAAAGGTTAAAAGGGCTTATGCTTTAGCGGAGTATTTGCATAAGGATCAGTTTCGAGAAAGTGGTGAAGAATACATTAATCATCCTTTAAATGTGGCTTATATTTTAGCCGAAATGCATGCCGATAGTGATACCTTATGTGCGGCCCTTTTACATGATACTTTAGAAGATACCAAAATAACGAAAGAAGAAATCGAAGAGAATTTTAATAGGGATGTGGCCAATTTAGTTGATGGCGTTACAAAGCTTGCTAAAATGAATTTTGCGACGAAAGAAGAACAAAATTTAGCCAATACTAGAAAGATAATTACGGGTCTATCTAATGATGTCAGAATAATTATTATTAAACTAGCTGATCGTCTTCATAATATGCGAACGCTTCAATATAAAAGAGCTTTTAAGCAAAAAGAAAATGCCTTAGAAACATTAGAATTATTTGTACCTTTAGCATACTCTCTTGGGGCCTACCGAATTAAAAGTGAACTTGAAGATTTATCTTTAAAATATTTAAAACCTAGTGTTTATAAACAAATTGCGCAAAAGCAAGAATTAATCGCGGAACATAGTATGCCTTTTTTACAAGAAATGCTTACCAAAATTCAAGAAATACTTACTTGTAATGGGGTAAATAGTGAAATAAAAATTAGAACCAAAAATATTTATGGCATCTATAAAAAATTAGAAGAAGGCTATAAACTATCCAATATCCATGACTTATTAGCGTTAAAAATAATGGTTGATGAATTATATGATTGTTATATTAGTTTAGGTTTAATTCATCATTTATATCATCCTATGAATAGTAAATTTAAAGATTATATTTGTAATCCGAAAACGAATATGTATCAAAGTCTTCATACTACAGTTTTTGGTCCAAATGGGGAACTTGTTCAAACCCAAATTAGAACTTATGAAATGGATAAAATTGCTTCTTTTGGTTTAACTTCTTATTTTGATATTGAAAGTGATGATGCGAGAGTCAAAATGCAAAAAGCCTTAAAAGATAAATTTCAATTTTTTACATCTTTAGTGGATATTGATTCAACTTTTAAAAATAATCGAGATTTTGTAAGAGAAGTTAAAAAAGAAGTTTTTGCCGATAAAGTTTATGTTTATACCCCCAAAGGAGAAGTAATTGAATTACCTAAAGGCTCTACTGTCATTGATTTTGCTTATAAAATTCATAGTGATATTGGTAATACCATGATCGGGGCTATTGTTAATGATGCTGAGGTACCTTTAAGTTATGTTTTACAAAATAAAGATAGAGTCAAAGTTATTACCGATAAACTTATATCAACTCCGAAAAAAGAATGGGAAAGTATAGCGCAAACAAGTTTAGCAAGAAGAAAAATAAGAGAAGTTTTAAAAAGTAACTAAAAGCATCAATTTTAAGTCTAATTTGTGTAAAGTAATCTTGTTATATTTGTCACTTTATCTTAATATAAAGATAAGAGGGTGGATAAGTTATGAATGGAGAAAGTAATTTGACAGGTTATGCCAGTATAGATAAACCTTGGCTAAAATATTATGAAAAAGGAGTAGACAAAACTCCTATACCAAATATGTCTATATATGAGGCAATTAGAGAAAGCAATAAGGATAGATTAAGTAATATTGCCATAGATTTTCGTAGTAGTTCCAATAATTATGAAAAAGGATTAGAAATTACCTATGCTAAATATTTTGAAAGAATGGAAAATATAGCTAAATCTTATCTTAATATGGGAGTAAAAGTTGATGAAATATTAATAACAATACTTCCAAATATACCTGAAAGTAGAATGTTAATATATGGTTTAAATATTTTGGGAGTAACAGTTTATCCTGTGTCTCCAATGATTTCGGCAGGACAATTAGATAAAATAATATCTGATAATGATGTTAAAAATGTTGTTGTTTTCTCTGGCTTTTATGAAAAATTTAAATCAGTATTAGATACAAAAAATTTAAATAGTTTATTATATATTGAAGGAATGGAATCGTTTCCTAAAATTGTTCAAACCTTAAATAATTTAAAAAATAAAGATAAAGTTAAACAATTAAGAAAAGATAATATATTACTTTGGCCTGAATTTGATGGTTTAAGAAAAGGAGTAAAGGGAGGATTACAACCATATTATGATAAAGATCATGTTGCAGTAATAGTAGGTACTAGTGGAACAACAGGAATTCCAAAAGGGGTTTGTTTAACTGACAATAACTTGAATGCTATTGCCTTACAACACGGATTAAGTGGTATTTTATCTGAAAAAGAAGTATTGTTGGATGCTTTAATTCAATCTATTGGTTATGGATTATCCACGATGCATTATTCTACTTATTATGGACTTCGAAATATATTAATACCCGAATTATTATTGGATAAATTCCCTGAAGTTTTATGTAAAACGAAACCCGACCATTTTACAGGGGGGCCAGTTCATATTAATTATCTTGTTCAAAGTCCTCAATTTAAAAATGGTGAACTTCCTAAAGTTCGTAATTTAGTATCAGGAGGGGCTACTTTATCCAAAGAATTAGAAAGAACTGTTAATAAGGTTGATGAAGGATATGTAGAAAAAGAAGGAGATTCTAAAATTATTGTAAGACAAGGTTTTGGCGCGACTGAAAATGGTGGATGTGGAGCTTACGCTAGACCAGGAGCTTATAAATTTGGCGGTTTGGGAATTCCTTTACCATTTGATACTATTGCGATTTTTAAGCCAGGAACTGATGAAGAATTAAAATATCACGAAGAAGGCGAAATATGCATAAGTGGTCCAACAATAATGAAAGAATATTTAAATAATCCAAAGGAAACTAATAAAGTTTTAAAAACTCATAAAGATGGAAAAGTTTGGCTACATTTAGCAGATTTAGGTTATATGGATGAAGATGGTCAAGTTTATATGACTGATAGAATTAAAAATATTTTTATGAGAACCGGCTTTAATGTTCATCCATCAAAAATTACCGAATACTTAGAAACAATTCCTTATGTTAAGGAAGCAGTAGTAATCGGTTTTGATCATCCAACTGAGCAAAAAGTTCCGGTCGCTTTCATTGTTTTAAGGGATGAATATATTGGAAAAGAAGAAGAAATTTTACAAGATATTAAAAATAAATGCTATAGTAGTTTAGAAGAAACTTCTATACCATATGAATATGTATTTGTTGATTCTTTACCACGTAATTTAGGAGGAAAAGTTGAAGAAAGTATCTTAGTTCAAGCTTCAAATATAAATTATATGGAAAATCAAGGTAAAGTTAAAACTAAAATCCAACTAATGAATAAATAAAAGAAAATGTCGAAAGGAAAAAGATATTGCGACATTTTCTTTTTTAATATATAATAATTATAAGAATAGTAGGTGGCATTAGTGATTAGTTTTATTTTTTCTGTTTGTTGTTTATTGTTTTTATCTTGTCTTTTATTCATTTATTTTTCTAAAGATAGAGTAGATAATATTGAAACTAGAATATATTCGTATTTATTAGTAATTAATTTTTTTGGTTTAATTATTGATGTAATTGGTTATGGTTTTTTAAATGTTTTTGATGCAACTTCTCTTATAAATGTTATTATATCGCATATTTATTTAATATATTATTTTACGTGGGGTTATATTCTAACTATCTATATTTTTATTATATCTATGTCTATTAATAACAGTAAGAAAGAAAAATATAGAAAATTAGTTTCTATCTTTTATTTTTTTGTTATATTATTATTGATTTGTCTGCCTATAAATATTAATTATACTAATAATTATGCTTATTCTGAAGGTCTTGGGGTTAGTTTAGTTTACTTGTTATCTGGTTTATTAGTGATTGCAAATATAATTTGTATGATAAAATATTATAAAAAGATAATTATAAAAAAATACACTCCTTTATTTGCTTTGCTTATTTTAACTACTATATCATTAATTATTCAAACATATCATCCAGAGATAACTCTATTACTTACTTGTCATACTTTTGTAACATTTCTAATGTTCTTTACAATTGAAAATCCTGATGTCAAAATGATAGAGCAATTAAATATAGCAAGAGAGCAAGCGGAAAAAGCTAATAAAGCCAAGACAGATTTTTTGTCGAATATGTCTCATGAAATAAGAACACCTCTTAATGCCATTGATGGCTTTAGTCAATTAATTTTAGAAGAAGATAGTATAGATGAAATTAAAGATGAAGTAAGAGATATAATGGCGGCTTCCCAAAACTTACTTGAAATAGTAAATGGTATTTTAGATATATCCAAGATTGAAGCCAATAAACTAGAAATTGTTAATGTGGAATATGAACCCGCTAAAGTATTTGATGAACTAGTTAAACTTACGAAAGGAAGACTAGGAGATAAACCTTTAGAGTTTAGAATTAATATTGCGAAAGATTTACCAGAATATTTAAATGGAGACTATGTTAGATTAAAACAAATAGTTTTAAATTTACTTACTAATGCCGTAAAATATACTAAAGAAGGATTTATTGAATTTAATATTGATACGGTCAGAAAAGATAAAGTATGTCGTTTAATAATTAGTGTTAAAGATAGTGGTATTGGCATTAAGAAAGAAAATATTGATAAATTATTTACGAAGTTTGAAAGATTTGATGTTGATAAGAATATGACTATTGAAGGTACCGGTTTAGGTCTTGCGATTACGAAAAAATTACTTGATTTAATGCATGGGACTATTGTAGTTGATTCAACTTATGGAGAAGGTTCTAAGTTTACAGTAGCCATTGACCAAAAGATTGTAACCAATCCGAAAACTAAAAAGGAAGAAGTTAAAGTAAAACCAAAGAAAGTAAGTATTAAAGGAAAGAAAGTATTAATTGTTGATGATAATGCCATTAATTTAAAAGTAGCAGCAAGACTTCTTTCAACTTATAATTTACAAACAGAAGAAGTTGCCAGTGGATTTGAATGTTTAGATAAGATTAAAAAAGGTGAAGTATATGATTTAATCTTAATGGATGATATGATGCCTAAGTTAAGTGGAGTAGAAACATTTAAAAAATTAAAAGAAATGGAAAACTTTAATACTCCAGTTATTGCACTAACAGCCAATGCCATTGCGGGTATGAAAGAAAATTATTTAAAAGAAGGATTCAATGATTATATTTCGAAACCAATTGACAAAAAAGAACTAGAAAGAGTGTTAAATACTTATTTAAAATAAAAATTAAAGATTTAAATTCTTTAATTTTTTTAGGCTATTAATAAGTTCTTGCTTTTCTTTAACTTCAATTACAACATAACACTTATTAATTATTTCTTGATATTTTTTAAAATCAGTTAAACCTTTACCTATTTCTAAATGATCACTTTTGCCATCATAATCATGCATATGAATATGTCTTATTTTATTAGTTTCTTTTAAAATGGGATATGCTAAATTTTTATTTTTTTCATTATGGCCAATATCTAAAGTAAATCCTAAATTAGAAAAATTATTAATTAGATTTATAGCCTTTTTGGTAAAATCATGGATTTTGGTATTTTCAAAATTGATTTCAATATTATAATATTCGGCTAGTTCATTAAGTTTTTGACAACTTTTTTCTAAGTTTGTTAAGTAGATATCTATATATTTATCATTTAAATAATATTTTCCTGAAGGTAGAGTAAAATAGACTCCTGAATCAATATGAAGATTATATTTTTTGATATTATTATCGACGCCTAATTTAATTTGTCTTATGGCTTCATTTAAATAACTCTCTCTTAAGTTATCATTAAGTTCAGCTACATTTAATTTTTCAGATAAATGCATGGTAAATTCTAAATTATATTTTATTAATTCTTGTTTTTTTATATTTTGACAATAAGGTAAATCCATATTTAATTCAATAAATTCTAAATTATAATCCTTAGCGAAATTAACATTATCTAAAACACTTGTAAATTCTACTAAAGTTGGCATTCCGTATTTCATGGTCATCACCTTTTTAAATTATATCATAAATATTAGTTTACACAAAATTTTATTTCCGTACCCAATGTTGTGTTTTTGTGATATAATTTTAATAGTAGAGGTGGTTTTAATGAAAGATGTTAGTATTTTAACAGATAATGGAGTTGATTTAGATAGTGCATTAGAATTTTTGGGAGATTTATCATTTTATGATGAAACTCTTGAGGCTTTTTTAGAAGAAAATGAAACCCGAGTACCAAATATATTAAAATATAAAGATGAACAAAATATGGAAGATTATGCCATTCTAGTTCATGCTTTAAAAAGTGATGCAAAATATTTAGGATTTAAAGATTTAGCCGATATTGCTTATGAACATGAAATGGCTAGCAAAGGAAACAATATCGATGAAGTAAATAAAAAGTTTGATAAGTTGGATAAAGAGATAAAGAGATTTACGGTTTTAGCCCATAAATATTTAGGAGGAGAAAAATGAAAAAAATATTAGTAGCGGATGATTCCAAAATTATTAGTAACATTGTGGAAAGAGCATTCAAAGATAAGTATGAAGTCTTAATTGCTTATAATGGTAGGGAAGCCATTGATATTATTAAAAATAATGTCGATGATGAAATATTAGGCTGTTTACTTGATTTAAATATGCCAGAGGTTGATGGTTTTGCCGTTTTAGATTATTTTAAAGAAAATAATTTATTTAAAAGAATACCCGTTTGTATTATAACTGGGGATGTGGCTAAAGATCGAGTAGATAGAGCCTTTAACTATGATATTGTTGATGTTTTAGCCAAACCATTTACTTTTGAAAGTGTCAGAGAAGAAGTTGAAAAAATAATTAATTTAGGGACGCTTAGATGATTGATAAAAATGTATTTAAAAAATTATCTTATGGTTTATATATTATAACTTCTAGTAATGGTAAAGAGAATGCTGGTTGTGTCGTTAATACTGTTAGTCAAATAACAAGTAATAATCCGGTTATAGCTATTAGTATAAATAAAGATAATTATACCAATAAAATTATTAAAGAAAGTAAGAAATTAATTATTAATATTTTAAGTGAAAAAGTAAATAAAGATATCATAACTACTTTTGGTTTCTATTCTTCTAAAGATATAGATAAATTTGCCAATGTTAACTATGAATTAGTGGAAAATATTCCTACTCTTAAGGAAGGAATAAATGGTTATATTGAAGGTGAAGTTATTTCAGTTACTTCTGTCGATACTCATGATATATTTTTAGTAAAAGTAACTAGTTCTAAAGTAATAAATAGTGATAATTCTTTGACTTATAAATATTATCAAGAAAATATGAAAGGTTCTTCGCCAAAGAAAGCTCCAACTTATATAGAAGAAGAAATAAAAGATGATTCTAAACCTATTTATCGTTGTATGATATGTGGACATATATATGATGATAATAAAGAAGATGTTCCTTTTGCATCTTTACCCGATGATTGGAAATGTCCTGTCTGTGGGGTAGGAAAAGATAAATTTGAAAGAATAAATTAAGACAAAAAAGAACTTGGAAATTAATCCAAGTTTTTTAATTTAAACCAGTATCAGTATCTTCATCTTCCTCATCATCAATTATATCACTTATATTACTATCAATCGTTTTGGTGCTTATAACAAGACCACTTGACATATTACCTTTATAAATAGTATAAGAAGATTTAACAACAAAGGTATAAGTTCCTCCCGCCGAAACGGAATAAGTAAAGCTATTACCAGATGTAGAACCAATTTCGGTTTCAGTGCCATCACTATTTCTTAAATAAATACGATATGTTAAATTACCAATATTGGTATTATTATAATTAAGTCTTTTATTATAATAGTCAGAAGCATATTCCGCATAATATTCATTAAAATGATTTTGTAAGAAAGCTGTATCAATAGCCTCAGGAGTCTTTATGGGATTCCATTTTAAGGTTATAGAATTACCACTAAATTGGAAAGTACCATTAGTAGGATTTTCTAAGTTGTCATAACGAGGTGAGACGTCAGTTGGTTCAGTTCCTGAAACAAAGTATTCCGTTAAACACATTGACTCAGGAGTATGGGCACTACATAATTGTGGTGGGAAAGTTTCTTGTTCAACTTTTACCGCTGTAACTCCTTTAGGAACTTTAAAATCTTTTTTATCTTTATGAATATTTTTGGCTAAATAACTCATCATGGTACTTCTGGCTGTTCCCCCTGTTGAACTTGTTAAGTAATGTTTAGTTGTGGCCGCATCAGGTTCTAGAACATCATAACCATACCATAAAGATACAGAATATTCCGTAGAGTAGGTATTATACCATACTTCTTTTACGGCGCCACTTTTTAAATTAAGTCTATTTTTAGTATCTTTATCTAAGTTAGTTGTTCCGGTTTTACCAGCAACATTATTACCACCAGCTCCATAAGCATTTAAAATACTGTTTATCATATAAGCCGTAGACTCTTCCATAACTTTTTCTTTAGTATAACTATAATTAATTTCTTTTTCCGTTTCGGTATTAACTACTTTGGTATAAGAGTAAGGTTTAATATAGTAACCTCCTCTAGCAAAAGAAGCATAAGCCGCAGCCATTTGTAAAGGACTAACGCCATCAAATCCTCCGATTGAGGCCGCCTCGACTAAATAGTCTCCATAATCAATCCCCACACTATGAACAAAATCTTCAATTATACTTTGGTCAAGTTTTGCTACTTCTTTAAATATTCTTAAAGCCGGAATATTTCTCGAATCTCTAAGAGCATAACGCATTGTAATTAAATGTTTATAACTATTATCGTAGTTTGATATTGAAGTTCCATTACTATAAGTTGTCGGTTCATCTAAAACCATCGCATAACTACTATGGGAAATATGTTCAATATACATGGCATAATCAAATAGTGGTTTCGCTGTTGAACCTGGTTGTTTTCTTATATCGACTGCAAAATTAATACCATTACCTTTATAATCTCTTCCTCCTGATAAAGCCACAATTGAACCATCTTCAATAGATGTTACCGCAATACCTTCATTTACAGTATCATCAGGGAATTTATAAACTTCGCCATCTTCAACCTTTTCTAAAATAGCTTGGATTTTAGGATCAAAGGTTGTATATATCTTTAGAGATGTCGTATAAGGATCAATATCTAAATTACTCTCAACTTCATCTAAAACATATTCTACAAAGGCTTGTTTACTTTCAGCTTGTAAGTCTTTATAACTATATTCACTAAGTAAACTTTCAACTGGAATAGCTAGGGCATCATTCATTTGCTCTTCCGTAATATAACCATGTCTTACCATTAATTTTAAAACCGTTTTTTGTCTTCCTCTAGCATCTTCTGGATGTTGGTAAGGATTATACATCCGGCTATTTTGGAACATTCCCACAAGTAGGGAAGCTTCCGCTAAATTTAAGTCTTTACTAGATTTACCAAAGAAATATTGACTAGCTTTTTCTATACCATAAATACCTTTAGCAATATTAATATCTCCGGCATTTGCGAACCATTGACTATTAAAGTAAAATTCAATTATTTCTTCTTTTGTATAGTTAGCCTCTAGTTTAAAGACCGACATATAAATATCTTTAAATTTTCTAATTATTCCTTTAATACCTTCATCTTCGCCACCAGTGTAGGTTCTTTTAATTACTTGCATCGATAGAGTAGAGGCACCACCAGCATAACTTTTACCAACTAATTGTTGGACAGTAGCTTTTAAAAATCTAAATAAATCTAAGCCATTATGTTGGAAAAATCTCGAGTCTTCGGTGGCAATTAAAGCATCGATAATCACATCAGGTATTTCGTCATAAGTAATAACTGTACTATCCATGGAACCAACTCTCGCTAGTTCATCACCATATTTATCATATAGAATAGTTGGTTCTTTTTGATATAATTTATCTTTATCAAAGTTTGGGGAAGTTAAAACAATGAATAAAACAAAGATAAGTCCTAAACTAACAACACCAATGCCAATCATTAAAACAATGTTTAAAATACTTTTCCAAAGTACTTTTTTCTCTTTAGGTTTTTTAACTCCTTCATTTGGTTTTTTAATTTTTAATTTAATTTTTTTCATTATTTAAACCTCCAATTAAATCTACATATTTTAAATAATCAAGTCCTTTATTATAATTATATTCGAGTAAGTAACCTTTTTCTTTGATATAATCAAAAGGAATACTTTTTCTATCTGTATTATCGATAAATGTAATAAAATCTGGACCATTTAGTAAAAAGATTAAACCCTTAATGCGAATAATTAAAAATACAATCCCACCATGTTCAATAACTCTTCTTATATGTTTTATTTGATGAAGATGGACATTACTAATCGGAAATGATGTTTTAGACTCGGTATTTTTCGCATCAAATTCGACATATTTACCTTTATATAATCCATTATAATCTAATGTTGATTGGGTAGCAAAATATGCATCTTTTATCTTTTGTTTATTGTTATCATAACTAACTTTAACAATCCCAATCGGGGTCGGTTTTTTATAGATTAAAGCCATATTTTTTTCTAAGTAATATTCATTGGCTTCATTAATCATATTTTCTAAATCCATCCCACGGTTGCCATAGTTAATATTTCTTTTATAATCTTTTTTTATTTTGTTCGGATAATTCAACACATTTCACCTCTTTAATTATATCAAATATTTTGGAAATTATAAACTCTTATCTAACAAAAATGCTTACTTGACAAAGTAAGCATAATATTCATCAAAAGTTATTCCATTTTCATAAATGTAAGTCGCGGCCTCAACTCCCACATAACGGTAATGCCAAGATTCAAAATCATAACCCGTGATATTGATTTTATCAGTAGGGTATCTTTGAATAAAGCCATATTTATGAGCATTTTCGACAAGCCATTTATAACCCAAGTTTATCACATGTTAATAAAAAAAGTTTTGCAAGTAGCATAAATACTTGTTTTTTTGCGAAATTTTATCTT
>CANRAA010000030.1 GCA_947628485.1 uncultured Bacilli bacterium | reverse complement strand
AATAAAGTTTACCTTTATTGCTTATTGACTATTTAAATTCGGATTTCCATTTCGGATTTCCTCTCCAAAATTCACCAAAATTTATCATTTTTCGAGAATTTAAAGTGTTATTTAATTTCAAACATAACAAAATTAATTTTTCAAAACTCTTCTTTGATAAATTAGAATAAAAAACATAGTTGTTGGGGCAAGTAATTTCTAACTTGCCATTTACTTCCTCATAGTTAATTATTTTGTTAACATTAATAATTAAACATTCTGTTTTTCGCATAGATTCCAGTTGCAGAAAGACTAAATTATTATTAGCATCAATGATGATAGGGACTCTGTACTTAATATTTAAAATATTTTTAGCACTTTCAAGTCTTCCTTCTAAACTACTGCCATAATAACTACAATTAAATTCTAGGACTTTTTTAAAACTGGCATTAAGATATTTAATTTCATCCTCATCATAAATGATAGTTTTTCGTTGTTTTTTACAAACTGCTATAGTGTTTTTGGTAATTAAATAATTATTCATAATTTTTCCTCCTTAAAAAATTTAAGGTCTACTATAGCATACAAAAGTTAAAAAATTTGTCGAACGAACGTCGAAATAATAAAAAAATTAAAAAAGAAACTTTTTTAGTTCTTTCTATCTAGTTTTCTCTATATTTGAGTAAAATGATTCAAGCATTTCAGGAAGATACCCCGTAATATTCATAATCATTTCTTTTGATAATCCTAAATCAATTAATCCTTGAACATATTTTTCCCGATCATATCGACCATCTTTATGTTTAAAATAATAATATTTTTCTAACATTTTAATAATTCGATAAATAATATTTTGCGGAATATAACCATTATAATTTTGATTAAAATAAGCCATATAATTAACAAAATAACAATATGCTTCCCTACTTAATAAAGGATTATATTTTTCTTCTTCTCTTTTTATAAAACTTAAATAATCTTCTCTTACTTCCCCTACTTTTTTAGTATAATATTCTAACATTTGAACTTCACTCCAAATGGCCGTAAGTAAATCTTTATTCGTACATTTAGAATTAAATTTAATAATTACTTCCTTACCTTCCGGAAAAGTTTTTTGAATGTTATTAACGCTTTCTATTTTACCAAGAAGATAACTAACTAGAAAATTAGTAATATAATCTTTAATTTTATCATAACGATAAGTAATAAAATTAAAACAAATATCCCCACTTGCTAAATAACAATTATTAACTTTATGATCATAATCATTATATTTCGATATTAATTCTTCTAAAAATCTTTTATATTCTAATCTTTCTTCTAAGTAATCAGCATCTAATTTTTCCATTCTTAAAATTTTTATTTCATCTTCTTTTTTCATTTGGTTCTCCTTTAACTTTTTTGTTCTTAGTATTATACTACATTTTTTTAATATTACAAGACTCTTCTTTAAAGTTTTCTTTCTTCTTTTATTCTTCTTCTCATTTTTTTATAATCATAAGTATCTTTATAACTTGTTGGAATACTTACGACTATTTTTTGTTCATTAATAGCTTTTTCAGCCATTTCTAAAGCCGTTAAATTTTGCCATTCTTTGGCTTCTTTTAGCAATTGTTTTCTTTCTTTATAAATATTTATCAAATCTTTAAACATTAATTATGCTCCTTAATATGTTTTAACCGGTAAAATAAGTTCAATTAAAGACTCATCTTCCACAGACTTAATTAAAATTGGTTTATCATCACTATTAATAAGTAATAAAATGTTATCGTCTTTAATAACTTTTAGAGCCTCAAGCATATATCTTGAAGAAAAAGCAATTTCTAATTTTTCTTTATTGCTACATTCAATATTTAATTTTTCTTCAGTTTTTCCTATTTCAGAGGCACTTGAGGAAATAGTCATTACTTTACCATCAACTAAAACTCGAACTATATTTTTATCTTTGCTTTGGGCAAGAAGACTAGCTCTATCGACAGCATCATTAAAAGATTTTAAATCTAAATTAATCATATAAGCAAAATCATTTGGAATAAAATGACTAGTATCTGGGTATGTTCCACTTAATAAGTTAGTTTGAAATTCAATATTTTTATATTTAAATAATATTTTATTATTAAAAATGTGCATAACTACTTCTTCCCCATCACTTAACATTTTTTCTAGTTCACTAATATTTCTTCCGGGAATAACAATATTAACTGTATTAGTAACAATTTTATCTAATTTAATATTTTTCTTGGCTAAACGATAAGAATCAGTCGCAATACATTCTAGAGTGTCCCCAATTATTTTTAAGTTAATTCCTGTTAGTAAAGGTCTTACTTCTTGCGTTGATACGGCATAAACAGTTTCGTTAATAATACTTTTTAACTCTTCACTTTTAAGGACAATTGGTTCTTTACTTTCTTCTAAAGTTATATGGGGATAATCATTTATATCATAACAATTTAAACTATATTCATTATTATCGGTATAAATTTTAATTTTCGTTTCATCTTCCGTATCAAAATAAATAACATCAGAGGGCATCTTCCTTATAATATCTAAAATAAACTTACTTTGAATAATAATCTTTCCTGTTTTTTCAATCTTTTTAATTTCTTTACTAGGAATAATTTCTCTTATAGTTAGTTCTGAGTCACTAGCCATTAAACTTAAACCATTATCAGTAAGTTCAAATTTAATTCCATTAAGTATAGGAATTGTTGTTCTTGTTCCAATCGCTTTGGTAACATTACTTAAAGCCTCAAGTAAAATATTCTTATCAATAACAAATTTCATAAATCCTTCCTTCTTTCTTTTATTATTAAATTATTATTGTTATTATAGTGTTTAAAATGTTGATAAATGTTAATTATTTCTAAATTTCCTTTATTTTAGGCTGCTTTTTTTAAACATGTTTATAACTTTGATTTAATATCTTTTAACAAACTATCTAAATTATGATTATTTTTTAAATCATTTTTGATTTTTTCACAACTAGCAACGACTGTAGAATGATCTCTTCCCCCAAATTCTAAACCAATCTTGGCGAGGTTTTCTTCGGTTTCGATGCGGCACAAGTACATCGCTATATGTCTTGGTCTTGCTATATTATTACTTCGTCTTTTACTTTTTAAATCTTCAACCGTAATTTTAAAGTAATCGGCGACCACTTTTTGAATATGTGAAATGGTATTTTCTTGATATATATTAGTACTTACATAATCCTTTAGAGCTTCCACGGCAAAATCTAAAGTGATAACCTCGGGTGCCATCATGGCGGTATAAGCAAGTAATCTATTAATAGTGCCTTCAATGTGTCTTACATCATTAGGACAAGCATTAGCAATATATTCGATAACATCTTTATTTATCTTATCTTTTATGGAGGAGTTTTTTAATTTCTGTTTAATTATCTCGCATCGAAGTTCAAATTCCGGAGGACAAATATCTACCGGAAGTCCCCAGGCAAAGCGGCTCTGCAGTCTTTCCTCAATTTTTTTTAAATCGTCAGGACTCCTGTCACTAGAAATAATTATCTGCTTATTGGCTTGATTTAAAGCCTCAAAAGTATGGAAAAATTCTTGTTGGGTTTTCTCTGCCCCCACTAAAAACTGAATATCGTCAATGATTAAAACATCAACATTCCGATATTTATTTTTAAAGTTATTCGCATATTGCAGACTTTCTTTACCATTTTCCATTTTGGAAATACCTGTGTATTCATCCCGAAAATCACTACTTGTTGTATATAAAACCTTTTTATTTGAATGTTCCGTTATATAATTGCCGATAGCATGCATTAAATGGGTTTTGCCAAGACCACTTCTTCCATATATAAATAAAGGATTTCGCGTTGTTCCTGGAGCTTGAGCCACATTCATTGCGGAAATAAATGCTAGTCTATTAGACTCTCCCACCACAAAGTTATCAAAATTAAGGTTGGGATTTAAATTAGTATTCCATTCGATAGTTTGATATTCTTCTTTAATCGCCTCTTCTAAAGTTTTATTATTCTCTTCTTCAATATCTTCGTCAGTTAAAAATTTAAAATTATAATTAATTCCTGTTAAGGAATATAAAGTATCACTAAGTAAATCTATATATTGTAATTTAAGTATTTGTTTATGAATTGCTAAAGGTACTTTGATAACAATATCTTTGTCATCCATACTGATAAGTTCTAAACCCTTAAACCAAGTTCCAAAAGAAGTTGGACTTACATCTTGTTCTATTTCTTTTAACAAGTTATTAAATACATCTTGAGTTTTCAACTTACCTCACCCCGCTATCATACCTATCCCAAAATAATTGTAACATTAAACCAAATTTAATAAAAGAATAATTTGTAATGTTAATAGTTATCCACAAGTTTTCCACCTAATTTTCTTTGATAAAATCTATCATACACAAAGTTATCAACATTTTCAACATTTTTTTGTTAACTTTTTAACTTATCAACATGTTAATAATTTATTTGATATTGTTAATAATGTTGAAAACTTAATTTATATATAAAATACCTAGGTTAATAAGATATTTTATTAACAAAAGAAAAACAAAAATAATGTTATTAATTTAATATTAGAAAATTTTTCAACATAAATAAATTATAATGTTAACAAAATTTAAGTTAAAACTTTTTAGAATATTGGTAAAATACCTTTATTTTCTTGACATTCTCCTCTTTTTAATATTATAATAAGGACGCTTACTGAAAGAAAGAGGTGGAATACATGAAAAGAACATATCAACCAAATAATCGCAAGAAAGCTAAAAAGCACGGATTCTTTGCTCGTAAAGGTACAAAGATTATTAATAATCGTCGTAAGAAAGGTCGTAAGGAATTAACAAAATAGTTTCTTACGGGTTTTTTTAATTATGAAAAAAAGAGATGTTGTAAAATCTAATCTTTTATTTAATGATATAATTAATAAAGGTCATAAAGTAAGTAATGAATATTTTATCATTTGTTGTATGCCAAAAGATAAAGAGGTAAATAACTATGGGATTGCCGTGGGTAAAAAAATTGGTAATGCCGTAATGCGTAATCATGTTAAAAGACAAGTGCGAAATATCATTACAAATAATAGAGAAGTATTTCCAAAATTTCATAATTATATTATAATAGTAAAGAAAGAAGTATTAAATATTCCTTACGATAAAATGGAAACAATGCTTGTTAATTTAATAAAAAAGGAGAATACTTATGAGAAATAAAATATTAGTTTTAATAATGATGGTTTTACTTGTTTCTGGGTGTGGAGCCAATGATTATATAAAAGATAAGGATAATCATATTGTGGTATACGAAGAAACAGGGCAAAATCTCCCTAATAATATCTTATGTAAACCAGAAGAAGGAACGGACCTTTATAATCTTTATTTAGAACATGATAAAGAACTTAAAATATCATTAAAGAAATTACCAAGTTGTCGTGATTTTAAAATAACTTCGAATAAAACTACCAGTATTTGGGAATTGTTATTTGTAAAACCATTAGCCTTCTTAATTTTAAAATTAGGTAGTTTAGTTAAAAATATGGGTATTTCCTTAATTTTAGTAGGTTTACTTATCAGAGTTATTTTATTGCCTTTCTCATATAAAACGCATAAACAAAGTAAGAATATGCAAAAAGTTAATCGAGAGATGCAAAAGTTAGAATATAAATATCGCGGAAGAGAAGATAGAGATTCCATGATGATGAAAAGTCAAGAAATGATGGCTATCTATAAAAAATATAATGTGAAACCGATGTCTGGTTGCTTAGTAGCGTTCTTACAACTTCCTTTGTTCTTTGCTTTCTTACAAGCCATTAATAGAGTACCAGCCATCTTTGAAGATAAACTTTTAGGCTTTAACTTAGGAATGACGCCTTATGTTGGTTTATCAAATGGTAATTATTTATATATTTTATTAATTATTCTTATTGCTTTATCAACATATTTCTCATTTAAGTATTCCATGAGTGCCGCGGGGGCTATGAACCAAACACCGGAAGCTAAGAGTCAAATGAAGATGATGACCAATATTATGGTCGTAATCATTGTAGTTACATCATTCTCACTTACTACGGCCTTATCATTCTACTGGATTGTCACTTATGCCTTCATTGCCATTCAAACATTTATCTTTAAGTGGTTGTCCGGAGATATAAAAAGAAAACCAAAAAAAGATAATAAAGATGATAAAAAGAATAAAAAGATAAAAGAAAAATTAGAAGTTAAAAGAGGTCTTAAATATGGAAATAATTAAAAAAGAAGGAAAAGAGTTAGAAAGTATTTTAGAAAGTATTTGTGAAGAATACAAGGTTAGTAAAGATGATTTTTACTATCATTATACGGAAAGTAAAATCGGTTTGTTTGGCAAAAACAGTGTTATTAATGTAGAAGTAATCTTAAAAAGTGAGTTACTTAACTTTATTAAGGAATATCTAGAAGAGCTATTAACTAACATGGGACTTAAAGTTAATTTTGAAAGTAAATTAAGAGAAGATGTTATGTATGTTAAGATTTATTCCGATAATAACCCTGTTTTAATAGGTAAAGGTGGTAATACATTAAAAGCCTTAGAAAATATTGTAAGACAAAAAGTTAATACCGAATTTGGGGTTAGACCTTATATTTCCTTAGATGTGGAAAATTATAGAGAAAAACAACAAAGAAGAATTGAAAGACTTGCGAAGAATATAGCCAGAGAAGTAGCAAAAACCAAAGTAGAAGTTCACTTAGATAATATGAATGCTTATGAAAGAAGAATTGTTCATAACGTTTTAACCGATTTTAAAGGTGTTAAAACCGAAAGTACTGGCGAAGAACCAAATAGACATGTAATTATTAAACCAGAATAGTAAGATTTAGGGGGAAATATGAAAAAAGAAAAAGAATTTTTTAAAAATAATAAATTAACAAAAATTTTGAGTATCATAGCGGGATTATATTTGGCCGGTATATTAATACTCCAACCAACAACAATAACTATCATGATGGGAATTATTGGAGGGGCCACTCTTATATCAAGTGGAATCTATATGGATTCGGTTAAAAATAAAAAAGTCTTAGAAAAAGTTAGTAAAAATATTCCTGATAATGTTTATTTAAAAGAAAATGATTTAAATTCTCAATATGAAAGACAACAAACAAGAACAAAAGACAACTTTTATAGTATTGATATTAATAAATTAGGATTTGGAACAAATGAAATTGTTTCAAATAAAGAAGAAGGAAAACAACTAGTTAGAAAAAGATAATTAAAAAATATAAAATAATTGATTGGGGTTTTAAAATGGAAGAAAAAGAAATAACTAAAATTGAAAAATTTAAAAAAATACCAACATTAAGTAATGAAGAATATCAGTTATTTTTATCAAAAGAATATAAAAACTGGTATTATAAATTTATTTCATATGCTTTTGAATGTATATCATTTAATTTTAAGACCCAACATATGAATTTTTGGTTTATAGAATTTGATAATAAAAAAGTAAAAAAAGAAGATATTAAAAATTTAATTTTATTGTTAAGTGTTTATTTAAATTACTGTAATGATAAACATATTGATATTCATTATGGCTATAGTAAATTAGAACACATATCTTACAATAATCTTTGCTATTTTAAAGAAAATAATAAATATTTTAGATTTAATAGAGAAATATTTTTTCTTCTTGATCCATATGAAGAATGCTATGCTATGGCTTTTTGTGATAGTAAATATGTGAATGAAAAACAAGTAGTTACATTTGATATGCTCCAAAGTTATGTTTTAGAAAAACTAGCTAAAGTTGAGGATAATCTAGAGTTTACTTCTTCAAAAACACTTACTAAAAGATATGTAAGAAATACTGATAATAAAAAAGATTAAAGTAAAACTTGGTGTCAAATCAAGTTTTTTTATACTAGGAAAGTTATACAAAAAGTTAATTTTTACGTTGACAATCATTAGTTTGCGTTATATAATTAAAATGTACCTAGGGAAATAAAATAATAAATAAAAAATAAGTACGGCAGCGACTGTCGGAAATATGGCCTGTGGAGGAGTAAAATCCAATGAAGCAGGAAAGATAAGCCGTGAGGCAAAACATAGGTGAAACAAAATAAATTTTATTTATTGAGTTTTACTTTTGTTCATCTAAAAAAGTTATATTATATGATATGATAAATTGGGGATGTTTAAGATGCGTTTATTAGGAGATTTTATTTATAATAACATTAAATATTCAATTTATATTGCTAATAAGAAGTTTACATTTAGTAAAACTTTAAATAATGAAGAAATATTTAATTTAAGTGAAGAAGAACATAATTTAATAAAAGAAGTTTTAACTCAAATCCTTCCGACTGGTAATCTAATTAAATTAAATGATATTACTTATAATCATAAGAAATATAATCATTATTTAGATATTACTAATGATTTACATTATTTCTATGGGGAAAAGAATAATATAAAAGACTTAGCGAATTTATGTAATCTATATAATAATGAAGAAGAGTATGTATGTGATAAACATTTAAATAAAGAAGATAAAGCTAAGAAAAGATATCAAAGATTAGTTAAGGCTAATAAAATTTTAATAACATTAAATATATCTTTGATTGCTTTTTTATCCATTGTTCCCAAAATTTATCCCGATATTAATAAATATATTAATAATCCTATAAATCTTGCTATAAGAGAACTAGATGATAGGGTTATGACTTTAGAAGAAGTTTATGAATATTTAGATAAAAATCCTTATCTTAGTGAAAAGGAAAAAGCCTATATTCATAATTATGAAGATTTTATTATTACCGAGCTTCCTTATACCAATTATCAAGATTTAAAAGAAAATCTATTAAATATGCATACTTGTTATCATGATGAAGAATATAAATATCGTGGGTCCTGGACTTACTTTGGCAAAAATAAATATAATATAGATATTTATTATAGTAAAAATGAAGATTTAGAAGAAATAGATTATGGTACTTTTTCGCATGAAGTATTACATACTTTTAGTGTTAATTATGCCCATACGCCAAAGTATATGAGCCCTTTTTATGAATTTATTAATATGGTTTTAAATAATGAATATTCTCCTGTTTCAAAAGAGGATTATTATTCCTATGATTATAGTTATTATAGTATATCTAGTGAGGGTTATGCTTTAATGGAACTTTTTAATCCTGATACCTTAAGAAAGTTTCATGCTGAATGTAATGGTAATATTTTACTCGACGAACTAGAAAAAATTATTCCGGACAGGAAGCTCGGAATTAGACTATTTAATGATTTAAATGATTATTTTAACATGATATCTAGTAATAATTATTCTAATGAAGAAATGTATGATGTGGAAATGGACTTTAAAAATATAATAAATCAATATTATTTAGCCAAATATAATCAAAATATAAGTGATAATATTTATATGAGTTATTTATTAGATTTTAATCCGATTATTCAAAGATTATCGGCGACTTATAAAGATTATATTGTAGAATTTCAATGCGTCGATATGAAATACTATTTTAATACTAAAAGAACGGTTGGTAATGAATTTAAACTTACTTTAAAATCACCAGAAACGAAAGAAATTGTCCAAGAAATAAGTTTAGATGATACCGCAAGAGCAGATGATTTGTTTCATATTTTTACAAGGACGATTAAATAATAGTGAAAAATTTTTAGTTTTGTGCTAAGATAGGGAGTCAAAAGAAAGGAAGTATTAGATATGGAAGATACTATTTGTGCTGTAGCTACGTCAAGAATGGTCGGGGCTATTTCCTTAATTCGGGTAAGTGGTAGTGAAGCCTTAGACATAGTTTCGCGTATTTTTAAAGGTAAAGATTTAAGGAAAGTTTCAAGTCATACCCTTAATTATGGGCATATTGTTTATAATGAGGAAGTTATTGATGAAGTATTAGTATCTGTTATGTTAAAACCTAATACTTATACCAAAGAAGATGTTGTGGAAATAAATAGCCATGGAGGTCTTAATACTACCAAAAAAATATTAGAGATACTTTTAAGTTGTGGTTGTCGTTTAGCCGAACCTGGCGAATTTACGAAAAGAGCTTTCTTAAATGGGCGTATTGATTTAGCGGAAGCCGAATCCGTTAATGATTTAATTAATGCCAAAACCGATATGGCAAGAAAGTTAGCCTTAAATAATTTAACGGGTAATTTTTCGAAAGAAATTAAAAGAGTTCGCCAAAAAATAACCGATGTTATGGCGAACATTGAAGTAAATATTGATTACCCGGAATATAACGACATTGAGGTTGTAACAAATGATACTCTTTTACCGAAGTTAAAAGAGGTAAAGAGTGATGTTGAAAGATTAATTAGTAATTCTGAGAATAGTAAAATAATTAAAGAGGGAATAGATGTAGCAATTGTCGGTAAACCAAATGTTGGGAAAAGTAGTATTTTAAATCGGTTACTTGATGAAGATAAAGCGATTGTTACCGATATTGCGGGGACAACCAGAGATATTGTGGAAGGCTCAATCAGTTTAAATGGTTTTTTAATTAATTTTATAGATACGGCTGGGATTAGAGAAACTGAAGATGTTCTGGAAAAAATCGGGGTTCAAAAAAGTAGAGAAGTAATAGATAGCGCGGATTTAGTTATTATTGTTTTAAATAATAATGAGAAAATAACGGAATATGAAGAAGATTTAATTAAAAATATTCCCGAAAATAAAAGAATTATCTTGGTTAATAAATCCGATTTAGATAAGAAAATAAATATAGATACGCCTTATATTTTAGGAAATACTGTTAGTGATAAAGGATTAGATAATTTAAAGAATGAAATTATCAAAGTTTTAGATTTAAATAATTTAATGAATAAGGATTTAACTTATGCCTCTAATGTTAGACAATTAAGTTTACTAAAGAAGGCTTTAAAATCTTTAGAGGACGCCATTAAAAATATAAGTGAAAATGTGCCAATTGATATGGTTGAAATAGATATTTCGGCTGCTTGGAAACATTTAGGAGAAATTACGGGCGAAGTCTATGAAGATGAATTGTTAGATACCTTATTTAGTAATTTTTGTGTAGGAAAGTAAGGGATTATTATGTATGATGTTATAGTTGTTGGAGGAGGACATGCGGGATGTGAAGCCGCTAATATTGCTGGAGTAATGGGAATGAAAGTTCTTCTTTTAACCATGAATTTAAATAATATAGCCGATATGCCTTGTAATCCTTCGATTGGGGGAACTGCTAAAGGGGTAATTGTAAGAGAGATCGATGCTTTAGGGGGCTTAATGGGAGTTGTGGCTGATAAAAGTCATTTTCAAATTAAGATGCTTAATAATTCTAAAGGTCCGGCGGTAAGAAGTCTAAGAGCGCAAGCTGATAAAAGAGTTTATCCTAAGAAAATGCGGGAGGCCTTAGATAATAATAAAAATTTAGAAATAAAAGAAGGTTTAGTTGAAGATTTAATCGTGGAAGATAACATTGTCAAAGGAGTAATCTTAGATAATGGCGAAAAAATTACCAGTAAATGTGTTATTTTAACTACTGGAACTTATCTTAAAGCCAATGTTTTAGTAGGTAGTGAGAATACGCCATCTGGACCACATGGTGAGGGAAGAAGTAATCATTTAAGTGATAATTTAAAGAAGTTAGGATTAAATATTATACGGCTTAAAACGGGAACTCCCGAAAGAATTAAGGCAAGTTCCATCGATTTTTCCAAGTGTGAAGAAGAACTTGGGGATGATACTTACTATACTTTTAGCCATGATATAAAGCCATGTTATAAAATAAATGAACAACAAAAATGTTATTTATTGTACACCAATGAATTGACCCATCAAATAATAAAAGACCACCTAAATGAGTCAGCTATGTATGGAGGATACGCTACCGGGGTAGGTCCTAGATATTGTCCATCGATTGAAGATAAGATTGTAAGATTTTCCGATAAACCAAGACATCAATTGTTTTTAGAACCCGAAAGTATTTATTATGATGAGTGGTATTTACAAGGATTTTCTACAAGTATGCCGAGATATGTGCAAGAAGAAATGGTTCATAGTTTAAAAGGCCTTGAAAATGCTATTATTACGAAATATGCTTATGCCATTGAATATGATGCCATTAGTGCCTTACAAATAAATCCTAGTTTAGAAAATAAAATTGTGGCTAATTTATTTACGGCCGGCCAAATTAATGGGACAAGTGGTTATGAAGAGGCAGCGGGACAAGGGTTAATCGCGGGGATTAATGCCACCTTAAAATTACAAGGAAAAGAACCTTTAATCTTAAAAAGAAATGAAGCCTACATTGGGGTTTTAATTGATGATTTAGTAACTAAAGGAGTAAAAGATCCTTACCGGATGCTTACAAGTAGGGCCGAATTTCGTCTTATTTTAAGACACGATAATGCTGACTTAAGACTAAGAGAAATAGGTTATAAGATTGGGACAATTAATGAAGAACAATATGAAAGATTAAATAAAAAAAAGAAAGATATTCAAAAGTTAAAAGAAGAAATTAAAAGATGGGGTATAAATATAGAAAAAGATGCTATTAAATTTAAAGAAAATAATTTACCAATACCCAAACAAAGAATTAATTTTGAAGAACTATTAAAAAGGCCAGAAATTACTTTTGATTTTATTAATACCATCCATAAATTTGATTATGATAAAGAAGTTTTAGAACAAGTTGAAATTGAAGTTAAATATGAAGGTTATATTAAAAAAGCTTATAAAGAGGCAGAAAAATTAAAGAAAATTGAAGAAAAACAAATACCTGAAGATATTGATTATAAACTCGTAAGTAACTTAGCTAGTGAGGCAAAACAAAAGTTATCGGAAATTAGACCAAAAACACTAGCGCAAGCCTCTCGAATTAGTGGGGTAAATCCTTCGGATATTGCTATTTTAGCGGTTTATTTAAAGAAAGAGTATAATCATGAATAAAGAAGATTTTATTAAAAGTTTAAAAAAATTAAATATTGACCCAACTAATGAAGCCTTAGAAAAATTAGAAATATATAAAAATTTTTTACAGGAGTATAATAAACATACTAATTTAACGAGAATTATTAGTGATGAAGATATTTATTTAAAACATTTTTATGACTCTTTAACAATTTTAAAAGCCTTTGATTTAAATGATGTTCATAATCTTTTAGATATTGGAACGGGAGCGGGTTTTCCCGGAATGGTTTTAAAAATATTTTTTCCTAATTTAAATGTAACTTTATTAGACTCAAATAATAAGAAGACTAAATTCTTAGAAGAACTTTCCCAAAAATTAAATCTAGATGTGGAAATAATTAACCAAAGAGTTGAAGATTACGCGAAAGATAACTTAAATAAATTTGATGTTGTTACATCACGGGCTGTAGCAAACATGAGGGTTCTTACCGAAATATCTCTTCCATTAGTAAACTTTAAAGGTGTCTTTGTAGCTTATAAAGGTAGTAATTTAAGTGAACTAGAAGATGCCAAAGATACAATTGAAATAATGCATGGGAAAATACTCCGGATTATAACTTTTATATTATATGAGTATGATAATGTTGAAAGAAATATAATAGTTATTAGAAAATACGAAGATACAAAATTAAAAGATTTAAGACCATATAACAAAATTTTGCATAAACCTCTTGCGAAAAATGTGACTTTTAAAACAAAATGTCCGCTTTTTCTATAATGTTTACAAAACAAAATGTCCGCAATACTTTAACATTTATTTCAATTCGTCTTTTGTGTTACAGGAACCCAGTTATATGATTTTAATGGCTTGCAAAGGCTTGTAATTAAAGCCTTTGGCAAAAAAGCCTATCATATAACTGCCTATAACAAAAAGCCTTTTGAAATAAATTAATGAATATAATTGAGTAGGACATTTTGTTTTGTAAATTAAAATTAAAAAATAGGACATTTTGAATTATAAATCACAAAATTTTGCATAAACCTCTTGCGAAAAATGCTTAAATAAGTTAGAATTAAATAATAGAGGTAGGGGTAAAAAGTGGATACGGAAAAAAAGACAGAAACACAAATTTTAAATGTGCCAATTGAAGACATTATTCCTAATCGTTTTCAACCACGACTTAATTTTGATGAAAATTCTTTAAAGGAACTAGCATCTTCAATTAAAGAACATGGGATTATTCAACCCCTAGTTTTAAGACGCCTTAATGATAAATATGAAATCATTGCGGGTGAAAGAAGATATAAAGCGGCAAAACTTGCTGGTCTTACTTCAGTTCCAGCCATCCTAAGTAATTTAGATGATAATGCGAGTGCCGAAGTAGCCATTGTGGAAAATGTCCAAAGAAAAGATTTAACATCGATTGAAGAAGCGAAATCTTATAAAACTTTATTGGACAAGGGTTATTTAACTCAAGAAGAATTAGCGAAAAAAATGGGCTTAAGTCAATCGGCTATATCTAATAAATTAAGATTGTTATCTTTATCGGATGAAGTCCAAAAAGCAATTATTGAAGGTAAAATTTCTGAAAGACACGCTAGAAGTCTTTTACAATTAGATGATGAAGATGACCAAAATAGTTGGTTAAAAAGAATTATTGACGAAAGATTAACGGTAAGAGATTTAGATCAAAAATTAAAAGATTTAAATAAAAAAGATAAATCCGAAGATGATGTTCCAATAATTGAATCAGCGCCAAGCATATCTGATATAAAAGAAAAAGCAACTGATATTATGTCTTCTAAACCAATTGAAAATAAAGTTGAAATTAAAGAAGAAGTTAAAACTAATAAAATACCTAATAAGTTCTTTAATTTCTTAGAAGATGAGCAAGCCAATATGAATGTATCTGAACCAGTTTATGAAGAAGAAAAAGAAACTATAACAGAAACTGAAAATAAAGAACCTATAATAAATTCAGAGACTCCGGTAGTAAATGAACCTGTAAGTAGTGAAGAAGAAATTGAAATGTTGGATTTTGATATTCCAACGCCAACTCCAGATGTAAAAGTTGAAGAAGAGGCTAAAAAAGAAGAAACAAAAGAATTTAGTTTAGATAAAGCCAATGAATTAATAGGTAAATTAGAAGATGATTTAAGAAATAGTGATTATAAAATAAGTATGTCTAAAGAAACTGACGAAAAAGAAGTTAGATATACAATTACAATAAGTAAAGAATAAAATTAAAGTAAAGTATAACAAAACAGGTTCATAAACATTAAGGAGTGATGAAAGAAAAATCATCACTCCTTTTTGATGTAAAATTTAAAGCAAAAAAATAGACATCGCAACATTTTCCTTGTTACAATATCATTAACAAAAAAATAACAGAAGGGTGTTGTCGATG
>CANRAA010000029.1 GCA_947628485.1 uncultured Bacilli bacterium | reverse complement strand
TCTTAAAAATGACTAATCCGATACAATTTTTTGCTTGGAATAATTTTTCCTTGCATGTTATACTTTAATATATTTTTGTTAAAATTGCAACCTTTTATTTCACTTTTTCCCTTATTTTATGGGCATTTATTGCTTTAATTTAATTCTTTATCTCTTAATGTGCATTTACTTTTTAATTCAGTCCATAATTTCACTTTTTGCATGACTTTCCTAGTATATTAAAAATAATTAAATATTTTTTAATAAGTGTTAATTAAAAAAATTGCTTTTGTTCGCTATACAATGACGCTTTTATGATATATAATTATTACTAGGGAAACTTAACTGTTGAGTACTTGCCTATCTTTCTATATAGAAAGGAGGGCTGGTATTATGAAGAAAAAGGACTTACTTATTACTTCATTAATACTTATTATCTTCCTGTTAACTTCATCATTATTATTTTTGATAATAAAAAAATAAAAAGTACTCAATCAACTAAGATTAAGTACAATTTAGATTAAGTACCAAAACCAATTGTTGGGTAAGTACTTAACGTACTAAAGTTAAGTATTTCCCTTTTTTATTTTATGCAATATTTCTTTGACATATTCATAATACCATAAAAAGCAGTATTTTACAAGGACTAATCCTTTTTAATTAGTTCATCTCGTAAAGCTAAATAATCCGTTTTAGCAAGTTTTGTTTTCGGAAATTCTTTTTTATAAATATATTCTCTTGGTAACATATAATGGGCTAAGTTTTTGGAGGCATAATCCATTATTTCTTTCTTTATTGTATAACTTTCTTCTACTCCATCTTCTAAGATAATGAAGGCTTTGGCTATTTCTTGTTTATAAGAATGGGGTATGCCTACGACACAAGCATCTTTTATATATTTATGGTCTTTTAATACTCTTTCAATATATTCCGGATAAATATTATAACCAGAAGAGATTATTATTCTTTTAATTCTTTGAACGTAGAAGATTACCCCATCTTCATCCATATATCCTAAATCACCAGTATGGATGTAAAGTCTGCCATCATCGTGCATTTTAAAGACATCTTTAGTGGCTTTTTTATCATTTAGATAACCATCCATAACGACAAAACTATGAATACAAATCTCTCCTACTTCATTAGGTTTTAACTCTTCATAAGTTTGAGGATTACAAATACGCACAATATTACCCGGAAGAGGTATTCCAACACTACCTAGTTTAGCACTTCCTTTAGTGCCAAAAGTAACTGGTCCAGTGGTTTCGGTCATGCCGTAACCTTGAATAATTTTCGCTTTACATTGATGACTCTTTAAAAATTCATTAATAGCTTCACTCCTTTGAGGAGAAAGTGTATCTCCTCCGGAAATTAAACCTTTTAGATAATTTAAATTAACCCCTTCTAAATGTTTATTTTTAAGCATAGCCTCAAAAAGAGTAGGAACACCTAGTAAGAAGTTAGGATGATATTTAGTAAGTAATTTATCAAATCTTTTAGCATCAAACTTTGGAATTAAAATCGAAGTTGCCCCCCGACATATAGGAATAAACATGCCAACAACTAAACCTAAGCAATGGAAAATGGGTAATATTAAAAGTAAACTATCCCCACTTTTCGCTTCCGGAAAGAATACTTTAGCTTGTTCATTAACCCCAATGATACTCCGATTAGATAAACTAATAGTTTTAGGTATACCTGTGGTACCTCCACTGTGAAGATAAGTGGCTACCATATCTTTACTACCCTTTTCTTCTTTATCATTATTACTACCTAACTTAATAAACTTTTTCCAAAAGATAAATAAACTATCTTCTTTAACTTTTTCATCTTTACTGGTCGCATTATATAAAGTATTAAGAATTATGGGCATGGAATCGGAAGGACTTGCAATAATTACTTTTTTTAAATGCGTATCTTTAACAATATTTTTAATCATACTATAAGTAGAATTTAAAGCAATTAAGATTTTACTTTTGGTTTTGACAATATATTCTTTAACTTCTTCTTCAGCAGAAAGTGGATGAATCATATTGGAAATGGCCCCAATTTTATTAACCGCAAAAAAAGAAATAACAGCTTCCGGTGTATTAGGCATTAAAATACTTACAACATCACCAGATTTTACTCCTAAAGATTTTAAGGCACTAGCACACTTATCAATATAATCCCAAAACATTTTAAAAGATATTTTTCTTCCAAAATAATTTAAAGCTGTTAAAGATGCGTAACTTTTTGTTTCCCTTCTCATATATGTATATAAAGACATATTAGGTATATTAACTTTTAATTCTTCTTTAGTATAAAATTTTTCCCACAAAAAATTCTCTTTTTTACTCATGATTTAAGTCCTCTCTTAATTATCATAATTAAATTATACAATAATATGCCTAATTTAACAATGAAAGTTTAATGAAATATTAAGAATTTTTGGACTAAATAATTGACAATAAAGATGATAAAATCAACTGGTATTTTAATGAGTGTTGGATTAATCAAAATAAATTTAGCTAAAGTATCTACCAAGAAGGCTGATAAAAACATTTGAATAATTACAAGTAAAATATATTTAATAAATTCCGATGTATATTTATTCTTACTTTGGAAAACTTTATTTTTATTCATTAAAAAATTAAATATGGAAGATATAACTCTTGCCATAATCGTAGCATAAATAATACTTAATATTAAACTATTAAATAAATGAAATAAACAGATGTCAATTATAAAACTTAAGATGGCTACAATAATATATTTTATAAATACTTGATATTTCTTAATTACTTCTTTCATTTTTCTTACTTCCTTAAACTAATTGTAATCTATTTTTATTTTTTTGTCCATATGCTATAATGCATAAGAAAAGACTCTTATATAGCAATAACTAATAATAAAGTAAGGGTGTTTGGTTTATCATTTGCCATTATTGAAGTATATTTAAGAATATTAGATTTATTAAATATCTTTAATACAAATAAAGACTAGGACATTTTATCCTAGTTTTTTTGTTAATACTTTTTCATCTAAAGATTTAGTTAACTTTTGATTATAATTTACATATATACTATGCATTGCTCTTGTTATAGCCACATATAATAATTTTAAATCAATTGGATTATCTTGATAATTATTTTCATTCGTATTAGCTAAAATAACAGCATCAAATTCTAAACCTTTAGCTAAATAAGAAGGTACAATACATAAACCACCTTTATAGGTTGTATTTTGTTCGGTAATTAAATTAATATTTAAACCTTTCTTTTGAAATTTATTTGCTAAACTTTTAGCTTCTTTTCCATCTTTCGTAATAATGGCTATTGTTTCATATCCTTTATCTAAGAAATCTTTAATTTCTAGAAGATAATTTTCCCATTCATTATTTTTATTAATTTCTCTAATCTTTGGATCTTCTTTACTTCTTCTTACACATAAAGTTTCATCATATCCTAAATAACTTAATACTTTATTAGCTAAATCAGATATTTCGGTAGTAATTCTATAACTTTTATTTAAATTAAGTAAACTTGCCTTACTATCAAAGATTAAATCATTTAAAATACTCCAATCAGTAATACAATTATAATCATATATAGCTTGATTAATATCTCCAAAAATATCAAAGTAGGCTTCACTAAATATTTTCTTTAAAACATAATATTCCGCTAAAGATAAATCTTGTCCTTCATCAATAATAAGATGTTGATAATTTTTATAATTACCTTTACCATTTAACATATAGCCAATTAAAGTTAAAGGTGCTAAATCTTCATAAGATAAACTCCTTTTCTCAATATTTTCTAAAGTTTCTCTTTTTAAATTATCATATTTAGAATCATCTAAACTTAAAATAAACTTAGTATATAAATCGATTGGTTTTATTTTAATAAAAGAAAAATATTCTTTTAAAGTATTAAGACAACCATTTTTTATTTCTTTAGTCTTCTCTTCATGAACACGAAGAATTTCTTTTCTTCTTGGACTATCTTTTGGTAAACTTAAAAATTCATCACGATATAAAAGCCAAATATCATGAATTAAATCATCTTCTCTAGTTTTTATTTCTTTAATTAAATTTTTAATAAAAATATCTATTTTTTCTTTATAACTTAAATTAGAATTAATAACACTTCCATAGATAATTTGTAATTTATCTTTACTTGCTAAAGTAAATCCTTCATAGGTAATATCTTCTTGTAAATTATTTTTAATATAATTAGTAAGAAAATCCTCTAATAAATGTAAGAAATTTAAAGAACTTTTTTCTTTAATAACCGAAGTATCTAAAAGTCCTTGTAATACTTTTTCTAAAGTAGCATTTTTGGATAAAAAGCGCGTGTTACCTCCAATAGAAGTAGCAATTTCTGCAAAAGTATTTTGACTAACATTTTTAATATCTAAATCAGGAAGTAAGGAAGATACAAAGTCTAAAAAATATTTATTAGGGCCAATAATTAAGAAATCTTCCCCTTTAGTATCTCTTTCATTATTATATAAAAGATAAGAAGTTCTGTGAAGGGCTACGGTAGTTTTACCACTTCCGGCTACTCCTTCTACTATATTATGAGAATTTAGTGGTCTTCTTATAATTTGGTTTTGTTCTTTTTGAATGGTGGCAATAATACTTTTTAGTCGAGCATCTAAATTTTCTTTTAAGTATTCAATTAAAATATTATCATCAGATAAAACATCTTCCTCTAAGACTTTTTGTAAAGTCCCATTTTTAATCATTATTTGTCTTTTATTTAAAATATCCCCTTTAAAAGTTTGCCCCTTAAAATCATAACTAGCGGGTCCAATATTATAATCATAATAAACTGAACAAATGGGACTACGCCAATCATAACAAACAGCCTTACCACCTTCTAAAGTAACTGCTTTTTTACCAATATAGATGGTTTCTATTTTACCTTCTTCTTTACTTTTAAAGGTAAAACGGCCAAAATAAGGATTATCTAAAACACTTTCTAGATTACTTATTTCTGTTGCATACATACTCATTAAGGCTTGTCTATTAAATTGCGTTCCCCTTTGTCCTTCTTTAAACCCAATTTTAAATTTTTCTTGTTTAGTAAAGTTTTCTTTAGCTATTATGATTTTTTGTTTAATTAAATCAATGACTTCCTCTAATCTTTTTTGTTCACTTAAAAATATTTCATCTTTCATTATATCCCCCCTGATATATTAAATTATAAATATTTATTTATCTCGGCTAAATCTTGGATAGAAATAACATCTTTATCATCACTTTCTCCAAAGTATAAAGCATTCCACCCATATGATTTAGGTTTTAAATAATCACTTTTTAAAGTATCCCCAATATGTAAAAATTCTTCTGGTTGACAATTTAGCTCTTTTTCAATTATTTGATAACTTTCTTTATCACTTTTGGTATACCCTAATTCATATGAATAATATATATGATCTACTAAATTATATAAATCCCCTAAATCTTGTTCTTGTAAAGAACTCGTATTCGAAAATAATATTATTTTATAACCTTTATTTTTTAAATCTTTTATAACTTCTAAATCATGATTACTTACTTTATCATTTTTAGAAGCATATTTATTTTTAAAAAATTCTCTTAAGGTTTCGGTTTCAGGTATCTCTAATTTTTCACAAAAACTGTGAATTAATTCTTTTTCGGTTCCTTTAGTTTTTTGAAATACGTCTTTAAAAACATTTCTTACTAAATCATAATCTTTATTAACTAAAGATGTTAAGGCTTTAAGATTATACTTAGCATCCTCACTACCTTTAATTAAAGTTCCCCCAATATCAAGCGATATTACTTTGATCATATTCTTCCTTACTAAGAGCAATTACTTTTTTAATAAAATCATTTTTACCTTGGGTATATTTTGGTCTTTCATCTTTATATTTAGCGGCCAAATCTTTTTTTAATGCCGCATACTCTTGGATATATTCTGGATGCTCTTCTAAATATCTTTTAAAATATACTTGATTATAATAAGTATCACTATTAGGTTCGGTAAAATGAATATAGTGACTTCTAGCATCTTCTGGACCTTTAGCAAAGAACATTCTATCCTCTATCCCTTGTGGTCCTCTATTTTCATAATCATAATCTTTTAAGATTTCTTCAATCTTGGGAATATCTTTTAAATCCTTAATAACCGCAAGAATATCAATAACTGGTTTGGCACATAAACCTTTAATGGATGTACTACCAATATGATGAATTTCCACTAAATAATCCTTTAACAATCTACATAATAATTCTTTTTCTTCGTTGTATTCACTCTCCCATTTCTCATCATAGGGAACAAGTTCCACAATTCCTCTTTTTAAAGCCATTTTAACTCCTTCTTCCTTTACCAAAATTATATCATTTATTTCTTATTTTCACAAATGATTTATCCGCTTTAATAATTTTTGCGATAAACGTTCTTCCGACATAACTCCTAAAGTATCAATATCAGGGTCATGAAAATCAGAACCCATTGTAACTAATAAATCATTATTATAAGCTATTCTCATATAACTTTCATTATATGGTAGATGCATTTTAGCATTATATATTTCAATTCCCTCTAGTCCTTCACTTTTTAATTCTTTTATTAAGATATCTAAATCAGCATCATTTAATTTTAAAATATTGGGATGGGCTAAAACACTTACACCCTTATAATGTTTAATTAACGTAATGACTTCTTTAGGACTTAACTTTTTATTAGGGACATAATATTTTTGATTAACCCCAATTAAAGTTTGATAAGCTCCTAAAATATCGGAAGCATAACCTTTAGCTATTAAATATTTAACTAATTTTCTTTTATCTAAAATAGAAGTATCTAAATCTTCTTGTTCTAAAAATTCATATAATTTTTGAGGATTTATATCAAAACCAGATTCCTCTAATAATTTAATAACTTTTAAAACGACTAATTCATTTTCTAATCTTAACCTTAATAAATCATTATTTAAAGCTTTAGAATCACTTATACCATAACCTAAAATATGCATATTCCGGTAAGCAGTATTAAATTCAATTCCCGGAATAATAAAATTATTATCACTGTTATTTTCATAAGCAATATCATGATCTGTTATGGCAATAAGTTTACATCCTTCAGCATATGCTTTTTTAATAACTTCATCAGAACTAATACTCCCATCAGATAAATTAGTATGAATATGTAAATCAATTTTCTCCATTAAACCCTCCTAATTTAGAATATCTTGTAACTCCTTAGAACTAATTTGATAAAAATCTATATTTTCATAAAATTTTAAACTACTATCATGACTATCTGAACCAATAGACATTTTTAAATGATATTTTTTTCTTAAATTTTTTAAATTATTTATATCTTCATAGTGACTTCGAATATTAAACTCTAAACCAATAATATGAGGATTATTTTTAAGGATATCTTCAACTACTTTTAAACTTTTTTCACTAGGATGGGCAAAATATAAAGGAAAATTTTTATTTAATTCTTCAACTTTTAATTGACCATAAGAATTAACTGAAATACTTCCACACATTGGTTCATCCCACCAATCATCATCAACTTCTCTTACCCCAAGCATGGATAATAAAAAACGCGTACTATAGAAGTTTTCTTCAAGAGGTAAATATTTTCCTCTTAATTCTAAATATCTTTTTTCTTTATACATTTTCCGATCTTCATAAATATCATCTTGATTGTTTTTCTCTAGTAAATCTAAAATTTGAAAAGTAGTTATATTTTTACTTTTAAATTTATTCATTAGATAAGTACATAACGTATCATATTCCGGAACTAAATTATTCTTATTTAAAAATTCTAAATATTCTTCATAAGAAATACTTAAATTATTTTGCTTTAAGATATCTTGAATAGTTTTATTATGATCTAATCTTATAAATTGTTTTTGACTTCTTTTAAAACTTGCTTCTTTAGAAATTTTGACTTTTTCATCTAAGACGGAATCAAAAGGATTAACAAATAATTCGACAAAATGACATTGATTTCCATAAGAAGCATTATCAATCGTAAATTCTATTCCCGGAATTATATAAGGATTTGTAAAACCATCTTTAACATAATTGTATACTTCTTCATAAGCATCTAAAGTATCGTGATCCGTAATACTAATAATATCAAAACCTTTACTTTTAGTTGTTTCTAAAATTTCTTTAATACTTTGTTTGCCATCAGCACTATAATTAGAATGAATATGTAAATCAATTTGAACTTTTTCTTTTTCTTTTGAAAGTTTTAATAACTCCTCTTTTAAATTTTTTAAATAATTTTCCCAAAATTCGTAATTATTCATTTTAACCTCTTTCTAACTTTATCTTTAGATACCTCTATTATATCATTAACATTACAGTTATTTGAAGTTAAAACACCATCTTTTCCGCCAAAAGATAAATTATCTTGATAACCTAAAGTAGTAAAATTAACTCCTCTTTCACTCATTAAAGCATTTATTACTAAAGGATAACCCATAAATCCATAAATAATTGGAGTGCATGCCGGGAAATAATAATTAAATTCCTGACTAGTTAAAGCTTTTCTACTTTTAATATCTAATATTTTGGGTTCTTTAACATAAACAACTTGAATTTTATAAGTATCTTTTAATTTATGATAAGCCTCCATTATAACATCTAACATATAATCTCCAGTTGCTACTAAAACTAAATCGGGATTAGCATTTTTAATAACTATATCAATCATACTAGATAAAGAATATTCTTTTTGATGTCTTTTACTACTTATATAAATATTTAAAGTATCTTTTAAATGTTTATGTTTTTCAATTTCTTTAACTAAATCACTTTCACAAACAGGATAAATAATATTATAATAATCATCACTTTTTAAAAGGAGATTATTTACAAAAGAAGGATTTTGATGGGAATAAGTATTTTCTAAATAAGTAGAAGTTAAAATATAATTTAAACTAGGTATTTCTTTATTAACGTTGTAATAATCTTTTTGTCTTAAATACTTATCATATTGCATAATCATACTACTAATAAGGGGCATAAACCCTTCATAAGAAATATAAAAACCTAAATTACCGGCCATGGCATAACCTAAATATAGAGCTTGTAAAACATTTTCATTTAATAATTCAAAAGTATATTCTTTTAAACTACCCAGTTTATTTGAGGTTATTTCATCGGGAGAAAATATTAAACGTTTTTGATTAGATAATATTTCTTTTAAATATGTACTTAAATTATTATTAGTATTTATATCTTCAACATTTTTTCTTTTTATAAGGGGAGAAGTATTTTGAAAATAACTAAAATAAGAAAGTAAATTATTTTCTCTATCAAATAAATTATCGGGATAATTATTCCATAAAAGACGCACTATTTTTTCTTTTTTATCTTTATCGAAAGAGCTTAAAGGATCTTTATGAACTAAAGGATTACCTTCAAAAATAGGTAAAGTATAACCTTTTAAAGATTTAAATATAATTAAAGGCTTTTTAACATCTTGAGAATTTTTTAAAGCATCTTGCATCTCTTTAATAGATACATCAATATCTTTATTATGGGCATCCACAATAAAAACATCATAACCATAAAGCTTAAAATAATTTATTAATTCTTCATTTGTAAATAAACTTAAGAAACTTTCTGAAGTCATTTTTAAACCATTTAAATTAATAATCGGTAAAACTTTAGAATCTAATTCTAATAATTTATTTAATTGCCAAGAGGCATTTAAAGTACCTGTTTCGGCTTCCCCATCCCCAATAAGACAAGGAATTAAAGAAACATCGGGATTATTTAAAGCATAACCATAAGAAGTAGCTAGGGAATAACCTAACTCTCCGCCATCATAAATAGTCTCTGGATATCCAGGATTAATTTCGGAACGTACAATAAAACCAAAATCTTTAATTAAATTATTTAGTCCCTCTTTATTTAAAGAATACTTAGGATAATATTTAACTAAAGTACCATTTAACCATAAATTAGTAATTAAAGATAATCCAGCATGACCCGAACCAACTACAACTTGATTAGAAATTTTTTCTTTATTTAAGAAATAATATAAATTAGCCAAGATAAAATTAGTCGACATACTTGTTCCTAAATGACCACTGCTATAACTTTTTAAAGAACTATCTTTAGCATAACTATCCAAGTACATAATACTAATCGCTGTCTTATTAGCACTATAAAAATAATTTTTAATTATTTCTATATCCTTCATCTTAGAAGTTTCCTTCCTTGAAAATCTTTTGAAGTATATAATCCTCGATAACTTTCCCATAATTTAGGGGCAAGTCCTGTATCTTTATAAATATCTTTAATTATTTGTTTTGCTTGTAAATAATATTCAATATCTTTAGCTTCCTCGATACGATAATTTTCTTGTTCTTTAGTATAATCTTGGAATACTTGAACAACCGGAAATTTATTAATACTATCTTTAAAATAAGTAAAATATGTTTGAATAGCCTCTAAACTTTCTAAACCTAAAATATATAAGAAGGTTGTCGTAATACCTAAGGATGAAGCATATTCTAATAAATCTTTGGCTTTATCTAAAGTTAAACTAGCTTTCTCAGGGCGCATAAATTTATCACGATCTAAGAATTTTTCAATTGTTAAATACATACCAAAATCATTAATATTTTGGGATATTTCTTTTATCTTATCATAACTAGTAAGTTGCGAACCAATATAATTTAAACTACCTTTATATCCCATTTTAATAAAAGCTTCATTAACAGTATATAAATGTTTAATTAAATCATCTTCTAAAGGAAAACAACCGGTACAAATAGTAACACTCTCTAGCTTTTCCATACCAGAAATATTATTTTCTTTTAATAATTTAGTAAAATAAGCTATAACATTTTCTACTTTACTAAAGTCATAGGAATCATCTTCCGATAAACTATAGGTTCCACAAAATTTACAACCCGCACATTTACTTCTTGAATTAGAATTAAAAGTAATTGCTTTTTTGTTATTGCGAAAATAAGTGGCAGTACAAGTATCTTTTTCAATATTTGATACTTTAGCTATTACTTCATTATCTAAATATAATTTATCATCCACTAATTTAAATGGCGAATTAGGATAAGTATTAACACAGACAGCAAAAAAGTTTTTTGTATGAGTATCTAATATTTCTACATCAAACCTGAGTCTATTATCTAAGGTATTATCCATTACAATACCATACCTATTTAGGGCAATAGAAATAACATTATCTAATGGCACCTTATAAAGACTAGCAAGTTTTTTAAAATATTCTAACATACATACCTCCACGTTTATTTAAGTTAAATATACCAAGAGATATAAGGTATGTAAAATATGTTTTTTTAATAAGGGGTATTTATTTTTTTAATACCTCTTTTAAGATTTTAATAAACTTAAGAAGTTCTTTATTAACATTTTGGGAATTATAAATAATTGTAATATTATCTTTAGGTAAGTTAGAAAAATTAAGTAAAATTAATTCTTTATTCTCTACTTCTTCTTTAACAAATTCTTGATTAATATATCCTATTCCTTGACCATTTAAAATTAATTTTTTTAAAAGTAAGGAATTAGGTAATTCTAAAACAATATGATGTTTAATATTATTGGTAATTAAATAATCATCTAAGATTCTTCTTTTTTCAGATTTAGAAGGTAAGATTAAAGGATAAGTATAATTAGATAAATTTATATCTTGTAAATTTTTAGTATAAAAATCTTTGGAACAAACCATTACATTTTGAACCTCAATTAATTTTTCAACTATAATATTTTTATCAAATTTATAGAATAAAGGATAACGACAAATAAGGATATCTAATTCACCTTTTTTTAATTTTTGAAATAATTCCGTATCATCATTAAATTCTAGTTTTAAATTAACAGAAGGATTTTTTTCTTTAAATTTAATAATGGCTTCATCTAAGTAATTGTCGGCGATAAATCTTAGACAACCAATGTTTATTTCGTTATTATCAATTTCACTTTCTAAGACTTTAATGACTTCATTTAATTTTTGATATAATTCTTTTCCAGCACTTGTTAATTTAACTTGACCACTGTTACGTACAAATAACTCGACATTTAAATCACTTTCTAGTTTATGAACATTGATACTTAATGCTGATTGAGAAATATTAACATATTCACTAGCTTTAGTAAAACTTTCAAATTTAGCTACGTAATAAAAACTGCGATATAAATTTAAATTAATATTAAAATAATTCATATACCCTCCTCAATTTATTTAAAATATTATACAAAATTTTAGGAAAAATGCCAAGATTATCTTCCTTTCTTGGCATTTTTACCATCACTATAAAATAAATATTTAGTTACAGGTAAACCATTTATGGCATTAAAAGCAAATGAGAAAGAACCAAATTCTTCATGGACAAATAAGTCTATTCCTTTAAAAGGAACTAATTTTACCGACATTGGCGTATTTTTAATTAGATAATCCTCTAAGGGTTTTAAACCTTCTAAACGATTATTTAAAACATTATCATATCCAGGAATAATGGCGTATTCAATAGTAATTTCTTTATCAATTGTAAAATAAGCCATCATTTTATCTAAAATATCTAAAAGTTTACTAGAACTAGCATGACCTACAATACCGATTTTATTTTTCCGGTCATAAAAAACAAGGCCATAACAAATTGCCAAAGCTACTGTACCCACGATGGGTTTATCACTTGTGGAGGCCACTATCTCATTCATGTAGGCAATTTGGGCTTTCTTTTTTAAAGCCAGTTCTAAAGTTTGTAAATTATCCTTTAAATTATTTTCTTCCATACCCCAATTATAACACATTTTCTTTTATTATTCTTTAATTATTGTTATAATAATTTTAGAAAGGTGGGATAAAATGCTTACGCATGAAGATATAATAAAGAGTATCAAAAGAGTTTGTGATAAGTCTACTCATGTCCATATTAATAAAGATAAAATAAAAGAAGCCCATGTCTATTTCCAAGGCTTTCAAAAAGAATGGCTTCCTAACGAGAAATTGGGAATTAATAATTTTACATTTGAAGATAAAATTAAATATTTAATTATTTGTGAATCTTTAAATTTTTGTTTTTGGGATACTCCCGTAAAATGGAAAATAGAATATGAGCATGAATGGTATTCCGGTTCTTATGCCTTATTTTTTAGTATAACTAAAGCCTTACAAAATGGTTATGATTTACTAAATCCAGAATACTTAGAAAAAATAAATCTAAATACAATAGATGAAATATTTAAAGGTACCACTAGTATTCCCATGTTAGAAGAAAGACTTAGTATTTTAAAAGAATTAGCCCAAGAATTTAAAACATTTAATTATGAAGACTTTCTAAATGTTCATAGCGATATCGAACTTTTAAATAAAATAATAACTAATTTTCATAATTTTAGGGATATTAGTAATTATAAAGGTGATAAGGTTTATTTCTTTAAAAGAGCTATGTTACTCGTGGGAGACCTACTTTCTAATGTCGAAGAAATAAAAAATAATATTTTAAATAATGATAATATGCTCGCTTGTGCCGATTATAAAATACCTCAAGTGTTAAGACATTTAGGTATTCTAGAATATAGTGAAGATTTAAAAGAACTTATAGATAACAAAAAAGAAGTAATTCATGATAGTGAGGAAGAAATTGAAATAAGAGCGGGTATGCTTTATGCAATTGAACTCATTAAAAAAGAGTTAGAGGATAAAAACATCCATCTAAACTCTAGTGAAATTGATAACTCTTTATGGCTTTTAAGTAAAAATCCCGACTTTAAAGAACATCCGCATCATTTAACAAGAACCATTTATTATTAATCTTCTTCGACTTTTTCTAAAAATATTTTCTTATCAAAGGCTCCTTTCTTGGAACTTTTTTCATTACCCTTTTTGATGATATCTTCTAAAGTAACATTTTCTAACATTCCTAAATATTTAATAACTTCCAGTAAATCTGCAAGTTCCTCTACTCTATCCATTCCCCTTGCCGATAATACTTCTTTCATTTCTTCTTCTAACTTTTTTTCTAGTTCTAATTTATATTCTTCATCATCTAATACTCTTGTATAAGGAATACCCTTATTACTTTCTATAATTTCCGGTATTTTATCTCTTACTAATTTATTATATATCTTTTCCATTTTCGACTTTTTCTTTCTTTTTTAATATTTTAAATTTCGGATAAGAATCTTTAATATGCCGATAAAGAACCGTATTATTTTCTAACCACTCACTAACCTTTTTCTTAATAGCTTCGGTATTATCTTTATGATGTTTTTTAATTTCCCCTTTAATTTTATTCATAATATTAAATGAAACAACATTATCTATTATATAAATAACAAGTAAAATAATAGTTAGAATAAGTCTTACTTTTGGACTAATCATATTAACTAATTTCATGAAAAAAGGATTAACAAAGTAAACAATGGAAGTTCCTAAAATACCAAAAGGAATCATGGTTTCTAAACAAATACGCCCATTAATATTAAATTTTCTTCTGGAATAATCCCACCACCGAGCTTTAAATAATTTTTCCATAATATAAGATGTAAAATATTCTAAAACTGAACATATCAAAATAGATTTTAGAAATACTCCAAGAAAATCTTTCGTATCCGTACCAATTAAAAGTAATATTCCAATAACTCCATAACCATATATAGGACATATTGGCCCAATTAAAAAGCCCCGATTAACAAATCTTTTTAATTCAAATAATTTACAAATTACTTCCATTAACCACCCTAAAAAAGAATAAATGATAAATAAAAGAAAATATGTTGTAAAAGTTTCCATACTCCACCTCTTTAACAAATTCATTATATCATAGCAAACAAAAAAATAGTATGCTTTTTGCATACTATAAATATAATCTTCTTCTTTTTTCATCACCTATATTAGCAAATCCTAAAGCAGGATCTGGATTTAAGACTTCTTCTAATACTTGCGTATTTCTATCTATATCTCTTAAATCTAAATTAGAATAAATATTAAAGATAATACTTTTCATTTTGCTAATATTTCCCTTAGTACCTTTAATTAACATATCAATAGCGTCATCAGTTAATAATTTATTAATACCAATGATATCTATTTGTTTACTATTAAAAACATGATTATAAATTAAATAACGATTTATGATATTAATAATAGTATCTTTATCATAACATACTTCTACAACATTACCTAAGTTTAATAAATAATCAGGATTATTTTCACTAGATACGGTCATAATTATATTAAAATAATCTTTAAAGTTATCAAAAATTATTTTTTGATATAAAGCATCATTAGGTTTAGCTTTATCAAAATCATCAAATACTAATGTTAACTCTGGCATTTGAATACTCATTAAGATATCATAAAAATTACTTAATAACCCTTCTTTAGCCCCATTTAATACTTCTCTACTTTCTCTAGATAAAACAGTATAAAATGAACCCATTTGAACATATACTCTTGTTAAATCAATTATCGTTTTTACTCTTTTACTCATAAAATAGAATTTTGTCTTATATAATTTCTCATCTGCTTTTTTAATATGATTAATAATAGAATCAATTACTAAAGCAACATAATAAGCCTCAAGCATTTCTTTATTACCTAAAGCAAAAGCATTATTAGCACTTAAAGTTGCATCAATATAATTTTCATTATGTTTAACTAAATAATCTAAAATAGTAGATTTACCACTTCCAGGTTTACCTACTAAAAAGGTAGTTCCTTTACTATCTTTTAGACTATTAACTTTTTCCATTATCGGTTTTTGATAAATAATATTTCTTTCATTAATATCTATCAATCCAATCATCCCCTTTAACTTGAGACTATATTATACACCAAACGACAAGAAATGTAAAGTGTTTTGACTTAAGTTTACTTAATCCGTGTTATAGTTCAAATTTCGGTGCCGGTAATATCTTATATAAATAATATATAATATCTTCTACCGGCACACCTTAATTTTTTTGTCATAATGCTGCCTTGGGCGATATTATGAATTTGCTTTACTTGTAATAATAAATGGTTGTTTTTCAGTTCCTTCTCCTACTAGTCCTATCTCGGATGTCAGATAGAAGACTGGGCGAACCGCAAGCGAAAAGTACACATAGTAAAGATCCCTGTTCAAGGAGCCCCCAGAAAGCACACACCACGCATAGAAAACGCCGTTATAGGGATACCTAGTGATAGTGCTAATATAAAAATGTAGGAAAAGACGAATATAAAAATGTCGAAAAACCTACAAAATTATATTAGCACT
>CANRAA010000028.1 GCA_947628485.1 uncultured Bacilli bacterium | reverse complement strand
TTTGTACTTTTTTGTGAAGTAAAAATTGTTTACTTTATTTACTTTATAGACTTTTCGCTAGAAATTTAGTACAATATATTTAGAGGAGATTTTATGTATATACCACTTAAAGTTACAACTGATTATAGTTTACTTAAGAGTTTAATTAAAATTGAAGATTTAATTAAATTTTGTGTGCAAAAAAATATAACTTGTTGTGGAATTTGTGATACTAATCTCTTTGGTTCGGTGGAATTTTATGATAAATGTATGGAATTTAATATTAAGCCCATAATTGGCTTAGAAGTAACTTTAAATGAACATAATATCTACTTATATGCAAAAAATGAAAAGGGTTATAAAAACTTACTTAAAATAAATAGTATTATTACGGAAAGAAATGTAAGTATTTTGGAACTTCAAGAGTATTCTTCCGATATTTTAGTTATTGTTCCTTATCAAAGTTTAGCTCTATATGATGATGTTTCTTTTTATGAAAATAGATTTATTGGCTATAAAGATGAAGTAGAACTTAAAAATGCTTTAATAAGAAATTCAAATGTTGTTTATGTAAATGATATTAAATGTTTTTTAAAAGAAGATTTAGAATATTTAAAATATTTAGATATTTTAAATGAAGAAAAGATAAAAACTTATTATGATAATTATTTTAATTTTAATATAAGTGAATTTGATCAAAAGACTACGGAAAAAGTAAGTAGTATGTTAAATATTGAACTCACTAAAAATAAAAGTTATATTCCGAAATATAATAAAGATATTGATTCTTTAGAGTTTTTAAAAAATTTGTGTTTAAAAGGATTACAAAAAAGATTAAATGGCAAAGTACCAAGTAATTATTTAGAAAGATTAAAATATGAATTAAGTGTTATTAACAAAATGGGGTTTGTTGATTACTTTTTGATTGTTTATGATTATGTTTTATATGCCAAAAAACATGATATTTTAGTAGGCCCAGGAAGAGGTAGTGCGGCCGGTTCTTTAGTAAGTTATGTAATTGGAATTACTGATATTGATCCTATTAAATATAATTTATTGTTTGAAAGATTTTTAAATCCGGAAAGAGTATCGATGCCCGATATTGATATTGACTTTGATAACACCAAAAGAGATGAAGTAATTAATTATGTTAAGAGTAAGTATGGGGAAGAGAATGTTTCGGGAGGTCTTACTTTTGCCACTTTAAAAACTAGATTAGTTTTAAGAGATATGGCTAAGATTTTTAAAATTGAAGAAAGACTTTTAAATAAATTTTTAAAAGTTATTGAGGGTAACCTATCTTTGAAAGATAACTTAAAAATTAAAGAAGTTAATGATTATTTAAAAACTTATCCTGATTTAAAAAAAGTTTATAAAATAAGTTTAAAACTAGAAGGTTTAAAGAAAAATATTAGTACCCATGCGGCAGGGATTGTTATTGCGAATAGACCGCTTGATGAAATTATTCCAATGTATAAAAATAAAGATATTTATTTAAGCGGTATTCCCATGAAAAGTTTAGAAAACTTAGGCCTTTTAAAAATGGACTTTTTAGCTTTAAGAAATTTAAGTACGATTAGTAATATTATTAAAAATATTGAAGGCTTTAATTTGAAAGATATTCCTTTAGATGATAAAGAGGTCTATGATTTATTTAGCAGAGCTGATACCGATGGCATCTTTCAATTTGAAACTAAGGCTTTTAAAAATATGTTAATTAAATATAAACCCCAAAACTTTAATGAACTAGTGGCATCGATTGCTTTGGTTAGACCAGGACCAAGCAGGGAATTAGAAACCTATATTAAAAGAAAAATGAAACTAGAGAAAGTTACCTATTATCATGAGTCCTTAAAAGACATTTTAGAGGAAACTTATGGGGTTATTGTTTATCAAGAACAAGTAATGAGTATATTAGTTAGGATGGCCTCATTTACTTATGCGGAAGCGGATAATGTAAGGAAAGCCATGGCTGGTAAAAATAGTGAGTCTATTGCGAAAATAAAAGATAAATTTATTCAAAAAAGTAGAGAAAATGGTTATGATGAGGCTACTTCCCATCAAATATTCGAGGCCATCTCCGCCTTTGCTTCTTATGGCTTTAATAAAGCCCATAGTGTTTCTTATGCCTATGTTTCTTATGAAATGGCTTATTTAAAAGTCCATTATCGAGCTTTATTTACCTTTGAACTTTTAGAAAGTGTGGTAAATCCTAATAAAATAAAATTATATTTAAATGAACTTAAAAAATATAATTATGAAATTAAACATGTAAATATTAATATATCCGATTCTAAATATGTTTTAAAAGAAAATAAGGTTTATTTGCCTTTTACGAGAATTAATAGTTTACGAAAAGAAAGTATTAGTAGTATCCTAGAAGAAAGAAAGAATAATGGTCTTTATAAAGATGTCTTTGATTTTTTTGAAAGAACTTATGGTATCTTAAGTAAAAACGATTATAGTATTTTAATTAAAGCGGGAGCCTTAAATGATTTAGGGTTTAATACTAAAACTTTAATGAATAATTTAGATGCTTTAATAAATTATGGCACTTTATCTAAAGATTTAGGAGAATATGCTTTAGTTCCCGAAATTAAAGTTGAAGAAGAATACACGGAAGATGAGTTAAGAAGTAATGAAATAAATGCTTATGATTTTTATATCAGTAATCATCCCGCCTCTAAATATAGTAAAGATGAAGTAATGAAATTAGAAGATATTAAAGATTATGTTTTTAAAAATGTTGTGTGTTATGTCATGGTGGAAGATATTAGTTTTATTAAGACTAAAACAAAGGAAGATATGGGATTTATTAGTGGAAGTGATGAAACAAATTGTTGTGATTTTACCATTTTTCCAAATAAATTTTCCTATATGCAAAATATCCAAAAAAATGATATGATAAAAATATGGGGAAAAGTCTCAAAAAGATATGATAAATATAGTATAATAGTAAATAGATTAGTTAAGGAGTAACAGCAATGGAAGAATTAGTAAGATTTTTAAAAAGTATTAATGTCGAATATAATGATGGGTATAAGGACGTCGTAATTAACAAAGTTATTTATAATAGGGAGACTAAAGTATACACTGTTTATTTAGAAAGTCCTAAAGTATTAAGTTATGATTTAGTAACTAATCTTTTTAATGCGACTAAAAAAGGCATAAATGGTACGGATAAATGTTATATTGAACTTCTTTATAAAGAAGTATTAGATGAAGATATAAAAAATTATACGGATATTTTATTAGAAAATATTATCTTTGAGCATCCTTCTTTAGCGGGCATCATTAAAGGTTTTAAAGAAGTTAAAGATAAAGTAATTTATCTAGAGGTTATGAGTGAGGTAACTTATCAAGACGAATTATTTAATAAATTAATTACTAATTTAAAAAATTATGGTTTAGGAGAGTATTCTCTTGAATTTGTCCTTAATAAAGAAGAAAAAGAAGAAATTAAAAAAGAAATTGAGGAAAGTATGGAAGTAGTCATTCCTAAAAAGGAAGATAATCCTGTTCTTTTTGGTTTTCATAAAGATGGCGAAGTAACCGCTTTAAAAAATATTGTGGGAGAACAAAAAAATGTTATTGTTGAGGGATTCATTTTTGGAATTGATGCCAGTGAAAGAAAAGGCCAAAAAGGAACAGCTTATATTATCAATTTAAAAGTCAGTGATAAAACGGATAGTTTTTTAGTTAAATTTGTCAGATTTAAAAGCGAAGAATACAATCAAATTAAAAAAGGCTTAAAAGTTGGTAATTGGTATCGGATTTATGGTAATGTCGAAATGGATAACTATTTAAGACAAATGATTTTAAATGGTAAAGCGATTGAAAAGATTAAAAGTAAAGATGAACTTATTGCGGATAATGCCGAAGAAAAAAGAATCGAACTTCATGCGCACACCAAAATGAGTGCCATGGATGGGGTAATTGAAGCTAAAGACTTAGTAAAATTTGCTCATAAATTGGGCCATAAAGCGGTTGCCGTAACCGACCATGATTGTTTGCAATCTTACCCAGATTTATATCATGCGGTTTGTGATATTAATAAAGGAGTAGAAAAAGAAGAAGATAAATTTAAAGTTATTTATGGGGCTGAAATGAGTATTGTAAATAATGAAAACGATTTAATCTTTAATTTAAGAGATTATGATTTATTAGAAACCGAATTTGTCGTATTCGATACGGAAACTACCGGATTTACCCCTTTTGTTGACCAAATGATTGAAATTGGAGCCGTTAAAATTAAAAATGGGGAAGTAACCGAACATTTTGATGAACTTATAAATCCGGGAAGACTTTTACCTAATAAGATAGTGGAACTAACGAATATTACCGATGAAATGTTAAAAGATAAAGATACGGAAGAAAATGTTACTAAACGCTTTCTTGAATTTGTAGGTGATAGTCCCCTTGTTGCTCACAATGCTAAATTTGATATTGGTTTTATCAGTGCGGCGATGAGTAAATATAACTTAGGAGAATTTAAAAGTACGGTAATAGATACCATGGGTATGGCCAGAATGTTATATCCGGAATGGAAAAATCATAAACTTTCCACTTTAGTGAAAAATTTAGATGTTCCTTGGGACGAAGAGTCACACCACAGAGGAGATTACGATAGTGAAGGAACTGCCATTGCTTTTTATAAAATGAGTAGGGTTTTAAGTAATCGTAATATTGAAACAACGCAAAAATTATATGACTCCGTTGACCAAGAAGCTCTTTTAAGATTTTCGCGTCCCTTTCATATGTCCGTTTTAGTGCAAAATAAAGTGGGACTTAAAAATCTCTTTAAATTAATTAGTTATGCCAATACGAAATATTTATATAAAGGTGACCAAGCCAAATTACCAAGAAATGAGTTAAATAAACATAGAGAAGGTTTACTTTTTGGAAGTGGTTGTGTTAATGGCGAAATCTTTAATGCAGCATTTAATAAAGAAGATGAAGAACTTGCCAAAATGATGCAATATTATGATTATATTGAAGTACAACCGCCAGAGGTTTATTCTCATTTAACTCAAATGGATTCTAGTTTAATTAAAAGTATTTCCGATATTTATACCCAAATTAAAAAGATAGTAAGAGTAGCGGAAGAAGCTGGGGTAATGGTTTGTGCCACTAGTGATGCGCATCATTTAACAAGAGAAGATAAAATATATAGAGATATTATCATTGCTCAAAGATTCAATGGTAAACTTCATCCTTTAAATAAAAGAGGAATAACGGTACCAGATATGCATTTTTATACAACTGATGAAATGCTTGAAGCGTTCTCCTTCTTAGGAAGTGAAAAGGCTAAAGAAATCGTGGTAACTAATCCAAATAAAATTGCTGAGAAGTGCGAAATAGTCGAAGTTATTATTGAAACTGGAGGCGTTCCTTTCTCGCCTAAAATTGAAAATTCCAAAGAAATAGTGGAAGATATGGTATATACTAAAGCCAAAGAATGGTATGGAGATCCTCTTCCCGATAATATTAAAGACCGGATTGAACAAGAACTAAAAGGTATTATCGGCGGTGGTTTTGACGTTATTTATTTAATTGCCCAAAAGTTAGTTAAGAAAAGTAATGATGATGGCTTTTTAGTAGGTTCAAGAGGTTCGGTTGGTTCTTCTTTTGTGGCTACAATGATGGGTATAACCGAAGTTAACCCTTTGCCGAGTCATTATCGTTGTCCAAAATGTAAACATTCTATTTTTAAAGATGATGAGGGTAATGACCTAGCCATTACTTATAGTATTGGATTTGATCTTCCTGATAAAGATTGCCCAAAGTGTGGCACGAAAATGATTAAAGATGGAGAAGATATGCCCTTTGCCACTTTCCTTGGGTTTAATGCTGATAAAGTACCTGATATCGATTTAAACTTCTCCGATTTAAACCAAGCTGCGGCCCATGAATATACCAAAGTATTATTCGGGGAAGATAATGTTTATCGGGCTGGAACAATTGGAACAGTAGCTGATAAAACGGCTTATGGTTTTGTTAAAGGTTATTGTGAAGATAAAAATATTGTTATGCGGAGTATTGAGGTAGAAAGATTAGCCCAAGGTTGTGTCGGTGTAAAAAGAACAACGGGCCAACACCCAGGAGGAATTGTTGTTATCCCTGGTTACATGGATGTCTTTGATTTTACTCCTTATCAATATCCCGCTGAAGATGTTGATGCCGCCTGGCGAACAACCCATTTCGATTATCATGCCATTGACCAAGATGTTTTAAAACTAGATATTCTAGGGCATACGGACCCAACCCAACTAAGAATGCTTCAAGATTTAACGGGGATTGATGTAAGGACCGTGCCATTTGATGATAAAGAGACAATGAGTTTGTTCTTATCACCTGATGTTCTAGGAGTTACCAAAGAACAAATTATGAATGATACCGGTACTCTAGGAGTTCCGGAATTTGGAACGAACTTTACAATTGGCATGCTTAAAGATACTAAACCAACAACATTTGCGGAACTTATTAAACTATCTGGACTTTCTCATGGTACTGATGTTTGGCTTGGCAATGCCCAAGAATTAATCAGAAAAAATGTTGTTCCATTTAAAGAAGTTATTGGTTGTCGGGATGACATTATGGTTTATTTAATTCAAAATGGTATGGACCCTTTAAAAGCCTTCAAAATTATGGAATTTGTAAGAAAAGGTAAGGCCTCTAAAGACCCAGAAGGATGGGCTAAACATAAAGAGACTATGAAAGAGGCGGGTATACCAGATTGGTACATTGAATCTTGTGGAAAAATTAAGTACATGTTTCCAAAAGCCCATGCTGCGGCTTATGTTATGAGTGCTTTTCGAATTGCTTATTTTAAAGTGCATTATCCAGCGGAGTATTATGCTTCTTATTTCTCAACGCGTTTTGATGATTTTGAAATTGAAACAATGATTAAAGGATATGATGCGATAAGAGCAAGAATTAATGAAATAATTGGCAAAGGTTATGAAGCAACTTCTAAAGAAGTGTCTTTACTGGAAACTTTAAAACTCGCTTTAGAGGCTACGGCGAGAGGTTTTAAATTTGGCAACATTGATATCAAAAGGAGTGAAGCCAAAAATTATATAATTGATGATGATCATATAACTTTAATTTCGCCATTTAGAACGATTGATGGCCTAGGAGATGCCGTGGCGAGTCAAATAATCGAAGAAAGAAATAAAAAAGAATTCTTCTGTGTGGAAGACTTTCAAAATAGAGGCAAAGTAAATGTTTCCACGATGGAAAAGTTAAGAAGTTTAAATGTTTTTGAAGGTATGCCAGAGTCAGCTCAACTTAGTTTGTTTTAAATAAAAAGGAGGATTAAAATATGGATGGATTTGTTCCGGATATGTATAATCAAAGTGTTTATACAATTAATTATCAAAAACTTAAAAAAAGAGGAATTAAATGTTTATTATTTGATTTAAATAATACGTTAGTTAGTTATACTACTAACTTTCCTGACACATCTTTAGAAGAATTAGTTTTTGAACTATCAAAAGACTTTAAAATAATTATCGTTTCTAATAGTAATAAAAATAGAATTAGACCTTTTAAAGAAAAATTAAATTTAGATTCTTCTTTTAAGTCCCATAAACCTCTTACAACTAAGTTAAAAAAGATTATGAAACTTTATAATTATAAAGATACCGAAATAGCCATGATTGGCGATAATCTCATTACCGATATTTGGAGTGGTAACAAAATGAATTTCACGACTATCTTAGTTAATAGTATTAGTGAAGATGAACCATTTATGATGGGTATTTTAAGAAAATTAGAAAGAAGAATAATCAAAAAATTAAATAAAAAAGGTATTCTTTATAAAGGAAAATATTATGAGTAAGTGTAAGGGATGTGGGATAACTTTACAGAGTATTGATAAAAATAAATTAGGTTATACCCCAAAATTAGAAAATGCTTATTGTGAAAGATGTTTTAAAACCATTAATTATAATAAAGAAGTCAAGATAGATGATTTAGATAATGCAAAAATTATTAATAAAATTAATAAATATGCTGCCTATACATTCTTTATTACCGATTTATTTAGTCTTAATAATAAAGTAATCGAGGCTTTTAAACAAATAAAGAATAAAAAAATATTAGTTATTAATAAGATGGATTTAATTCCTGGTAATTTAAAACTAGAGCATTTAAAAGAAAATATCCAAAGAGTTTATGAGATAGATGCAGATATCTATTTTATCAGTGTGAAAAAGCGAATTAATCTAAGTCTTATTCATAATCTTATCTTAGAAAATAAAACTATTTTACTAGCTGGCGAAACTTCTTCCGGGAAATCTAGCTTAATAAATGAAATACTAGGTATTAATTTAACTACTAGTAAGTATAGTAATACGACTTTAGATTTTATTAAGTTAAATTATATGGAAACTACCATTTATGATAGTCCTGGTTTATCTTTAAATAAAGAAAAAAAGAATATTGATAGTATTAATGTTATAGTTAAAAATTTAAATAAAGATTTTGTTTATACCATTAATGATTTAAAAATAAAAGGGGAAGGTAGTCTTACAATGTATTTACCTAATAAAGAAACTGTTTTAAGTAAAAAAGAAGATATTCCTTTAGATAAAGAATATGTTTTAGCTAAAAATGATTTAATTTTACTTGAAGGAGGCTTTATTTATGCAAGTAAGGCCAAAATAAAATGTAATAAAGAATTAGAAATAAGAAATTCAATAATTAAATAAGAGGTATTTATGAGTGTTATAAAAGTAATGAGTGAAAATTTAGCCAATAAAATAGCGGCTGGAGAAGTTGTTGAAAAGTGTGCATCGGTCGTTAAAGAACTAGTTGAAAATAGTATTGATGCGGGTAGTACCCGAATTTTAGTCCATCTTTTAAAAGGAGGACTTGAAAGCATTGAGGTTATTGATGATGGCATGGGTATGGATAGTACTGATATTGAAAATGCTTTTTTAAGACATGCTACTAGTAAAATATATAAAGATGATGATTTATTCTTTATTAATACTTTAGGTTTTAGAGGTGAGGCACTCCCTTCAATTGCGAGTGTCTCCGAAGTTGTTATGGAAAGTTGTAAGGAAGACATTGGGACCCTTATTCATATTAAAGGGGGCACTATTTTAGAGAAGAAACCGAGTCAGGCCAAAAAAGGGACGAAAGTTACAATAACCAATTTATTTTATAATACGCCAGCCCGTCTTAAATATTTAAAAAGTGAAACGACAGAACTTGCAAATACAACTTCTTTTATTGAAAAACTAGCTTTAGCGAAACCCAATATTTCTTTTACTTTAACTAATAATGATAATATTATTGTTAAAACTAGTGGCAGTAATAACTTACTTAAAACTATTCATGAAATATATGGTTTAGCAGTGTCTTCCAAAATGTTAGAAGTAAAAGGTTTAAATGATGACTTTGAAATTAAAGGTTATATTTGTAAACCCGAAATTCTAAAGAGTAGCCGAAGTCACTTAAATACTTTTATTAATGGAAGAGTTGTAAAAAACAATGAGATTAATAAAGCCATTAATGATGCTTATTATACTTATAAACCTGATGGTAAATACCCTATTGTGGTTTTAAATATAGAAGTAGATCCTACTTTAGTGGATGTCAATATTCATCCCACTAAACAAGATGTTAAATTAAGTAAAATGAATTCTTTATATGATTTAATTTATAATACTTTAAAAGATGCTTTATATGAAAATTTGCTTATTCCTGATGCCATAAAAAAAGAAGATATAAGTAACTTGAAAGATGCTTTTGTACCGCTTGAAAAATTAGAGGAAATAAAAGAAGAAAAAGTATCTGCAGAAAAACAAATGACAATGGACTTTGGGGATACTAAAGAAACTGTGAAAAATGAAGAATTTAAAAGTTTAGTTTTATATCCGGTAGGTTTATGTTTAGGAACTTATATTGTTTGTGAAAATGATGAAGGTATTTATTTGATTGACCAACATGCGGCCCAAGAGCGGGTTAACTATGAACATTATCTAGAAAACTTAAAAAAAGATAAAGAGCTGGTTACGGATATGTTAGTGCCTATAAGTATTGAAATGCAAGGTAGTGAATATATTGAGTTTAATAATCATAAACAAATATTTTTAGATATGGGATTTAAATATGAAGAATTTGGGATTAATACCATTATGGTTAAAAGTCATCCTACTTGGTTAAGGCAAGGAATAGAAGAAGAAAGTATTAGAAAGATTATCGATTTAATTATTAATTTAAAAGGCGAATTTGATCCGATTAAATTTAGAGAAAATGTGGCCATTACTTTGGCTTGTAAAATGGCTATTAAAGCTAATGAACATATTTCAATGTTAGAAATAGAAGGATTACTTAATAACTTAGTTAAATGTGATAATCCTTATAATTGTCCCCATGGAAGACCCACCATTATTAAATTTAGTATTTATGATTTAGAAAAAATGTTTAAAAGAGCTATGAATTAGTTCACAAAAAGAGATATGAATTAGTTCTTTTTTTTCTTGCTAAATAAAGGGGTATAAGTTATAATAAAGCCTATCTTTTCGGGGGATTAAATGAAAAATGAAAATGAATTTAGAAAATATTTAGAAAATCATAAATATTGGTATGAAATAAAAGGAGAATTTATTTTATATAAAACCGATAAATTTTATGGTTTGTATGATCCTTATAATAAAGAATTTTTAGTGGATGCAGATAATTTACCTAAAGATGTCATTGAAAATGCCATTATTAAAAATTCTTTTTCTAAATGTATCTACAATATAAATAAAAAAGGAGATAATTCTTATATAAGTATCTATAATTATCAAGATAAAAGATTTCTCATAAATGACTATTTAGTTACTTGGAATGTCAACAATTTTTTAGTTATTAAAAATCCTTTAAATGAAAAATATATGATTATTGGGGAAAAATATGAAGAGGAGAGATTATTTGAATTTGACCAAGTTGAACCATTAAATTCCTCTGCGCTAGTAGTTACATTAGAAAATAAAAAAGGTCTTTATCTAAAAAATAAAGGTTTAAAATCTTTAATTATTTATGACAATATTTATTTAATCTCGGATACTATTGCTGTTTTAGAAAAAGATAATCTGAAATATTTTTGTGTTTTAGATTGTGACAAAGACATCTCTATGGGTTTCGATAAAATTTATGAAAACGAAGAGCCAAATATTATTTATGCCCAAAGGGAAGATGAAACTTATGTGTTCTTAATAGGCTATTATTTTTATCGTAATATAAGTGAATTAATTTTTCTTTTAAAAATAAAATGTGAAGAATTATCTAATTGTATTTTTAAAAGAGTAGAGGATTCAGTTCATTATTATTTTATTTTTAAAAAAGACGGTAAATATGGACTTATCTTTTCTATGGCTCCTATATTTAGTCCTTATGGTATTGAAACACATATTCAATCAAGACCAATTTATGATAAAATAGAGTTTGATGGGCTAAGTGAGTCTTTCATCTTAGAAAAAGATAATTTATATGATTTATATGTTCCCAATGAGTATCATAAGAAGTTATATGGTTCTTATGAAAGAATTGTTCCTTTAAATCAAAAAACTTTTCTTTTATTTAAAGATAATTCTTGGAAAATCCATCATCATAGTAGCATCTATTATAAGAATAATTTTGATGGTTATATTGATGAAATTATTACATTAGGGTCTATAAAAGAAATATTTAAAGTTAAGGATACTTTCTATATTATTTATGGCGAAGAATGTCTGGGAATTTTAGCTTTAAGGAATTATATAATTCTTTATAATTTAAAACCCCAATTTCAAGATATTGAAATATATAATGATCGAATAATTATAGTTACTAAGGATAATGAGAAAAAAGCCCTTGATGATTACTTTGTTGAAATACCTTTAACTTCTTTAGAGGATTATGAAAAGATGGATGTATCAAATGAAAAATCCTTAATCTTAAAAAAGGAGGTAAATGATGCAAATTAAAAAATTTTGGTCTAAAATATTTAGAAAAGATATTCCTATAAATACTCTGGCCAATTTAAAAGACTTAATTCCTTTTCCTAAAAGAGAAAATTTTAAAGATAACGAGGTAATGCTCGAGTTAATTGATTTATATAAGAAGAAATATTCTGAAACGATTAGTGTTTCTAAATATTCTATCGGTTCTGATTTAAGACCCCATAAACTTTATGAAGAGTTGAAAATGAACCAAGATCTTCTTTTAAGAATTGGTCTAAAAGATGATGAGACATATATAGATGTCTTTGCTAAAAATTTAAATGAAATAATTGCCTTTGCTAAACTTAATTTATACTATGAACAAATTATTTCTTTAGAATTAGAAACTAAAGCAAGAATTATGGCTTTAAATGAAATAATGCACGAAAAATTATTTTTATCCAAAGGCCGCAAAAACGAAATAAGTAATGTCATAAATAATCTATATGTAACTTTAATGATTTATGAGTCCGGTAAAGAATACATTGAAAATAAAAGAGTAAGTATTACTTTACAAAATAAATTAAATAATTTATCTAATTTAAAGAAAGAAGAGTTAACAGAAAAAAATTTAACTTATTTACAAGGTAAAGTTAAAGAATTAAAAAATTTAAGTCAAATATTTGCTACTTCGCTTAACTTAGATTTAACCTCTGGTAATTTAATTCATAATTTAGGAAAAATAGAAAGAGATTTAGAAATATACGCTTATGAGAATAAAGATGATATTTTATCTTTAAAAAAAGAAGTCCAAGAAATTGAGTCAATTTGTGAGGCCTCATCTAACCAAAAAGGTTTATTAGGGCAATTAGAAATTTTAATTTTAAAATTTAAAATAATTAAAAAATATGGTTATAATGAAATAAGCAAAGAAGATTTAAAAAGGTTATATAAAATAAAATTTAATATTTTAATAAATGATCGAAGTCCTTTGATTAATCCTTTCCTAAATGATGATATGGATGAGTTCGAAATAAGTTGTTATGAAGAATTTTTGGCCAAGAAAATTGAGATAATTATTAAAGGAAATAATATTGTAATTTTAGAATTATTTCAAAACAACTGTATTAAAGCTATTTCTGTATTAGAAGAAGTTTTAAAAGTTGACGGAATTTATAATTACCGAGCTATTTTACAAGATAAATTATTACTCAATTTATTGTTTTCTTTTGATACAAAAGAAGGATTTGAAAACTTTCTTAATAATTATCTCGTCAAAAAAGAGGTATTTGATTTATCTAAATTAAATAGAATTGTTGAATTACAGGAAATGGTGCCTTTAAAAATTCTTGAATATCTTCCTCTTCCTTCTTATAAATATATAAGTGATTTAATAAGTTTAATTTATTCTAAAGAGAAGAATAGTATCTATTTACCGGAAGGCTTAAAGAAAATAAGCATAACTAATATATTTGCTAAAAAAATATTTAAAGAACAATTTAAAATAGATGATAGTTTTTATTTAGATAAAATAGTTATGCCGAGTACTTTAGAAGAATTAAGAAATGAAGAAACATTTTTTTATACCCGAAACATTATCTATAATGAAGGATTAACAACTCTTGATAATAAAGTAAATAGTTTTAGTAATATAGTTCTTCCCTCTACTTTAAAAGATTTTGAAGCCGAACAATTTAGAAATTTTGAAATTCAAAATATTACAATTAATAATTATGAAGATGCTTATATAATTAATAATTTTGAGTGTTTAATGTATTTTTTAGATTCTTTAGTCAAAATTGAGCCTCTTAATAAAACCCAAGTTTCTTTAAATAAAGAAAATATAAGTTATCAAAAGATTTTAAATAATGATTATTTAGGGAAAAAATCTTATAAGTATCAATATAGAGTAACATTAAGGAAAAATATTATTTTGAAAAGCAAATTTGGGGATTCAATTATTATTTCTAAAGATAATTTTAAATATTATTTTGATAGTATTATTAGTAGTGAAATAAATGATACAGAATATTTAGGAATGGGACCTTATTATAGTGAACTGGAGAATGTCGCCAAACTTTTCTTAGAAAGAATCCCTAAAAAAACACTTAGAAGGCAATAATTTCTTGCAAAAAACTGAAATCTATAATAAAATTAATTTAGGTGATTTAAGTGTTACAAGAATTTAAAAAATTTATTGCAAGAGGCAATGTTGTTGATCTTGCTGTCGGTGTTATTATCGGAGCAGCATTTGGAAATATTGTAACTAGTTTAGTTAATAATATTTTTACGCCATTATTAGGAATTATTTTTGGCGGAGTTGATTTTTCGGGATTATCCTTAACTCTTGGAGATGCCAAGATTATGTATGGAGCCTTCATTCAATCCGTATTTGATTTTCTAATTACGGCAGTATGTTTATTTATTGTCGTTAAAATAATGAATAAATTTAATAGTGATTTACACAAAATAGGTAAGAAAGGTAAAAAAGAGGAAGAAGAAAAAGAAATTTTACCTCCAAAACCTGCTGATATCGTTCTTTTAGAAGAAATTAGAGATTTATTAAAGAAAGAACCAAAGAAAGGATCTAAAAAATAATGTTGCAAAATATTTTATATTTAGTTATTGGTCTTGTTGTGGGAGTTATTCTTGGGTTTTTAATATCCCGATTAGTCATGAAAAAGTACTTAACTAAAAATCCTCCAATTAATGAAAAAATGATTGAAGTGATGATGAGTAGTATGGGCAGAAAGCCAAGTCAAAAACAAGTAAGACAAGTAATGAACCAAATGAATAGAATGAAATAAATCGTTGATGAAGACTAGTAGTTATATAAATTTCTATAGAGAGTTAGTGGTTGGTGGAAACTAATGGATGAATATAGACGAATCTCCTTCGGATGAGTATTTAAAAAATACCGGATAAAAACCGTTAAAAAACAAGTTAAAGAAAGGATGGTACCGTCAGATTGACTCCTTAGTATCATTCTTTTTATTTTTAGAAAGAGGAAAAATTATGATAGATATTAAACTTATAAGAGAACAAAGAGATTTAGTAAAAGAAAATATTAAAAAGAAATTTCAAGATGAAAAATTACCTTTAGTAGATGAAGTGTACGAACTTGATATTAAGTATCGGGAATGTAAAACGAAAGCGGATAATTTAAAAAGTGAAAAAAATAAATTAAGTGCCCAAATTGGAACTTTAATGCGAGATAAAAAAATTGAGGAAGCTAACAAGATAAAAGAAGAAATAGTCAAGATTAATGAAGATATCCCAGCTTTAGAAAAAGAAGAACAAGAATTAGAAGCAAGTGTTAAAAAAATAATGATGGTTATTCCTAACATTATTGATAGTAGTGTTCCAATAGGAAAAGATGATAGTGAAAATGTGGAAATTGAAAAATTTGGTGAACCAATAGTGCCTAGTTATGAAATACCATATCATGCTGATATTTGTGATTTATATAATGGTTTAGATAAAGAAGCTGCTGGGAGAACTAGTGGGGAAGGTTTTTACTTCTTAAAAGGTGATATTGCGCGTCTTCACAGTGCTCTTTTAACTTATGCTAGAGACTTTATGATTAGTAAAGGCTTTACTTACTGTGTTCCCCCATTTATGATTAGAAGTGATGTTGTTACGGGTGTTATGTCTTTTAAAGAAATGGAAGCCATGATGTATAAAATTGAAGGTGAAGATTTATACTTAATTGGCACGAGTGAACATTCAATGATGGGAAGATTCATTGGCCAAATGTTAAGTGAAGAAGAACTTCCTTTAACGCTAACAAGTTATTCACCATGTTTCCGAAAAGAAGGCGGATCTCATGGTCTAGAAGAAAGAGGACTATACCGCGTTCACCAATTTGAAAAACAAGAAATGGTCGTTTTATGTAAAATGGAAGAAGGAATGGATTGGTATAACAAGATGTGGAGTTATACCGTTGAGTTCTTTAGAAGTTTAGATATTCCAGTTCGAACTTTAGAATGTTGTAGTGGAGACCTTGCTGATTTAAAAGTTAAATCTTGTGATGTTGAAGCTTGGAGTCCAAGACAACAAAAATATTTTGAAGTTGGTTCTTGTTCAATTCTAGGAGATGCTCAAACCAGAAGATTAGGTATTCGTTATAAGGGTAGGGAAGGAACCAAATATTTGTGCTCTTTAAATAATACAGTTGTTGCAACTCCAAGAGGGTTAATTGCTCTTTTAGAAAATAACTATCAAGAAGATGGTAGTGTGTTAATTCCTAAAGTATTGCAACCTTATATGGGCGGGCTAACTAAATTAGAGAAGATAAAGAAGGAAAAATAATTTCTTTCTTTTTTCTATTTTATGTTAAGGATTTAGTTATGTTAAGGAATTGAAAAAAGCCCTATAAAAATAGAGATTCTTTCAATTTTT
>CANRAA010000027.1 GCA_947628485.1 uncultured Bacilli bacterium | reverse complement strand
ATACCAATTTTTTCTTGCTTTTACTTGTCCACTTTATTTCCTTGCTTTGCTAGTTGCTTTTTCTTGTCTAATTCACCAGGTTCTCTCACCTTAAGTTTAATTTATTTTAAGCAACTTCTTCGCCATCATTAGCTAAGAATTTTTCCTCTAATACTTCACTAGCATCATCATCTAATAATTCTTTTTCTAGTTCAAGTTCAATGTCACTATATTGTCTTGCTCCTGTACCAGCAGGAATAAGTTTACCAATAATAACATTTTCTTTTAAACCAACTAAATTATCAGTTTTACCACGCATCGCCGCATCTGTTAAAACTCTTGTTGTTTCTTGGAATGATGCTGCTGATAAGAAGGAATCAGTTTCTAGTGATGATTTTGTAATACCTAACATTATTGGGTTACCTTTAGCAGGAACGCCACCTTTTAAGATTACTGGTTTATTGCCATCAGTAAATTCTCTTAAACTAACTGTTAAGCCTTCAACAAAGTCGGTATCACCAGCATCGATAATTCTTACCTTATTAATCATTCTCTTAACAATAATTTCAATGTGTTTATCGTTAATATCAACACCTTGAAGTTTATAAACATTTTGAATTTCTTTTAGGATATATTCTTGAGCTGTAAGTGGGTCAGTAACGGCCAACAATTCTTTTGGAGCAATAACACCTTCGGTAAGTTTATCACCGGCTTCAACTTCATCACCAACTTCAACACGAAGTTTCATATTGTAATTTGTTACATGCTCTTTCGTACCAGAAGCATTTTCAATTAAAATCGAATATTTACCGTTTTCTTCCGTAATTCCCACTACTTTACCTGTAATTTCCGCAATAGTAGCTTTGAATTTAGGAGTACGAGCTTCGAATAATTCTTCAACTCTAGGAAGACCTTGCGTAATATCGTCTCCACCAGCAACACCACCAGTGTGGAATGTACGCATGGTAAGTTGGGTACCAGGTTCACCAATTGATTGAGCGGCCATAATACCAACAGCTTCACCAGTTTCAACTAAGTTACCAGTAGCAAGGTTACGACCATAACATTTTTGACAAACACCATTAAGAGTTTTACAAGTTAGAACACTTCTAATTTCGACTCTCTTAATGCCAGCCTTTTTAATCTTAGCCACGATATTTTCGGTAATCATTTCGCCAGCTTCAAGAATTGTTTCTTTAGTTTCCGGGTCCACAATCTTTTTAGAAGCAAATCTTCCTAAAATTCTTTCTTCTAGACTTTCAATTACGGAACCATCTTTATCATTAATTAAATCATAAACAACAACACCTTGCATTGAACCACAATCGTGTTCTTTTACAATGATATCTTGTGCTACATCAACAAGTCTTCTTGTTAAGTAACCAGAGTCTGCGGTACGTAAAGCCGTATCGGCAGAACCTTTTCTGGAACCATGGGTTGATAAGAAGAATTCAGATACGGATAAACCTTCCATAAAGCATGAGGTAATCGGAATTTCTACGGTTGTACCATCTGGTTTTGCCATTAAACCACGCATACCAGCAAGTTGGGTAAAGTTCGAAATCTTACCACGAGCTCCACTGTTCATCATCATGAAGATTGGGTTTTTGAAATCATCTTTAGCAATCGCCGCAAGAGCATCTTTAACTTGATCAGTTGCTTCAGACCAAATTTGAATAACGCCATTATATCTTTCTTGTTCGGTAATTAAACCTTTTTGATATTGTTTGTTAATCTTATCGACTCTCTTTTTCGCTTCGGCAATAATTTCGTCCTTAGCATCACTTCTTACGACATCGGCAGCAGATACGGTAATACCCGCAATAGTTGAATATTTAAATCCTTGGTCTTTTAATTTATCAAGCATTACTGATGTCTCAGTAGTCTTATATCTTTTGAATACTTGCGCAATAATTTGACCTAGTGTTTTTTGAACAAATGGGCCAACTAAAGGCATTTTCTTGATTTCTTCTTCTAAGTTAGTTCCCATACTTAAGAAATATTTACTTGGGGTAATACCTTCAATATTTTCTTTCGTACCTTCATTTAAATATGGGAAAGTATCTGGTAAAATTTCATTAAATTTAATTTTACCAACGGTTGTAACTAAATATTTATCTTGTTGTTCTTCGATAAATAATTTATGTTTAAATGATCTTACCGGAATCGCAATTCTGGTATGTAAATCAATTTCTCTTCTTTCATAAGCCATTAAAGCTTCATTACAATCTTTATAAGCTTTACCTTCGTTTCGACCACCAGCTTCTTCCATGGTAAGATAGCAGTTACCTAACACCATATCTTGGCTTGGGGTAACGATAGGTTTTCCATCTTTTGGATTTAAGATGTTATTAGCACCAAGCATTAAAATACGGGCTTCAGCTTTAGCTTCTTCCGATAATGGAACGTGAACAGCCATTTGGTCACCATCGAAGTCGGCATTGAAGGCTGTACATACAAGTGGGTGTAAACGAATAGCTTTACCACCAACTAATTTTGGTTCAAAAGCTTGAATACCAAGTCTATGTAGCGTTGGGGCTCTATTAAGCATTACAGGATATTCTGTAATAACATCTTCCACGATATCCCAAACACATTCATCTCTGGCTTCAATTAACTTTTTAGCACCCTTAATGTTATGAGCTAAACCTCTTTCCACTAAACCATGAATAACATGTGGTTTAAATAATTCAATAGCCATTTCTTTAGGTAAACCACATTGATACATTTTAAGATTTGGTCCAACAACGATAACAGAACGACCAGAATAGTCAACTCTCTTACCAAGTAAGTTTTGACGGAATCTTCCTTGTTTACCTTTTAACATACTAGATAAACTCTTTAATGGTCTATTAGAGGCCGCAGTTATACTTCTTCCACGTCTTCCATTATCAAATAAAGAGTCAACAGCTTCTTGAAGCATTCTCTTTTCATTTTGAACAATGATAGTTGGCGCTCCAAGTTCTAGTAATTTCTTTAAACGGTTATTTCTATTAATAATTCTACGATATAAATCATTTAAATCACTGGTCGCAAAACGTCCACCATCAAGTTGAATCATTGGCCGTAATTCTGGAGGAATAACTGGTAAGACAGTTAAAACCATCCATTCCGGTTTATTGCCTGACTCTTGGAATGATACTAGAGCATCTAATCTTTTAACAAGACGAATTCTCTTTTGACTAGTCGCATTTTCAAGTTCGGCTCTAACATTCTCTATTTCTTTATCAATATCGACTCTTTTAAGTAGTTCTTGGATAGCCTCAGCACCCATTCCTACTTTAAAAGTATTACCATATTTTTCATAATAGGCTCTATATTCTTTATCAGATAAAGTTTGTTTTTCTTCTAGAGGAACATTTCCTGGGTCAATTACCACATAACTAACGAAGTACAATACCTCCTCTAAATCTCTTGGACTCATATCAAGAACTAAGCCCATTTTAGAAGGAACACCTTTAAAGAACCAGATGTGAGAGCATGGAGCGGCAAGTTCAATATGCCCCATTCTCTCTCTTCTTACTTTAGAACGTGTTACTTCAACACCACAACGGTCACAAACAACATTTTTATATCTTAATCTTTTGTATTTACCACAAGAACATTCAAAATCTTTGGTAGGTCCGAATATTTTTTCACAAAATAATCCGTCTCTTTCAGGTTTTAATGTACGATAGTTGATAGTTTCTGGTTTTTTTACTTCTCCATAAGACCAACTACGGATTTTCTCTGGAGACGCAATACTAATTTTAATACCTTTAAATTTACTTACATCTATCATTATTCCACCTCGATATCTTCTTCTAATTCTTCACCAGGAAATTCTAAATCATCTAATGAGTCTTCTTCCTCAACTTCCTCTTCTTCAACTGGAGTGAATGGTTCTTCTCCTTCAGGAGTTTCTGGAAGTTCAATTTCCTCAATTCTAAATGGTTCATTGTCATCTTCATCTTCTTCAATATCTTTAAATTCTAAGACATTGTCATCATTATCAACAACTTGAACATCTAATCCTAGAGCTTGGAATTCTTTAACTAATACTCTAAATGATTCTGGAACACCAGCTTGATTTACAAGTTTACCTTTAACTAAGGCTTCATAAACTTTAACTCTTCCCACTATATCATCGGCTTTAACGGTTAAGATTTCTTGAAGAACGTGAGCAGCACCATATGCATATAAGGCCCAAACTTCCATTTCTCCAAATCTTTGACCACCGAATTGCGCTTTACCACCAAGTGGTTGTTGCGTAACAAGTGAGTAAGGTCCAGTGGCTCTCGCATGTAGTTTATCATCAACCATGTGGTGAAGTTTAACCATATACATAACACCAACTGAAATCCTTTGATCAAATGGTTCACCGGTTCTTCCGTTATATAGAACAGTCTTACCATCTGGGTCCATTCCCGCTTCTTTCATTTCTTCTTGAATGTCTTCCCAAGAAGCACTGTCGAATACTGGTGTTGCATAATGAACACCTAATTTTTTACCAGCCATTCCTAAGTGTAATTCTAGGATTTGACCGATATTCATACGAGATGGAACCCCAAGTGGATTTAACATTATATCAACCGGACGACCATCTGGTAAGTATGGCATATCTTCTTCTGGTAAAATAAGAGAGATAACACCTTTATTACCATGTCGACCAGACATTTTATCACCAATTTGAATTTTTCTCTTTTGAATAATATATACTCTTATTACTTTTGATACTCCTGGTTGTAATTCATCACTATTTTCTTTAGTATAAACTTTAACATCATGAACAACACCACCAGCACCATGTTCAACTCTTAGAGAGGTATCTCTTACTTCTCTTGTCTTTTCGCCAAAGATGGCATGAAGTAATTTTTCCTCACTTGTAAGTTCTTGAACACCTTTTGGGGTAACTTTACCAACTAGGATGTCGCCTTCTTTAACTTCAGTACCAATTTTAACAATACCATCAGCATCAAGGTTTTTACGAGCATCTTCTCCCACGTTTGGAATATCTCTTGTAATTTCTTCAGGTCCAAGTTTTGTATCCCGACATTCAATATCGTAGTGATCAATATGTAGGGATGTATAAACATCATCTTTAACTAATCTTTCATTTAAGATAACAGCATCTTCATAGTTATAACCATTATAAGTCATGAAAGCAACAGTCATGTTTTTACCTAAAGCTAGTTCTCCCTTTTCAGTTGATGGACCATCAGCAATAACTTGACCACGATGAACTTTATCACCCTTTTTAACCAATGGATGATGGTTAATAGAACTAGATGCATTACTTCTTTCAAAGTTGGCTAAATGATAAGTATCACTACCATTTTTAACTTTAACCACTATTTTTAAACCATCAGCATATTCAACTACACCATCGGCTTTACAAACGATAGTTGAACCAGAATCTCTGGCCGCAATCCACTCAACACCTGTACCAACAATTGGCGCTTCACTTGTTAAAAGTGGCACTGCTTGTCTTTGCATGTTAGATCCCATTAGGGTTCTATTCGCATCATCGAATTCCAAGAATGGAATACAACTAGTGGTAACAGATACAACTTGACTTGGAGCTACGTCAACAAAGTCGACTAGTTCTTTTTTAACCATAACGTTATCACCATTATGACGAACTAAAATTTCGTCATCAATAATGGCATTTTTGTCATCTAATTTAACTGTGGCTTGACTAATATATAAATCTTGTTCTTCATCAGCAGTCATATAAACAATTTCATCTTTAACGACACCTTTTTCCACTTTTCTATAAGGAGTCATAATGAAACCATATTCATTAATTTTAGCATAACCAGCAAGACTGGTAATAAGTCCAATGTTTTGACCTTCAGGGGATTCAATTGGACAAATTCTTCCATAGTGAGATGAGTTAACATCTCTTACTTCCATACCAGCACGTTCACGAGATAGTCCGCCTGGCCCTAAACTTGATAAACGTCTTTTATCAGTAAGTTCGGCGATTGGGTTAATTTGATCCATGAACTTAGATAATTGGCTGGAACCAAAGAATTCTTTTAAAGCAGCTGTTACCGGACGAATGTTTATTAAAGTTTTTGGAGTAATATTTTCAACTTCTTGGGTTGTCATTCTTTCTCTAATAACTCTTTCCATTCTCGAAACACCAGTTTTAAATTGATTTTGAATTAACTCACCAACTTGACGAACACGTCTATTTCCTAAGTTATCTATTTCATCAGTATTACCAATTTCATCATGTAAATTTAAATAGTATGATACAGCGGCATAAATATCGGGAATAGTAAGTCTTTTTTCGTCTATACTTGTATCAATACCAATAATTTTAATAGTTTTCTTATTATCATTTTTATCATATACTAAAACTTCTTGAATTTTATTATAATCATCAAGTTCCATATTAGTTATAGTTTCTTTTAAATTGTAACCTTTAGCAAAGGCCTCTTTAATTTCGGGAAGAATTTCTTTAGTCACTAAAGTACCTTTGGTAGCTACTACTTTTTTACCATCTTTAATGTCTTCCGCTAAAGTACAACCAACTAAACGGTCACAAACATTTAATTTCTTATTAAATTTATAACGCCCAACTTTTGCTAAATCATAACGGAAACGATCAAAGAATCTCGTTATTAATTGGTTTTTCGCACTATCTAATGTTGCAGGTTCTCCAGGTCTTAATTTTTCATAAATTTCAATTAAGGCTTCATCAGTATTTTTCGTACTATCTTTTTGAATCGTATTTTCTAAGAATTCATTCTCGCCAAAAACACTAATGATATCTTCATCACTAGATAAACCAATTGCTCTTAAGAATGTTGTTACCGGAACTTTTCTTGTTCTATCAATTCTTACGTAAACAACATTTTTAGCGTCTGTTTCAAACTCTAACCATGTTCCTTTATTCGGAATAACTTCTCCCGAAATAATATGACGACCATTTTTATCTATTTCTTTTTTAAAATAGATAGATGGACTACGAACAAGTTGCGAAACAATAACTCTTTCGGCACCATTAATAATAAATGTACCAGCCTCCGTCATTAAAGGCATATCCCCAAGGAATATTTCTTGTTCTTTTACTTCTCCTGTTTCATGAATGAATAATCTTGCTTCCACTTTTAAAGGAGAGGCATAGTTTACCATTCTTTCTTTTGCTTCCTTAATAGAATATCTTGGTTCTTCAAAAGAATAATCTCCAAATTCTAAGGAAATATTTCCCGTAAATGATTCTACTGGAAATAAATCATCAAAAACCTCTCTAATTCCTTTGTCTAAGAAGTCTTGATAACTCTTCTTTTGAATTTCTAGTAAGTCTGCAAGTTCAAGTGTGTTTTTAGATTTTGCAAAGCTTCTTCTTTCGCGATAATCTCCAAATTTTAAGGTCTTATAAGCCACGATATCACCCCTATACATTTTTTTAAATTTGAAAATTCGAACATGTCACCAATTTATAATTTTATCAACATTTAGCTATTAAGTCAATAAATTTTTGGCAGAAATTACCCAAAACCCTTTACTTTTTTCAATAATTTCACAACTACTTGACTTTTCTAGCGCTTTTTTGACACTTTTGGCGCCTTGATCTTTTGCTATAACAAACCAAAGTTCCCCATCTTTATTTAATCTTACTAACCCACCTTCTAAAAATTCCATTAAAACTTTTTTACCTGCTCTAATAGGAGGATTAGTAATAATTAAATCATATTTTTGGTCTACCCCTTCATAGATGTTTCCTTCACTTACTGTACAATCAACTTCATTTTCCTCGATATTCATTTTACATAAATGCACAGCTCTTTTATTTATATCAATCATATCAACATGCTTATTTAATATTTTACTTAAAGTAATGCCAATAAAACCATAACCACAACCAATATCTAATATACTATTTAATTCTTTTTTATTTGTAGCCAAAAAAGTTTTAACCAAAAATAAACTAGCATAATCTATTCTATTTTTCGAAAAAACTCCATTATCACTTTTAAACATAAAATCATATGCATCCAATGAGAATTTTATGCATCTAATTTCACTTTTTAAATTTTCCGGATTGGTAAAATAATGTTCCAATTCTTTTCCCCGTTTCTTGTATAGTTAGTATATCATATTTATTTTCTTGTATCAAGCGTTAATCACACAAAGAATAATCAATTTCTAAATCTTTTTTCAAAAGAATATTTTTATTATTACAAGCAAGAATATTAAATTTATCCAGTTCATAAACATTATAATTATTTTCTTTCCTTACTTGACCATCTTTTATTAAATCTGCAAAAGTAAACTTACCATCTTTTAAAACATAATCGAGTTCATAATTACCCACATCATAATTGACAAAGACATCATCAATACATACGGTATAAAAGTTATCCGTATATTCTTTTAAAGAATTATCACAAGCATTACTTTCAATAACCTCTAAAGTATAATGACTATATAAATCGTTGTCTTCGACTTTCGTGTTAATTAAAGTTAACTCTTCATTACTTTTCTTAAAATTATCTAAAAGTCCTACCACCGTTATATAATCATATATTTTATAATTTTTTAATTCTTCTTCATTTAGGTAAATAACTAACTTGCTTGCATCATTAAATTTAACATAACCATTAACATCTTTATCGGAAGTGGTATATTCTTGCATTTCGATTTTACTTTTTCCAATTATTTTACTAATCTTACCCGTAACCTTAATAAACTTATGACTGTATTTTTGATAAGTTGCCCTTGGTTCAGCCAAAATCGTATTTATATCCATATCATCCATAAGATTCGTATCACAGGCAAAATTCATTTGATATTCATTATCAAAAATATATTCATCTTTACATTTATATATCCGGTAAAATAAACTGTTATAAATAGAAACGTCTTTATTAATTTTGTTTTCTAAAATATAAATGGGACTTACATCAAAAACATAAGTCTTAATATAGTCTAAACTGTAAGTAAACACTAGTAATAAAATAGGTAAATAAATAAGCCAAAATAAATTCATTTTTTTACGCATTATAAAATAGACATCTAATAACATTATTCCTAATACTAAAGAGATTAATTTTAAAATGGTAAAAACATTGATAAAAAATGGAACAATGATTAATATTAAACTCACAATTAAAATTATTATTTTTTTATTTTTCATAATATCACATATCTATTATAACCTAAAATAATCATAAAAACAAAAAAGATTAGCATTTGCTAACCTTTTATTTACTAAATTTTTACTTATTAGTTTAAAGCATCTTTTAATTTGCTTCCTGCTTTAAATGAAGCAACTGTCTTTGCAGGAATTTTTAAAGGTTCTTTAGTTAGAGGGTTAATACCTTCTCTAGCAGCTCTTTTTTTAGCACTAAAAGTACCAAAACCAACTAAAGTAACTTTTCCTTCCTTTTTAAGTCCAGTAGTTACACCTTCAAATACAGCATCTACTGCTCTAGCAGCTGCAGCTTTTGAAAGTTCTGCTTTTTCAGCAACAATTTCTACTAATTCTTGTTTAGACATGTTTCTTACCTCCTCATATTCGTTTAAACAACATCTAATTGTTTCGGACGTATTGTCCTCACATATTAAGATTATCAAAAAAATTTATTAAAATCAATAAAAAATATTAAAAAATTGCGATAATATCGCAATTTTATCTTCTGATTAACTTATTTTTGACATATTTTCTTTATAAAACAATAGCAATTAGGTTATTTGAGCCCTTATTAACAATCTTTGTAACCGTATTTGAAAGTTTGAAACGCGTATTTTCTGGCATCATATTTAGCTTAGCTTGAATGCCTTCACCAACAATAACCTCTAAACTTCGACCAAAGATTTCACTTTTCCAAATACTACTTGGGTCTGTTTCATAATCTTTCATTAAATAATCGATTAATTCTTTACTTTGTAACTCACTTCCAATAATCGGTTCAAAAGTACTTTCCACATCCACTTTCATTAAATGAATACTGGAAGCAATCGCTTTTAATTTAACGCCATAACGGCTTCCTTGTTTGACTATCTCTGGCGTTTCAAGTTTCATATCCTTTAAAGTTGGATAAACTATGCCATAACCAGTAGTCTTCGCTTGTTTCATGGCACTTCTAATCATTTCGGTTTCTTCTTTATTTTCTTTGTATGTCGCAAATATCTTTAATAGTCCTGCTTTAGTTGTGGCACTTTCGCCCATAAAACTTTTTAAAGTCGCATTATATAATTCATTCGGACTTTCTAGATTAATCGTAACTGTTCCACTTGCCGTATCAAGTTCACTAATATAAGCTTTCGAAATATATTCGCTATCTTCAAAATGCGTGGTAATATAATCAATATCTTTTACTTTAGAGACACTTACGACACTTTCTTTAATCTTATCTAGATAGTGGGCTTTAATTTCATTAGTATTTGGTAAAACATGAACCCATTCAGGCATATTAACTAAAATATCTAAAACAGGGAATTCATATAAAGCCTCTTTTAAGATATTCATGATTTCTTTTTCGTTCATGGCTTCCACATTAATTGGCATAACCGGAACATCATAGTTATCACTAAGGGATCTTGATAACTCTACCGTTTCCGTATTCGTTGGATGAGAGGAATTTAAAACCACGATGAAAGGTTTACCAATTTCTTTTAATTCACCCACTATTTTTTCTTCCGCTTCAATATAATTTTCTCTTTTAATTTCGCCAAAAGAACCATCGGTAGTAACCACTATCCCTATTGTTGAGTGGTCTTTAATAACTTTTTCCGTTCCTACTTCGGCAGCCTCAACAAATGGAATGGCATCCGGGAACCATGGAGTTTTAACCATTCTAGGATTTCCATCTTCATCTTCATAGCCATTAGCCTCCGGAATAACATAACCTACACAATCTACTAGTTTAATATTAGTCTCAAAATTATCAACCTTAATATTAGCTCCATTACTTGGCACAAATTTAGGTTCCGTCGTCATAATTGTTTTGCCTTCAGCACTTTGAGGAATTTCATCTAAACATTTCTTTTTATCAAAGTCTTCGGTTATATTAGGTACCACTAAATTTTCAATAAAACGTTTAATAAATGTTGATTTACCTGTTCTAACGGCTCCAACGACACCTAAGTATATTTCCCCATTTCCTCTTTTAGCTATCGAAGATATTATATTTTCTTTTTCCATAACTTCTCTCCTTTATCTACTTAATGCTATGATAAAAAATAAAGTTTATGCGAAAAAGGTACAATTATTTTCATAATTGTACCTAAGGTCTAGTATAAATAGTATATGTCATTTCTGCACAACTGTTTCTCGCAATCTATGCTTCCATGGACTTTGTTTTTGTCTAATATTTATTATAGCGATATTGCAAAAACTAAAAATACCGCTAGAAAATCAATAAAAATGACCTGAGAAATAATTTTTAAATTTTTTAACCTTTGTTAAGTTTTATAGATGTATTCTAATATGTTAAATATAAACCATTCATTGCATCATAGTATTGATACATACCATTGTTAAAGACAAACACATATCCTAAACCTGATCCACCAAGTGTATAACTTTGGGAATCAGCAAGAGTAATATCTTTAACAGCATGTTGATATGATGCATATATTGACGGATGATCAATAGTTGGCGTAACATCACAATCAGTAGTAGTTTGTAAATAGGATATGGTATTATTAACAATATTCATGGATATACCATAACCTGCATTTATCCCATCTGTACGATTAAACTTTTTAATATTAGTACCATTATAACCATAAGAAACATATTGATAAGAACCATTTTCTTTATATATTTGTTCTCCAGATTGGGAACCTTCTCTAAATCTAAAACCATATCCTCTAAAACCAATTAAATCAAAAGATCTTGTTGAAGGAATACTCTTCCAAGTAGCGGTTGCTGTAATATGATTCCAAGTTGTTCCACCTGCTAAACTTAAAGAAAATGTCTTAGCAGTTGTTTCTTCATAATCGCCACCAGTATCTAGGTTTGGTTTTAAACCTGGATTTATTTTATCATATTGTTCTTTACTTATTACTTTATCGGTAGTTATGCCTAGATGAGGGTTATATTTTGTTTCTACATAAATAGTTTTAGTTTCAACATTAGAAAAATCAAATTCTTTTAAATGATCATACTTTTCTTGAGTCATAAACATAATTGATTCTTCAGTATAAGCTTTTAAAAAGTTATTATATTCTTCTTCAGTCATTACTACCCCATTTTGATTAGTAATAGTTCCTGCATAAGTATATAATGGTAATACAACTAATAAACTAACTAAAGCAAAAAATATAAGCTTTATGTTCTTCAAATCCCTTTTATCTCCTTTCCACTTTCAATTTTAAAATTTTAGTCGAAATTTGACAACCTATATTTGCGAGAAGAACTATTCTACCAAAACGAGAATTATTATTTGGTTAATAAATTTAAGAAATTTTTCTTAATTAAAACCATAACATCATCATAATTATTACATTTACCAACATGACATTCAATTATTTTACCTTGTTTATAATCATACTGATAATTTTCCATTTCAACATTATTATCATCTACAATTAAAACATTTAAAATATCTTTTTTTAAATTAAATATATAATCATATTTTAAATTATTATCACTATATAAAATTTCAACGTTATTTAAATCAACATAATATAAAATTTCATATTTACCATCATTTTTAGAAATTAAAATTGGTGTAACTTCTTCAAAACCATTTTCTAATAATTTAATTTTTATTTCCTCATCAGTTAAATCAATTGGAATATATTCATCGTTTTCATAAATTTCATCATTGTTATATAATTTGTTATTAGAAAAATCTTCGGTAAATTCTAATTTTCCGATATATTCTTTTGCTTCATTATTTTTATTTATAACCTTAACTTTTAGATATAAATCATTAAAATAATCACTTAACTCATCAATCTCTATATAACTTGTATAGTTGCTAAAGTAAATATTATCTAAAGTTGAATAAGATTGCAAAATAAATTCTTTACCATTCTCAACATAATATAAATCCGCAGAAACTATTTCATCATTACCCACTTCAATGTTTTTTAATTTTACAGAACCAAGATTAAGTGTATCTTTAATATTGGTATCAATATAAGTTCCTCTGTAAATTATAAAATCATCACTTTCAATATGAACACCATAAACATGAAACTTATTATAAGTGTTACTAAATATTAAAGCACCAGTTACCACCAATAAAAAGGCAAGTAAAATAATTAAGATAACTTTAAGAATTCTAGTTGTTCTTTTACTCATCTTATTAAATTCCTTAACAATTCCGGCCACTATATCATTTTCATCATTGTCACTGACTCTTGCGGTCATCAGATCATTAAAGGGAACATTAAAAAATTTACTGATTTGATAAATCATTTCTAAAGTTGGATAACTTTTACCAGTTTCCCATCTCGAAACTGCTTTATCACTAATCCCTAGTTTATCAGCAAGATCCTTTTGGGTTAAATTCATTTCCTTTCTTAAACTACTAATTATACTTCCAAATTTACTCTCTATCATAAGCCACCACAATATTATTTTAATACAAAATAATAGATTTTTACAATATTAAGTTTTTAAAGTATTTACACTTATCGTTAAAAGGACATGTCATACACTCTGGTTTTACACTCTTACAAGTGTATCTTCCAAAGAGAACTAATTGATGATGTAAACGACTCCATTTTTCTTTGGGAAAAACTTTCATTAATTTCTTTTCCACAGTTAAAACACTATCATTATCTTTAGCAAAGCCCAGTCTTTTAGAAACTCTTTCCACATGGGTATCTACCGCAATGGCAGGATAAGAAAAGAGATTGGAAAGAACTACATTGGCAACTTTTCTCCCGACTCCCGGGAGACTTTCTAAATACGCCCGATCATTTGGTACTTTACCATTTTGCTCTTTTATAAGTCTCCTAGCTACTTCCTTAACATAAATGGCTTTTCTGGTATATGTCCCAATAGGTCTAATAATATCTTCAATTACTTTTAAATCTAAATTAGCTAATTCTTCTAAACTATATTTAAATAAAGTTTTGGTAACCATATTAACTCTTTTATCTGTCGTTTGAGCCGATAAAATGGTGGCCATTAAAAGTTCATAATCCTTAGTATAATCAAGTTCACACCTCGGATTAGGAATTAATATGTCTAAATTATTAATTACTTCTTCACTACTTATTTTCATTATCTTCCAACCAATTATATTCTAAAATATTTGTTTCTTCTAATTTTTTATTTTCATATCTATTCTTTAAATTATTTTCAACATCTTCTACCGTCTTAAATCCCTTTTTTTGCCATTCATAAAGTATTGTATCAATATATCTAATACTTGTTGCCCCATTATAAACTGCTTCCTCTAAAGCCTTTAAAATTAATTCTTCATTATACATTTTATCAAGCCAGGCTTTAATAATCTCAAACTCAGTTCCGGATAAAGGGCGACCAAATTCCCTTTCAAATTTCGAAAATATATCTTCTTTTAATTTATTCTTTTCTTCTTTTTGTTTATTTTCCTTTAATTTATCATAAAAATTATTTAAAGAAACTTTATCGATTCTTTTACCTGTTAAATCTTTTTCACTTTCTAAAGTAATTAATTTTTTGCTAAATAAATTATTAAAAGCCTCAAGTAAAATGTTTGAGTCAACTTTTAATTTTTGACTAATTTTTTCTAAATCAAAAATACCCTCATCAGCATTTTCAAAATAAAGCAATAATAAAAATTCACTTAAAGATAAATTTAAGCGCATCGCATTTTCAATAAAATTAGCTTCCACAACAAACTTTTTATTATTGCTCATTTTTTATTCCTCTTTTCTATTTTTTAAATAGGTAGTTATTTTCTTTTTATTATTTTCTAACTTGCCTTCTAAAATTAAATTAACTAACTCATCTTTTACTTCTCTAATAACTTTTGATGGTTTAATATTTAAAGTATTTATGATATCACTGGAAGTAATATCTAAATCATTAATAGTTTTTAAAGTTAACTTTTTATATAAATTATTAACTTCTTTTTTATTAATATTTAAGATTTCGGAAGCCACTAAAGAGTTATATAGACCATGTTCATATAAAACTTTATTATTTATTTCTCCACCTTCTAAAATACCTCTAATGCTTATTATATTTCTTATTTCTTGTTTTGTAAATGAAGAAGTAAAAGGAAAATCTAATTGAGCCCACATACCACAAATATCATTAACATAATTTACTTCATCATATCTAATATTTAGTAAATCAAGTATTTTAAATTCTTTTAAAAGACTAAGTCCTTTTTGATAATTTTTATTTAATAATATTTTGGTTATTTCTTCTTTAATTCGAATACTTGATAAAGTACTAACTAATTGATAATTTTCTTTAATACTTTTTTCTAATTCCTTATCTAAATCAAAGTTTAAATTACTTGCAAAACGAATAGCTCTCAATATTCTTAAATGGTCTTCTTTTATTTTGAAGGTGGCATCCCCAATCATTTTTATTTTATGGTTAGTGATATCTTCAATACCATTTAAATAATCAATTATTTTTTCATTATAATCTAAACATACGGCATTAATTGTAAAATCTCTTCTTTTTAAATCACTTTCTAAATCATTTAAATAAATTATTTCCGTGGGCTTTCTTCCTTCGTATTTAATTTCTTTACGGAAGGTTGTAATATCAATATTATAATTTCTAACCTTTAAATTAAAACCACCATAATCGTTAGAATTATTATTGTTCGGAAAAAGTTTATGTAAGTCTTTGGGTAGGGCATTCGTACATATATCAACATCATTGGTTTTAATACCAAGTAAATAATCTCTTGTATAACCACCCACAACATAAGCTTCATAACCAGCATCATTAATAATTTTTAAGACATTTTTAATTATTTTGTCCATAGCATCCTCTTATTTTTGACAAACTTCACAGTAGTAAGTACTTCTGCCTCCAATTTTTATCTTTTTAATAGGAAGACCACACTTTGGACAAGGAAGACCTTCTTTTTTATGCACACACAAATAATCTTGGTAATGACCAGTTACCCCTAAAGAAGAAGTATAACTTTTAATCGTGGTTCCTCCCATTTCAATCGCTTTTTTAATTATCTTTTTAGAAGAATCAATTATTCTTTCACATTCTTCTTTTGTAAGTTCACTTGCTTTCTTTAAAGGATTAATACCTGAGGCAAATAACACTTCATTGGCATATATATTTCCAAGACCACTTATTATTTCTTGATCTAATAAAACTGTTTTTATAGGTAGTCTTTTACCTTTAAATTTACTAAGTAGATAATCACTAGTTAAATCTTTATCCATCGGTTCTTTTCCTTGCTTGGCAATTTCGATAGTTTTATCTAAATCTTCCTTTTTAATTAACTTCATGCGTCCAAATTTTCTGGTATCATGATATCTTAAATCCGTGCCATCAGCAAATGAAATAATTATATGTTCATGTTTCACAATTTTTTCACTACTATCTTTAATAAAATATTTACCTTCCATTCTTAAGTGACTGAGTAAATAATGTTCTTTTAAAGCAAAGATTAACCATTTACCTTTTCTTAAAATATCTTCAAATTCATTACCTACTAAAACACTCTTAAATTCATTTAAATCACTTTCAATAATTTTAGCATATAAAATACTCACACTCTTTATTTCTTTATGTAATATTTTTTCTTTTAAAACATTTCTTACTGTTTCGACTTCGGCTATTTCTGGCATAATTATCACCCTAATAATATTTTATCACGATTACCTCCATTAAAAAAGATTAGTTTTTCAAAAACTAACCTATTTCGGTTCTTAAACATTAAGGAGTGATGAATAAAAAATCGTCATTCTTTTTTGATGTAAAATTTAGTGCAAAAAAATAG
>CANRAA010000026.1 GCA_947628485.1 uncultured Bacilli bacterium | reverse complement strand
TGGGTTTATTATTTATTTCGGATATCCAAATCAAAATTTTATATCATTTCGGATTTCGTTATCAAAATGTACAAAATGATAAATTTTGTTTAAAATATCGTTATTTTGTGTTATAATTATAAGTAGGTATAGGTGTACTTAACATACCATTTTATTAAAATAAAGTCAAAAGAAGGGCTAATTATGAAAATTAACTTTTTAAAACTTCATAATTTTCGAAACTACGAAAAGATAAAATTAGATTTTAGTGATCATTTGAATATCATCTATGGTAAAAATGGTGTTGGTAAAACTAATTTAGTGGAAGCAATCTATGCTTTATCGATAACGAAGTCTTTCCGGACTAATAATGACCGCCTTTTAATCAAAAATGGCTGTGACAGTACTAAAATAGAAGGTGAAGTAGAGGACTATGCCAGGAATAATTACGAAGTTGTAATCAGTAAAGAAGGCAAAAAAGTTAAGATTGATAATAAAACAATTTTAAAAATTAGTGATTATATATCGAATATTAATATTGTTTTATTAGATCCAGTGGAACAAAATATATTTACCGATTCGCCCAGTAATCGCCGCAAGTTATTAAATATTGAAATAAGTAAGTTAAAAAAAGATTATATTATTTATTTGAATAATTATAATAAGGTGTTAAAACAACGAAATTTTTATTTAAGAGAATGTTATATTAATGGTAATACTAGTCGCGAATATTTAGATATTTTAACAAAAAAATTGGTTAGTTATGGTTTAAAAATCTATGAGATGCGCGAGGATTTTGTTAACAAAATTAATGATTATATAACTGATTATTATAAAAAAATCTTTGGAATGGGGGAGTTGAAGGTTAAATATATTTCTGATTATGACAAATCGGAAGAAGAAATTATCGAAAGATATAACAAAAATTATAATAGAGAAGTTGTGATGGGTAAAAGTTTATATGGTATTCATCATGATGATTTAATTTTTTATCTCGATAATAAGAATATTGCCGATGAGGGAAGTAATGGGCAACAAAAAAATGCGATATTTTCCTTTAAATTATCTGAAATAGAAATAATTAAGAATGAAAAAAATTCTGCACCAATTTTGATTTTAGATGATTTATTTAGTGCCATTGATAATGAAAAAATAAAAAATATTGTGGGTATTTTAGATAAAAATATTCAAACATTTATTACAACGACGGATTTAAATAAAATATCTAAAAAAATAGTTAATAATGCTAAAATATTTAACATAACCGATGCTGGTATCAAGGAGGAATAGTATGGAAGAAAATAATTTACATTATAATGAAAGTGATATTCAAGTTTTAGAGGGCTTAGAAGCAGTTCGAAAAAGACCGGGAATGTACATTGGAACTACTGATGTTAAAGGGCTTCATCATTTAGTTTGGGAAATTGTTGATAACTCAATTGATGAAGCTTTAGCGGGTTTTTGTAACCATATTGAAGTAATTATCAATCGCGGTAATTCCATAACAGTTAGAGATAATGGTCGGGGTATTCCCACAGGTATTCACCCAAAGACGGGTATATCTACGGTTGAAACTGTTTATACAGTTTTGCATGCTGGGGGTAAATTTGGTGAAGGTGGCTACAAAGTAAGTGGCGGACTTCATGGGGTTGGAGCCTCAGTTGTTAATGCTTTATCTAAATGGGTAAATGTGACAGTTTATCGGGATGGTAAAATCCATGAAGCTAAATTTGCTGATGGAGGAAAAACGGTTCAAAAACTAACAGTTATTGGAGAATGTGAACCAAACAGAACTGGAACAACTGTCGAATTTAAACCAGACCCTGATATTTTTGATACGGATATTTATGATTATGAAACATTAAAGGTAAGAATTAGAGAACTGGCTTTCTTAAATAAAGGTTTATCTTTAACTATAAGAGATGATCGAGATGATGAAGATACAACAGGGGAAACTTTCCATTATGAAGGTGGAATTAGTGAATATGTTCGTTATTTAAATAAGAATAAAACACCAATTCATGAAGAAATTGTTCATTTGGAAGGTGAAGAAGATGGCGTTATGTTTGAAGTAGCGATGCAATATAACTCTGGTTATAGTGATAGCATTTATTCATTTGTTAATAACATTAATACCCATGATGGTGGTACGCATGAAGAGGGAGTAAGAAGAGCCTTAACAAGAGTTATTAACAACTATGCTCGAAAAAGTGGGATGTTAAAAGAAAAAGATGAGTCTTTAATGGGTGACGATGTTAAAGAAGGACTTACAATGATTATTTCATGTAAACATCCAAATCCCCAATTTGAAGGACAAACTAAAGGAAGACTAGGTAATTCTGAAGTAAGAAAACTAGCTGATAGCGTATTCTCTAAAGGATTTGAAAGATTTTTAATGGAAAATCCTAATGAGGCAAAGATTATTATTGAAAAGACAATGACTGCCGCAAGAGCGAGAGTGGCTGCCAAAAATGCTAGGGAACTTTCTAGAAGAAAAGGCGATTTAGATGTAGTTAGTAACTTCGGAGGAAAACTCGAAGATTGTAAAGAGAAAGACCCTTCATTGTGTGAAATCTTTATTGTCGAGGGAGATTCAGCTGGAGGTTCGGCGATTAAAGGTCGTAATTCTATGACCCAAGCTATTCTTCCTTTAAGAGGTAAAATTCTAAATGTGGAAAAAGCGAGACTTGATAGAGCTTTATCTAACGAAGAAATTAGAACTATAATAACGGCTTTTGGTACGGGAATAGGAGACAATTTTGATTTAAGCAAATTAAGATATGATAAAATAATCATCATGACCGATGCCGATGTTGATGGTTCTCACATTAGAGTACTTTTATTAACTTTATTCTATCGGTTCTTTAGACCAATCGTAGAAGCTGGTCATGTGTATGCAGCACAGCCTCCACTTTTCTGTATTAAACATGGAAAAACAATTAAATATGTTTTAAATAAAGAAGAACTTAATTCTTATTTAGCTTCTTTAAATCCTAATACAAAACGGGATATTTTCCGAATGAAAGGGTTAGGAGAAATGGATGCCGAAGAATTAAACGAAACAACAATGGATATTAACACCAGAGTATTAAGGAGAATTACTGTTGAAGACGCGATAGCTGCTGATGCAGCATTTTCTCTATTGATGGGTGAAGAAGTTGAACCAAGAAGAAAATTCATTGAAGAAAATGCATCATTTGCCGAAAATCTAGATTTTTAGGAGGTTTTTATGGATCATAGTAGAGATAGATTAGAAGAAAATAATATTGTTAATGAAATTAAATCATCATTTATTGAATATTCCATGAGTGTTATAATTTCTCGGGCCTTACCCGATTTAAGAGATGGTTTAAAACCAGTTCATCGTCGGATTTTATGGTCAATGTATGAATCAGGCTATACTCCAGATAAACCTCATAAAAAATCAGCCCGTATTGTCGGAGATGTAATGGGTAAATATCACCCTCATGGAGACTCAAGTATTTATGAAGCTATGGTTAGAATGGCCCAAGATTTTAACTATCGAAATACTTTAGTTGATGGTCATGGTAATTTTGGTAATATTGCCGGTCATGGAGCTGCAGCAATGCGTTACACCGAATCAAGACTTTCTAAAATTTCTTTAGAGTTACTTCGAGATATTAGTAAAGATACGGTTAATTTTATACCTAATTTCGATGAATCAGAGAAAGAACCAGAAATATTACCATCAAGATTTCCTAACATTTTAGTAAATGGAACGATGGGTATTGCCGTTGGTATGGCTACCAATATACCTCCGCATAATTTAGGAGAAGTTATTGATGGATGTGTTGCTTATATTGATAATCCAGAAATTGATACTGATGGTTTAATGCAATATATTAAAGGACCAGATTTTCCAACTGGTGGTATAATTCTTGGTAACAGTGGTATTAAGAAAGCCTATGAAACAGGAAGAGGTAGCATCACTATAAGAAGTAAAGCTAACATTGAAGAAAAAGATGGTAAACACTATATTATTGTTGATGAAGTTCCTTATGGTGTTAATGTATCAGAACTTAAAACTAAAGTTGCCGAATTAGTTCATAACAAAGTAATCGATGGTATTGCTGATTATCATACGGATTTAAAAGATGGTATTAAAATTACGATTACTTTAAAGAAAGATGCTAATCCGCAAGTTGTTTTAAATAATTTATATAAACATACGCAATTCCAAGTAAATTACGGTATTATTTTCTTAATGATTGATAATAAAGTTCCTAGAACGCTTGGTTTAAAAGATATAATTTCCAAATATATTAATTATCAAGAAGAAGTAATTATTAGAAGAACCCGTTTTGAACTTGATAAAGCGGAGAAGAGAGTACATATTTTAGAGGGATATAAAATTGCTCTTGATAATCTTGATGATTTCATTAAAATTATTCGGGAGTCTGAAACGGATGTTATTGCGAAAGAAACTTTAATGAATAAGTATTCTCTAACGGAAGTTCAGGCAGATGCTATTCTAGAATTAAAACTACGTCGTTTAACAGGTTTAGAAAGAGCCAAGATTGAAGAAGAATTAAAAGAATTACTTCTAAAGATTGAAGAATTAAAAGGAATTCTTGCCTCTCGTGATAAAGTTCTAGAAATAATTAAGAATGAATTATTAGAAATAAAAGAAAAATATGCTGATGAACGAAGAACAAAAATTGATATGACAGCAATTGAGTATATAGAAGATGAGTCTTTAATACCTGAAGAAGATGTTATGGTAGTATTAACAAATAAAGGTTATATTAAGAGAACTACTAATGATACCTTTAGAACCCAAAATCGTGGGGGAATGGGAGTTAAAGGACTTACTACAAATGATGAAGATTATGTGGAACACTTAATTAACCTATCAACCCATGATTACATTATGTTCTTTACTAATAAAGGTAAGGTATATCGAATTAAGGGCTATGAAATACCTGAATTTAGTCGTCAATCTAAAGGTATTCCTGTAATTAATTTACTACAAATTGAAAAAGACGAGAAAATTAATTCAGTATTAAAAATTAACAAAGATGAAGAATACAAATACTTACTATTTGCTACCAAAAAAGGTATTGTTAAGAAAACTATTATTAGCGAATTTGACAGTATTAGAACTACTGGTAAATTATGTATTAGTTTAAAGGATAATGATGAACTACTTGATGTTAAAAAGACAACTGGTAATGATATAGTTCTTTTAGGTAGTGATAAAGGTAGAATGGTTAAATTTTCAGAAAATGAAATTAGAGCCATGGGTAGAACTGCTGCTGGTGTTAAAGGTATTAATTTAAGTGGTGGCGAATGTATTTGTTCAGAGGTTGTTTCAGAAGATTCAGTTATTTTACTGGTAACAGAGAAGGGATACGGAAAACGCACAAAAGTTTGTGAATTTAGGCAAACAAAACGAGGAAGCAAAGGTGTACTTGCTCTTAATGTTACTGAAAAGAATGGAAATTTAGTAGCGGCTAAAGTAGCCGAAGATGATAAAGATGTTGTTATTATGACCAATGCTGGTATTACTATTAAATTACCGATTAATCAAATTTCAACATTAGGAAGAGTTACGCAAGGGTTAAGATTAATTTCATTAAGAGATAATCAATGTGTTGCTACAGTTAGTGTTGTTGATCATATTAATAATGAAGATGAAAATAGTAGTGAAGATCAATCTGTTAAGCAATCAATTGACGATGCAATGAAACAAGAAACTTCAGTTGATAAATTGCAAGAATAATTATTTCCCGGGAAATAAAATTTTAAATCAATGTTTCACGTGAAACATTGATTTTCTTTTTATATAAATTATTAACAGTGAATAATAATAGAATAATAATGTATAATAAAAAAATATTATAATTAATATAATAAATGTTATTGATTTTTAAAATTTTAAATTTTATTACGTTATTAAATAATTTTTGAGTATTGTAAAATATAAAATTTAATGTTTCACGTGAAACGTGATTAGAATTTGCATAATAATAATAAATATGTTATTATTTTAATGCACAACAAATATACTGTAACCTGGTCAGAGTTGGAAGACAGCAGCCACATCAGTTCCTATTTGTGTGTGCTTTTTTAGTGGAGATGATAGTTATGAATGAATATATGGAGCAAGCATATAAAGAAGCTTTAAAAGCATATAAAAAAAAAGAAATTCCAGTTGGGGTAGTTATAGTTAAAAATAATAAAATAATCAGTAAGGCATATAATGATCGTCAAAAAAAATGTAATGTAATTGGTCATGCTGAAATAAAAGCTATTCAAAAAGCCGAAAAAAAATTAAAAGATTGGCGTCTTAATGATTGTGATATGTATGTTACCCTAGAGCCTTGTAAAATGTGTGAGATGATAATTAAAGAATGTCGGATAGATAAAGTTTATTATCTGATAAATCAAAATAAAAGTAACCATGTATTTACACAAACAAACTTTTGTAAAGGGTTAAAATTAAAATATCAAAAATTAATTGATAATTTTTTTAAAAATTTGCGTGATTAATAGTAAAAAATCATTTTTAATATGGTATAATTAAAGGTGAAAGGAATTACATCATGAAATACAAAGTGCTTTATCGAAAATATAGACCAGATGATTTTGAAAATATTATTGGCCAGGATTATATAATAAAAACATTAAAAAATTCTATTATTCATAATAATATATCCCATGCTTATATTTTTTCTGGACCACGGGGAACAGGAAAAACAACAACCGCAAAGGTGTTTTCGAAAGCTATAAATTGTTTAGAACCTGTAGATGGTTCACCATGTGGAAAGTGTGATTTTTGTACTAATTTTCACGATAATCCCGATATTATTGAAATTGATGCTGCTTCCAATAATGGTGTTGATGAAATAAGAGGATTAATTGAAAATGTCAAACTAACACCGACAAATGGTAAATATAAAGTCTACATTATCGACGAAGTTCATATGTTATCAACGAGTGCCTTTAACGCTTTGTTATTAACATTAGAGGAACCACCAGCTCATTCAATATTTATTTTAGCCACAACTAATATTGAAAATGTGCCTATTACCATTTTATCAAGATGTCAGAGATTTGATTTTCAAAAGATAAAAATTAGTGATATTGTTAAGAGATTAAAAGAAATATGTAAGTTAGAAAATATTAGTATAGATGACGATGCTTTAGAGGAAATAGCTTATCTTTCTGAAGGTGGTATGAGAGATGCTTTAAGTCTTTTAGATCAATTATCCAAAAATTCTGATAAAATTACCTTAGAATTAATTGAAAAACAAATAAAAACTATTTCCCAAAAAGGCATTAGTGATTTGATTCAAACCATTGAAGATAATGACGTTGATATATTTTTAAACCTTATAAATGAATATCGCATAAGAGCTGTTGATTATAAAAGTTTGATAAAGAAGATAATTGATGTTATAAGTAATAAGGCTAAAAATTATAAGATAAATGGTCAATATAGTCGCCTTCAATTTGATGATTATAAAAATATTGTTTTGTCTTTAGCGGATAGTTTATCTAAAACAAATATTAATGTTGATTCTTATACTATATTAGAAATGATTTTATTAGATTATTTTAATACTGGTAAAAAAGTAGATAAATTTAATGTTAGTGAAGAAAAATCAATAGAAGATGTACATGAAACAAAAAAAAATAATATTGTATTAGAAAATAAGCAATCCAAAATGGAAGACGTAAAAACAGAGAATGAAATAAATGATAATCTAGAAAAATTTATAAAAATTAGAATTAATAATTGTTTTGTGGACGCTAAAAAGACAGCTTTAGAGCAGGCAAAAAAAGATTTAAAAAATTATATAACTGTTTCTAATAATGGTAAAATTAAAGCAATATTAGAAGATAGTAATGTAGTCGCGGCTTCTCCTACACATTTAATTTTAATTACTAATAATAAACATAATGTAGATATGGCTAATAAAATGTCTTTAGAAATAGAGAATGATTTAGAAAAAGAAAATATTTCAAAATATAAATTAGTATTTATTGGAGAAGATAGATGGAAAGAAGAAAAAGAAAAATATATTGCTAATTTAAAAAATAAAAAAGGATACGTTTATATGGAAGAAAAAGTATTGGAATCAAAAACAGAAATAAATGATGTTTTTGATAAAGATAAAGTAGAAATAATTTAAGGGAGGTGAATAATTATGAATATGCAAAATTTAATGGCTCAAGCCCAAAAGATACAAAGAGAAATAACGGCTAAAAAAGAAGAGTTAGAAAAAACCGAATTTGTGGGGAAAAGTGAATGGGTCGAAATTACTTATACAGGTTCTAAAGAAGTAAAGAGTGTTAAAATAACAAAAGAAGGTCCAATATCTGAGGAAGATAAAGAGATATTAGAAGACATGTATTTAATTGCTAGTAAAGATGCCTTACTTAAAATAAGTAAAGCAATGAATGAAAAATTAGGTCAATATGCTGGGGCCTTAGATGGGTTAATGTAATTATGATATATCCTGAAACATTAGAAAAAATAATTAATTTTTATAAAAAGATGCCTGGTGTTGGTGATAAATCTGCAGAAAGAATGGCTCTTGCAACCATTGATTTAAAAGACGATGACTTGAAAGATATGGCTAAAGTTTTAGAAAATACAAAATCTAAACTTAAAAATTGCACTATATGTGGACAGTTAACTGAAAATGATATTTGTAATATTTGTAGTGATAGCACAAGAGATAAAAATCTAATATGTGTTATAGAAGATTATAAGAGTGTATTTTCTTTTGAAAAAGTAGGTAATTATAAAGGTGTATATCATGTTCTTAACGGACTAATATCTCCAATGGATGACATTGGGCCAGAAGATATTAATATATCTTCCTTAGTAAAAAGAGTTGAAGAGGCAGAAAATCCGGAGTTGATTTTAGCTTTAAAATCAACTATCGAGGGAGAAACAACAACTCTTTATATAAAAAAAATATTTGAAAAGAAAAACGTTACAATATCTAGATTATCTTATGGAATTCCAATGGGTGCCGAGATTGATTACTTAGATATTATAACTTTAGACAAAGCATTAGAGGATCGCAAAAAGATTTCGGAATAAAAATATTTCCCGGGAAATAAAATTTAGTGGGTGATATTATGATGAATAAACTAGGTACAATCTTAAAAAGAATAGTATTTGCATTTGGAATTATTTATGGTATTAATATAATGCTTAAAAATGTTGGTGTCTATTTACCAATAAATATTTCAACAATTACAGTTACATCTTTCTTAGGAGTACCTGGTTTATTATCGCTATTTGCTATTCTCTATATTTTGTAATTGGAGGTAAGTATAGAAAGTAGTGCTTTAGAAAATTTAATTCAATATTATCACGATAAAAAATTAGCTCATGCTTATTTGATATCAACTAATAATATTGCTAAATGTTATGAAGTTCTTTTAAAAGTTATAAAGAACATTTTTTGCGTTAATGAGTATGTGGATGATTGTAATAAGTGTTCTTTATGTCATTTAATTGATGTTCATAATCTTCCTAGTTTAAAAGTAATTGAGCCAGATGGAATGTTTATTAAGAAAGAACAAATCTTAGAACTTAAATATTTATTTTCCAAAGATTCCCAATATACTAAGGAAAATATTTATATAATCAAGAGTGCTGAGAAGATGAATAAGGAATCTGCTAATACGATGTTAAAATTTTTAGAGGAACCAGATGGGGATGTTATAGGTTTCTTTATCACTAATAATAAAGATAATGTTATTTCCACTATTGTTAGTAGATGTCAAAACATTGATGTTAATTTTACCAATAGTGATTATGAAGAATTAGGACTAAATGAAGAAGAATATAATACTTATTTAAATACATTAAATGACTATTTAACAAAAATTGAAATGGAAAAAAGTAAATTAATCTTGTATAATAAAGAGTGTCTAGGAGAATATACCAAGGATGACATTAAAATTTTAATGCAAATGGCTTTAAAAAAATATAAAGAGGCCATGAATAATAAAATGCTTGGTAAAGAAATAAAAGATAATTTAATATTCTTAGATAAATTAAGTATAAATAATTTAAAAAAGAAAGTTAATTTATTAATAGATTATTTGAAAGTGTTAACTTATAATGTTAATTTAGATTTGTTACTAGATAAGTTTGTAATAGAAATGGAGGCCATTAATAATGAAAGTTTATAGTGTTAAATTTAAAGAACAAGGTAAAAGTTATTATTTTAATGGTAATGATGATTATAAAAGTGGGGATTATGTAATTGTTGAAACAGAAAAGGGTCTACAATATGGCAAGATTAGTGGCATAATTTCAACTGAGGAAGAAGAAAATAGTTATAAAAATATCATTAGATATGCCCAAGAAGAAGATAAAGAAGAATACTTAAAGCTTTTAACTGAAGCCAGTGGCGCTTTAGAAAAATGTAAAAGTTTAGTGGCAACATTAGGTCTTAATATGCATGTATTAAGTGCGGAGTTTACTTTTGACAGAACCCAATTATTATTTAATTTTACTTCTGATGAAAGAGTAGACTTTAGAGAACTGGCAAAAAGACTTGCGGGTATATATCACACGAGAATTGAACTTCGCCAAATTGGAGCTCGGGATAAAGCTAAAGAAATTGGGGGTATTGGTATTTGTGGTGGCAGAATATGTTGTTCTAGATTCTTAAATCATATTGACGCTATTTCGATGAATATGGCTAAAAATCAAAATTTAGCTTTAAATCCATCTAAAATAAATGGTTTATGTGGTCGACTTCTATGTTGTTTACAATATGAAGATGATAATTATTTAGAATGTAGTAAAGGACTTCCGAGTGTTGGTGATACAATTAATACCCCAAATGGTGAAGGTTCAGTTGTCAGTGTGGATGTTTTAAATCGTAAATGTAAAGTTTTAGTGGGTAGTAATAAAGAAGAAGTAGATTTTAATGAAAACACCGAAGATAGTATTGAATGATTTATATGATTATGATTTAAAGATTTATCAATATGATACCCATTTTAAATTTTCAATTGACTCTATCTTACTGGCAGAATATGTTAAATTAACGAATAGAACTAAAGAAATATTAGACTTGTGTGCCGGTAATGCCTCAGTACCATTAATATTATCAACTAAAACTAGAGCCAACATCGAGGCCATCGAAGTGCAAAAAGATATTTATGATTTAGCCGTTAAAAGCATTTTATATAATAAACTTGACCATCAAATAACTGTCTATAATAATAATATTTTAGATATTAAAACTATCAAAGAATTAAAAAAATATGATATAATTACTTGTAATCCCCCATATTTTAAGGTGGACGAAAAAAGTTATACTAATGATTTTGAACCACTTGCAATAGCCCGGCACGAAATATTAGTAACTCTTGAAGATATTTTTAGGATTGCAAGTGAGCATTTAAATAGTAAAGGAGAATTTTATTTAATCCATCGAATTGAGAGATTAGACGAGATAATTATTTTTGGTAATAAATATAAGTTAAATGTTAAAAATATTGAACTTATTAAAACTAAAAATAAAAATAAACCAAGTATGGTTTTAGTAAGATGTATTAAAAATAGTAAAATGGGTATAAAAATAAGTAATCCCGTGAGTATTGAAGGAAGGACTACTTATCAAAATATATTTAAGGAGGAAGTATGAAACTTGTAGTAGGGTTAGGTAATCCAGGTAGAGAATATAAAAATACTAGGCATAATATCGGATTTATGGTTTTAGATAATTACTTAGGAAAAGTCGACTGGAAAAATAAAATGGAAAGTAATTTCTATAGCACCGAGATTAATGGGGAAGATGTTATATTTATTAAACCTCTTACTTATATGAATTTATCCGGTATGGCAGTAAGTAAAGTCGTTAAATTTTATAAAATAAAAATTGAAGATATCTTAGTAATTCAAGATGATTTAGATTTAAAAGTAGGTACTTATAAAGTAAAGAAAAATAGTTCATCGGGAGGCCATAACGGAATTAAATCAATAATAAGTGAGTTATCTAGTGAAGAATTCTTAAGAATAAAGGTCGGCATTGGTAAGAATAGTTTAATGCCTACAGATAAATATGTATTAGCTAAAATACCAGATGATGAATTAAAGTTAATCGAAAGTAATTTTCCTAAATTTAATGAATTAATAGATAATTTTATTGATGGTAATATTGAAAAATAATAGATAAAATAGTAAATTTTGGAGGATAAATATGCCGTTTGATAAACTTTTTAACTTTCAAAATAATTCGGTAACATATGGGTTAACAAATGAGTTAATCGCTTTTTACTTGTTAGAATTATTTAAAAAAGAAAATAAAAATGTTATTTTAGTAACAAGTAATTTATATGAAAGTAATAAAGTTTATAATGCTTTAAAAACGCATACCGAAGATGTGGAATTATTTCCAATGGATGATTTTATTACTTCAAAAGTTGTGGCGATGTCGCCAGAATTTAGTTTAGGTAGATTAAATGTTTTGGAAAAAATTAAAAATAAAAAAACGATTATTGTTACTAACTTAATGGGTTATTTAAAATATTTACCTAGTATAAGTAGTCAAAATAGTTATAGTTTAAAAGTTAATGAAGAAATAAATAGAAACAATCTTATAAATACTCTAGAGGATTTTGGTTATAAACAAGAGTCTTTAGTAACAACCTCAGGTGAATATTCCTTAAGGGGTTTTATAATTGATATTTATATTGTAAATGAAATACATCCAATAAGAATAGAATTGTTTGATAATACGATTGAATCTATTCGATATTTTGACGAGAATAATCAAAGAACAATAAATGAAATTAAAGAAATTACTTTAAAACCTTTTACCGAAGTAGAAACTACTGATAAAAGTTCTTTATATGATTATTCAAATGAGGGAATTGTTGTTTATTTAAATAAAGACCAAATAATGATGGCTTATAAAAAATTATCTGAAGAAATATTGGAATATCAAGAAAATAATAATGAAAATGAAAAGTATATGTATAATCTTGAAGATATTAATCCTCATTTTGAACTATACATTGATAATATTAATAATCCCACCGATATAGTGGCTAAAGAAATACCTAACTTTAATGAAAATTTTGAACTTTTAAAAGATACTTATTACCATTGGCAAAAAGAAAAGAAAAAAGTTTATTTTTATCTTTCTTTAGATAAACAAATTAAAACTATTAAAAATTTAATACCTGAGGCTAATATCATTAAGCAGAGAATTAATAAAGGTTTTATTTTTAATGACATCGTTTGTGTATCGGAATATGACATTGGTTCTCCTTTAAAAGAAATGCCTAAATATAAAAATAACTTACATATTGGCAAAAAGATTAAAAGTTATAATGATTTAGAAAAAGGAGACTATATCGTTCATTTAAATCATGGTATCGGAATTTATAATGGCCTTGTTACTTTAACCAAAGATGGCCTAAAAAAAGATTATATTCAATTATTATATGAAGGTAATGATAAAATATATATTCCGGTTGAAAAAATAAATTCTATTTATAAATATTCGAGTAAAGATGGGATAAAACCGAAAATTAATAAATTAAATTCGGCAAGTTGGTCAAAGACAAAAACCTATATTAAAGCGAAAGCAAAAGATATTTCGAAAGAACTTTTAGATTTATACCAAAAAAGAGCCAGTATTAAAGGAATTGCTTACCAAGATTATGAAGAAGAAAGTTTATTTGCTTCATCTTTTCCTTATGAAGAAACGAAAGACCAAACTAAAGCCATTGCGGAGATTAAAAATGATTTGGATAGTGCTGTTCCAATGGATAGACTTCTTTGTGGTGATGTTGGTTTTGGGAAAACGGAAGTCGCCATGCGCGCCATATTTAAAACTGTTATTAATAATTATCAAGTAATGTATTTGTGTCCAACCACGATTTTAGCTAAACAACAATACAATGTAATTAAGGAAAGATTTAAAGATGTTCCGGTAAATATTCGTCTTTTTAATCGTTTTACAACCCCTAAAGAGGGTAAATATATAATAAGTGCTTTAAGTGAGGGTAAAATAGATATTTTAGTTGGAACCCACCGCATTTTAAGTGACGATATTAAACCTTCTAAGTTAGGTCTTTTAGTAGTGGATGAAGAGCAACGTTTTGGTGTTAAACATAAAGAAAAAATTAAAGAATATAAAAATGATGTTAATGTTCTAACTTTATCAGCGACCCCAATACCAAGGACTTTAAAAATGGCTTTATCGGGTTTAAGGGACTTATCAATTATTGATACGCCTCCAATTAATAGGTATCCTGTTCAAACTTATGTTATTGAAGAACAAGATTTATTAGTAAAAGATGCTATTTATAAAGAATTATCTAGAAAAGGACAAGTATTTATTTTATATAACCGCATTGAAGATTTAGATAAAATAGCGAGTAAAATAAGCACTTTGGTACCGGAGGCAAGAATAAGAGTAGCCCATGGTAAAATGAGTAAAGAAGAACTCGAAACTATTATGGAAGATTTTGTAGCTTATGAATTTGATATTTTAATTTGTACGACAATTATTGAAAATGGTATTGATATAGCGAATGCCAACACATTAATTGTTTATGATGCTGATAATTTTGGCCTTGCCCAATTATACCAAATAAGAGGAAGAGTTGGACGAAGTGATAAAGTAGCTTATGCCTACCTATTATATAATAAGCAAAAGATGTTAAATGATATTGCGGTTAAAAGACTCCAAGCTATTAAGGAATTTACGGAACTTGGAAGTGGTTATAAAATAGCGATGCGTGATTTATCAATAAGAGGGGCTGGCGATATTTTTGGTAGTGACCAGGCTGGTTTTGTTGACTCTGTCGGCATATCTTTGTATATGAAACTAATTGAAGATGAACTAAAGAAAGCTAAAGGAGAGTATGTCGAAGAAGAAGATACCGATAATAAAAATTTAATTGAGGTATCTACGCATATTAAAGATGATTATGTCTCTGACGAAGATATCAAAATTGAAATTCATCAAAAGATTAATGAAATTGATTCCCTAGAAAAATTACGAGAAGTAAAAGCCGAACTTGAAGATAGGTTTGGGAAAATCGATAGTGATATGGAAGTTTACATGTATGAAGAATGGTTTACTAATCTTTGTAAGATGTTAAATATTACGAGAATTAATAAAACTGATCGTATTGTTGAAATTACCTTACCAGAAGATGTATCTAGTAATATTAAAGGAGATAAATTATTATTTGAGACTATGAGTATCTCTACAAAGTTTAATATTAAATATCTTCATAAAAATATAATTATAACCCTCTTTTATAAAGGATTACCAGAGCATTATATCTACTATTTAGTAAAACTTTTACTTGCCGTTAAAGATAATTAGTATAAATTACTAAAAACTACCTACAATATAAAAAGGAGTGGGTAGTAAATGATTAAAAGTGGAATTACTAGAAGAATAGATGAATTAGGAAGAATTGTAGTTCCGAAAGAAATAAGATATAACTTAGGTATTAGAGATGGAGAACCTTTAGAAATATATACATCAGATAATGCTATTATAATAAAAAAATATTCGCAAGTTGAAAATATTAAAGATATAAGTGAAAATCTTTGTAATATTATTTGTGATATATGTAATGTAGGAGTTATTATTAGTGATAGAGAGAAGATTATTGCTACGAGTAGCAATTTAAAAGAGATAAATAGCATTACTTTAAATGAAAAATATAAAAGTTTAATTGATAATCGTGAGTCTTATACCAGTGAGACCTTAGAAAGTGACTTTAATACTAATGCATACTTTAGTGTTATACCAATTATAACATCCGTAGATTGTAGTGGGCTTGTCATAATAATCAGTAATAAAAAGGATGATAATAATATTAAACTTGCTAAAATAATTACAAAATTAATTGTAAATAAAATTGATGTTAATTAAAACATCTTTTTTTAATAAAATATAAGAAAATAATTTATTAAAAATATTTAAAAATAATTCACAAAACATAATGTTGTAGCAAAAATGTAATTGATTATCTAAAATAATTGTGATAAACTAAACTTACTTAACGAAGAGATTGTGTGATAATTACATAGTCTTATATAGAGAGTTAATGGTGGGTGGAAATTAACAAAGATTGTAATTAGGTATGAACAAAGGAGTTAAGAAGCAGACATGCTTTATAATGTTAAGTGTATGAATAAATTCATAAATAAAGGTGGTACCGCGGAAATTTTTCGTCCTTTGTTTATGAATTTTTTGTATTTAAGAGGGTGATAATATAAAAGCAGTTATATTTGATGTGGATAATACCTTAATTGAATGGAAAGAAGAGTTTTTTAAGGCTATCGTTAAAACAATAAAAGAAGAAGGATTTGATTATAGTATTGAGTTAATACATAAGATATTTGAAACTGTTGATGAAAATGAAAAAGTTAAAGAAAAGTTAGAAAAGAATGATTTAGTTAATTTTATTAATGAGAAGTGTGGCACTAATTTAACGGGAGAATTTGTAGATAAGTACATGAAAAATTTAGATGCTTGTGTGGAAAAGAATGAAAGTGTTATTGATACTTTAGAATACTTAAGTCAAAAGTATGATTTATATGTTCTTACGAATTGGTTTACCGAATGTCAAAAAGAAAGATTAAGAAAATCCGGCATACTAAAATATTTTAAAGATGTCATTGGGGCCGACCAAAACTATTTTAAACCTAATTCCAAAGCTTTTGATGTTATTTTAAAGAATTATCAAAAAGAAGAATGCATCTATATTGGCGATAGTTTAGAAAAAGATGTAATATTTCCTTTGTCTTTAGGAATAAGAGCCATATGGAAGACAAATGAAGAAAGTGAAAAATACGAAACTATTAAAAATATTAGGGATTTAAAGAATATATTATAGAAAGACTCTTATAATAAAAACTAGATAAGTCAAGTAGTACAAAATTTGGTAAAATAAATCTAGGAGGATGAAGTTATGAGAGTAAATGAAAAAATCGAAAGAATTACACAAGATACTTTGATATGTGGAATAGACATAGGGAAAACAAAGTGTTGTGCAAGATTCTGTGATTATAGAGGATTGGAGGTGTA
>CANRAA010000025.1 GCA_947628485.1 uncultured Bacilli bacterium | reverse complement strand
TCTTAAAAATGACTAATCCGATACAATTTTTTGCTTGGAATAATTTTTCCTTGCATGTTATACTTTAATATATTTTTATTAAAATTGCAACCTTTTATTTCACTTTTTCTCTTATTTTATGGGCATTTATTACTTTAATTTAATTTTTTATCTCTTGATGTGCATTTATTTTTTAATTCAGTCATATCTCGAATACAAAGAAAAAATGTCTATTTTTTAGACACTTTATTATTTTATCTTTAAAAAGAATAAAAAATTTCTTTCACTCTCATTAAATACTTATTTATTTTTACTATCAACAATTATGGTAATTGGTCCATCATTGGTAATATTTATTTCCATCTCGGCTCCAAAGATACCAGGAACAGTTTTAATTTCTTTATTTAACTCTGTATTAAATAAATCGTATAACTTAGTTGCTTCTTTACCATTTAAAGCCTTAATATAACTAGGACGATTACCTTTTTTCGTATCGGCATATAAAGTAAATTGACTGATAGATAAAATATTACCTCCCACATCTTTAATACTTTTATTCATGATACCTTCTTCATCATCAAAAATTCTTAAATTAATTATTTTTTTAACGATATAATTAATATCTTCAATAGTATCTCCTTCTGTAAAACAAGAAAATACGACTAAACCATTTGGAATTTCATTATAAATTTTTTTATCAATAACAACATTACTATATTTACTTCTTTGGATTACGACTTTCATTCTTATTCCTTCACTTCCACATTTTTAAAGCTTTCGAGTTGTCTTTTAAAATGGTCTAGAGCCTCTTTATCTTTAACTTTAATCGTCAAATTACATAAAGTAGTGCCATTATCCATATCTTTATTTTTTATTTCAATAATGGTTATTTTTTCTTTCGCGGCTTCATTTACTAAATCAACTAAGAATGCTTGATTAGCAACATATAAAGAAATCATAGTAATATAGGTACTATCACTATCATTATTCCAAGAAACAGGAATAATTCGATTATCTTTATCAGTGACATTAGGACAATTCTTTTTATGAATACTTACTCCTTCACCTTTGGTAATAAAACCAATAATATCATCCCCTTTAACGGGCATACAACATTTAGCTAAAGAATACATAATATTGGTATTTCCATCAATAATTACATCATTTTTAGACTCTGTTACTTTTGGTTTACCAATTCGTTCCATTAAGATATCTTCCACATTATGTTTATCTTCCGTAGTTAAAGAAATAATATAACCAGCCGTATATCTTAAAGAACCAATTTGTAAATATAATTCATCTAAACTATCAATTTTTAAATCTTTAAATATTTTATTTAAGTTTTCTTCACTTAAAACTTCACTAATACTTAATTTTTTCTTTCTAATTTCTTTTTCTAAAATATTTTTACCTTTTTCAATATGCTCTTCTCTTTCTTTTTTACTAAAGAAAGCTTTAATTCTCGATTTAGCTTGGGTAGTTTTAACAATCGATAACCAATCTTGGTTAGGAGTAGCATTATTATTGGTAATAATTTTTACGATATCATTATTTTGTAAATTATAAGATAAAGGCACAATATTATCATTAACGATGGCACCCACAGTAGTGTCTCCGACTTTACCATGAATACGATAAGCAAAATCTAGAGGAGTAGCATCTTTTGGTAGTTCAATAACATCACCTTTTGGTGTAAAGACATAGATTAATTCACTAAGTAAGTCACTTTGAACATTAGAGGCAAATGAAGAATCGGACTCTTCATTATTCGTTTCGATGATATTTCGAAACATCTCTAGTTTTTGTTCCATTACGGCTTGAACTTTTTTCGTACCTTTTTCTTTATAAGACCAGTGAGAGGCCATCCCTTTTTCAGCAATTTCATCCATTTCATAAGTTCTTACTTGGACTTCATAAACCTCTCCATCTAAACCAAAGACCGAAGTATGTAAGCTTTGGTACATATTAGCCTTAGGATTTGCGATATAATCTTTAAATCTTTTCGGAAGGGGTCTAAATTTAGAATGAATTAACCCAATAACGGTATAACAATCCGTTTCTTTTTTAACAAATACTCTTAAGGCTAAAATGTCATAGATTTGATCCCAACGTTTGCCATTATTAAGTTTATTATAAATACTATAAACACTTTTAACTCTTCCTTTTATTTCATGTTCAATGCCATTTTCCGTTAATAGATGGGAAATACTCTCTTTCATTTCTTGTAAGTTATCATTAAGTTCTAATTTCGTTTTATCAAGTTTTTCTAAGATATCTTGATAAACATCGGGTTTTAAATAACTAAGACAAATATCTTCAAGTTCACTTTTAATAGAGTTAATTCCTAAACGATGGGCAATAGGGACTAAAACCGTCATTGTTTCATTGGCTTTATCTTTTTGTTTTTCAATCTTTACCGCCCAGTTAGTCCGCATATTATGGAGTCTATCCGCCAGTTTAATATATAAAACTCTTGGGTCTTCGGCAAGTCCTACTAAAACTTTTCTTAAATAGATAGCAGATGATTCTGTTTCATCCATTAATTCCAGTTTATTTATTTTGGAAATACTATCGACAATGGTTGCTACTTCACTTCCAAATTTCTCTTCAATTTCTTCCTTGGTAGCATTCTTCCCATTATTTAAGACTTCATGTAACAAAGCCGAAGTAATGGTAACATCATCCGCATTTAAAGAAGCTAGTATCTCTGCCACATGTAAAGGATGGGTAATAAAATCATCCCCCGTAAGTCTTTTTTCTCCCTCATGTTCTTTTTTCGCATAAAGATAAGCCTCTTCAATTACTTTTAAAGAACTTTCCGGAAAATAATTTAATTTTTCTTTTAATGTTTCAAAATCAATGTATGTATCTTTCATTTATTATAACACCTCATAATTTTTATTTTTTAAAAATAGTTCAATCTTATAAGCATCCACATTTAAAATATCGTCAACTAGTTCATGTATTCGTAAATCTTTTCGATTTTGCCATTTACATTTCATACAATAAGACCAAATATCTTTTTCGCTTATATTTAGTTTTTCTCTTTGTAATTCTTCACTCTTCGCTTTTAAAGCTGGTAAAAGACGATTGTATAAATCCATTAATGAACTAAATTTTTCAAATGCTTGGGCCATAAAAATTCAACTCCATTCATAATATTATTATATAATATTTTATTTTGCATTTAAAGGTGATTTATGAAAAGTACTAATCTATTTGTCAAAACAACCCTTATTTTAATCTTTGGGGGTATCATTACAAAAATCTTGGGTTTTATAAACCGCATTATTTTTACAAGAATTGTGGGAGCCGAAGTAATGGGCCTATATTCTTTAGTAATGCCAACCTATTCTCTACTTATAACCATTGCTACCCTTGCTCTTCCTACAACTATATCAAAGTTAGTAGCTGAGAATAAACACAATAACTTAAAAATAGTTTCCACTTCAACTATTTTTATTATGCTCCTTAATTTTTTAGTAGTTTTCTTTATGATATTTTCTGCTAAATTTATGGCTAATTCTTTATTACATGAAGAAAGATGTTATTTACTTATTATTGCCATGAGTTTAACTTTTCCCATTATTTCCATATCTTCAATTATTAAAGGTTATTTTTATGGGAAACAAAATATGCTTCCCAATGTGGTTTCCAATGTTATTGAACAAATAGTAAGAGGACTTTTAATTTTCTTTATTGTTCCTCTTCTTATTAAAAAAAGCATTATCTTAGCCTCTTGTAGTTTATTTGTTTTCTCATTTATTGAAGAATTAGTTTCCATTTTTGTTAATTTAGCCTTTCTTCCCAAAAATATTAAAATAAAAAAACAAAATATCATCTTTGATAAATATACTTTAAAAAACATTTTAAGTATATCTCTTCCGACAGTATCATCAAGAATAATTGGCAATATTGGTTATTTCTTTGAACCCATTATTTTAAAAAATTTTCTTTCTTTAAATGGTTATGGAAACAAATATATCTTAGTCGAATATGGGGCTTATAATGCATATACAATTCCAATTTTAACGGTACCCTCTTTTTTTATCACGGCTATTTCCGCCGCTTTAATCCCCGAAATTAGTAAACATTATTTAAATAATAATATTAAACTTTTAAAAAAACGTTTAAAAGAAAGTTTATTTTTCTCCATTACCATTGGTTTAATCTATTCCGCCATTTTAATTTTCTTTGCTAAATTTATCTTAACTACTTTATATAAAACTACTTTAGGTCTTAATTATATTAAAGTTCTTGCCCCTATATTTCCTTTATTTTATATTGAAAATGTTTTAATGAGTTTCTTACAAGCCATTAATAAAGCCCACATTACGATGAAAATCACCATTGTGGGCGTCATAATTAAAATAATTACATTAATAATATTTTCTTATTTCCATATTGGAATGTATACTTTAGTTATTTCGGAAATAATTAATATCTTTGTTGTTGTTCTCTTAAATATCTATCATGTTCATAAATTTTTTAAAAATTATAAATACCAAAGCCTTTCGCCATCTTTATAAACCTCATCAATAAAACCACAACCAAGACATTCTTCTCCGAGATATAGAACACAAGCTTGACCAGGAGTTACCGATTTGGCTTTAGAAGGATACTTCACCATAATTTTATTATCTTCTAAGTATTCAAGTTCCACTGGAACATCTTCGCCCCGATAACGGAATTTAGCGGTACAAAAGGTGGGATGAACACTACTAATGAAGTTCACATTACTAATTAAACAAGCATCACTATATAAATATTTTTGGTTTCCAATCGTTACATATAAAATATTATTTTTGACATCTTTACCACAAACAAAATGTCTTTCCGTGTGTCCAGATAAGCCCACGTTTTTTCTTTGCCCAATGGTATAATTCATGAGTCCCTCATGTTTACCGATAACTTCTTTAGTTTCCACATCTATAATTGGCCCTTCATTCGTCTTAAGAAAGTTTTGGACAAAATGCTGAAAGTTTCTTTCGCCAATAAAACAAATACCCGTGGAGTCTTTTTTATGAGAAACAGGTATATTTTCTTTTTCTGCAATCTTTCTTACTTCGGGTTTGGTATAATCTCCAATGGGAAATAAAACATTTTTAAAACCATTAACAGGAACATCTGCCAAAAAATAAGTTTGGTCTTTATTTAAATCCACCGCTCTTAAGAGTTTGCCGTTCTTTATTCTTGCATAGTGACCAGTGGCTACATAGTCAGCTCCTAGTTTTTCTGCTTCTTTTTTAAATAAATCAAATTTAATATATTTATTACATAACATATCGGGATTAGGAGTTCTTCCTTTTTCAAGTTCATCTAAAAAATATTTAAAAACATTATCCCAATATTCTTTAATAAAATCTACTCTATGTAAAGGAATATCTAAATGTTTACAAACATCTAAAGCATCATTATAATCTCTTTCTTGAGGACAAATAATATCATCATTTTGAAAGTCTTCCCCATTAACTAAACTATCCCAATTACGCATAAAAAGGCCAATGACATTATAACCTTCTTTTTTTAAAAGATATGCCGCAACGGCACTATCAACACCACCAGACATACCTATAACCACAGTCTTAGCCATAATATTCCTCCTTTTTAAGTTCTTCTATTTTAACACAATTTTTTAAAATTACATACATAAATCTATAATATAACTAATAAGTAGTGTATCTTTTTCTCTATTACCACTTTTATAATCATAATCTATTTGACCTAGTTTAACAATTTCTTCTTCGATTTCCCATTTTTTATACATTCGTAAATTATTCTTTATTTTTTGCATTTGCCAATCAGCAAGTTTTAATTCTCCTAAAATATCACTATAACTATACTTCTCTTCTTCATACAATATTGTTTGAAGCATAAGCTTAAACTCCCTATACAAAAGAGAAATTATAACACTCGGTTCTACCTTAAATATTTTTGATTCATTTAAATACATTAAAGCATTACTTAAATCTTTAGCAATAATACTATCTACTAATTTAAAATTATTTTCGCTGATAGTCTTAGCCATTAAATGGGTAACATCAACATAATTTATTAAAGTAGGCTTACTGTAATAAAGCATAATTTTATTTAGTTCATTAATGGCTAAATCAAAAGAACCATTCGAATTATTAACAATATACCACAAAGTATTATCTTCAATTGTATATTTATTTTCTTTAACTATTTTTAAAAGTTCATTCTTCATTTCCGTTTTACTTATACTAGGATAAATAAATAAATGATTATTCTGTTTTAATAAATTTACTATTTTCTTTTTATTATCCACTTTCCCATTAAGTAAAAAAATAAGCTTCGTATTTTTATTTTCATGTTCTAAATATTTAAGTAATTTCTCGCTATCTTCTTTATTTTTATTCGTCTCTTTAGAAGTTCCAAAAAGACTCGCATTTTTAACTACTAAACATTTATCATCATTAAACATAGAGAGGTAACTTGCCTCTTCTAAAACTTCATCCATCGTATTTTCTTGTAAATTAAAAGTAATAACATTCGTAATGCCATTTTTAAGTTCCTTAAGTTTAAGGTTCATATAATAAATTGTTTCACTAGCAATCAAATATGTATTCATGAATATATTATCTCACAAATTAGGAAAAGTACCAATATTTTATTTTAAATTTAAAAAAACCAGGATTAATTATCCTAGCACTTTTATTATTCCCTTTTAACAGATGGGGTCTCTTCTTTTATTATTTCCTTTTAACGGATGGAGTTTCCTCTTTTATTATTCCCTTTTGACGGATGGGGTTTCCTCTTTTAATTTTGAATTAATTACTTAATTCGATTATTATTTTACTACAACGAGTTAAAAATTTCAATATTATCCTCCATTAATATTTATACCAAGAAGGTTTTTATTTTGTACGATTTAAAGTAACTTTATGATCATTTATATAGTTATCTAAAATTTCAGTTGCTTCATTTGCTGTAATAGTATCTTTATCCCAATAATCCTTAATCTTTATAAATTCTACTGCACCAATATCAGGCATTCGATAATTTTTATTATCTTTTATATCGTAAACAAAAGGGATTGTTTTAGCAGCATCATTGTCAAAACGAATTTGATATCCTATATGATATTCAACTTCCTCAGTTAAAGCATTGGTAAATTTAAAAATGCCTAAATCATTATCTTCATGGAAAACTAAACAAAACACGAAATCATAATGTGAAAGAGGATATTGATAATTGCCATCAATGAAATCATCCAATTTTTCAGCATTAGATAAAAACTCATAAGTTTCCCCAGTAAATGTATCAAATGATATAATTTCTTGACATGGAATAACCGCATCTCTACTAACTATATTTTCTTCATTGTAAACGGGATCATTCCCCTTCAAATCTATAAATACTGATTTGTCTTTATAATTAATATCAAAAAGTTGATTTAAATCCTCATCACGATAATATAAAGTTGGTTTACCATCAATATAAACAATGTAATAATCCTTAGTATTATAAGTACCGATTTCAGAATTTTGATGTCCAGAAGATTTTTCATAATTACTTACAAGCTTTTGACTATCAATTTCATCATCACTTATGTAAACACCCTCATTATCTTGAGAGTTTTCTATTACCACTTTAGATTGCTTTTTATCATTTGTTTTTGTTACTTTTTTATTTTTATTATCATCCAATTTATCTTGGGTACAAGCACAACATGATAAAATGGTACTAGTCATAATTAATAAAGAGATTACCTTCTTTAATAAATTATTTGAATTATTGTTCATTTTTTATTTTCTCCTTTCATTGTCTTCATAATTAGCCCTATTATTTTTTATGTCAGTTAAAATTTTAAGTTGTTTTTCTCTTAATTCTTCATCTTCTATTAAAATACTTTCACTAGGTATAGGTAATTCCTCATAATTTAAAATATATTCTTTTAAAATGTTTCTCGTATCTTCAAAAGATAAACCATTAAAATAACTTTCGATAATTATTTTAAAGATTTCATATTCATTACCAGTTACATTGTAATTCATTCCATTATCATCATAGACAACTTTTCCATCTTCAATATAAAGCGGTTCAACAACCACCATCACTAAATTTTTATTATTTTCTCCATAGCAAATTTGATAAATACATGGATAATTTATAATAATTCCTTTTTGATCATAAAACATTAAAGAAATAGTTAATTCTTGATTTTTACCGACCAATATTGATAAATGTCTTTCGTAAGTTGGTTTAGACATATCTATTATATTAATTTCTAAACTATATTCACTGGTATTACGTGCAAAAAGGTTAAGAGTTTGTCCTCTACTTTCATTTTCTAATACAACAAGCACATTATCAACTTTTTCCTTGATTTTAGTATAATTACCATTGGTAAGTATACTATTTATTAAGTTTTTTACATCTTCACTATAATTTTTAGAAATATTTAAAGTAGTATCTATTTCATCAAAAAAACTATTATAATCAGAAGAATTATTTTCAATATTTAAAATTTGGGCAAAGAGATTATAGTAGGTATCTTCATCATATAAAGTATCGGTAATTGTTTCTTTAGTATCTAGTGCTTTTAAGGAACTATTATCAATAGGTACATGACCAACTGCACATAATCCCGTAACTCCAGCTAGAAAACCTGATTTTAAACGATAAGCATTTTGATACATGGTTAAAGTTGTATATAAATTTAACCATTTCTTTTTTAAATTATTCATTATATTTTCCCCCTTTTTTTAATGATGAATATTATAGCACAAACCACTCCAAAGTCAAGAAAAAGTCCAAAGAAAAAATTCACAAAAAAGTCCAAAGAAAAAAGAGCCAGGCTCTTAATCTATATAAAACATTATATAATGTATTATATTTTATGGTTCATAAGTTTTTATCTTGTAGTCATTTTGGCTTACTTTTACCGAAATTGTGCCACTTGTTTGGGTATTTAAATATTTAATGTTTAGTTTTTCTAAATTTTCTATAACTTCACTAGAGGGATGATTATAAATATTATTGCGCCCACTTGAGATAATCGCTAAATTAGGATTAACTTCTTTTAAAAAATTAACACTACTACTTGTTTTAGAGCCATGATGCGCTATTTTTAAAAAGTTGACTGGTAAGTTATAATCATTTAAAAATTTGTTTTCTATTTTTTGGGGAACATCACCCATAAAGAGAAAATTATATTTTCTAATTTTAAAATAACTAATTATACTACTTTTATTTTCATCATCCGAAGTATTATAATCAAAAATATTTAAATAACTAAAATGATTACTTGCATATGTACTTACAACATGACCTTTGGCTCTTATTTCTTTTTCTAAAGTATTTTCCTCATTTTTATTTAGAATAATATTATCAATTTTATAATTAGCAAGTAAATATAAAGTCTCTTTAGCATGGTCCATATCTCCATGACTTGTAATGAGCAAATTTATCTTTTTAATTCCTAAACTTTTTAAGAAAGTAATCGTATTTTTGGAAGGATGATAATCACTATAAGAACCACCAGTATCAAGCATAATTACTTCTTTCTTATAGGGACTTATGAGTAAGGCACTATCACCCTCTCCCACATCTAAAAAGTAAACATAATAATTAGCATCTAATTTAGGTATTAATATATTTATAAATATAATTAAAATTAAACAAATAAAATATTTAATATTATTATATTTAAACATAAAGTATAAAATTAGATAATAAATTATTATTAAAATAAAAAACATTTTAGGAATAATCATCATAATTTTAAAATTATTTAAAATTTTATTTAAGTCCTCAAGAATTATGACCAACATTTTTAATATGGGAATAAACATGGGAATAATAAAACTTAATATAGAGACAATAAATACCCCAAAAGTAATAAAAGGAACTACCAATAAATTTACTATAATACTTAATAAATTTATTTCAAAATTTAAATTAATTGTAATAGGTAAGGCCGCTAAAAAGGAAATTAAACTAATTATAAATAACACTCTAAAATAACTCCCCTTAATCTTTCTTTGATTTAAAATTAAAAAGAAAGTAAGGATATAAGAATATAAAAAGGCAATATCATAAACAATAAAAGGATTAATTAAAATTACTAAAAAGATATCTAAGAAAAATATTTTAAGACTACCTAATTCTATTTTTAAATAATTTAAGATATTTTTTATAATATAATAAATGACAACTCTCATTAAAGATATTTTATATCCGACAATAAAAAGGTAAAAGAGTAAAAAACTAGTAATTATAAAATTCTTAAACTTAAATTTAGCAAGTATTTTTTCCAAAAAGATAATTATAATACTATAATGTAATCCTGATAAAGAAAATAAATGCCAAATACCATTAGTTTTATAAACATCATATAAATTATCTTCTAAGTAATCATTATTACCTAAAATAAATAAATTTAAATAATTTTTGATTTGATTATCTTTATCACTTATTTCGGTAATTCTATTTCTAAATCCTTTTTTTATTTTATAAAAGATATTTTCATTCTTAATAACTTTTAAATTATTTACCTTAAATGATAAATAAATATGTTTATTATATAAATACTTTTTATAATTAAAATTATGTGGCATAGTATTATTTATTAAATCTTTTTTATCTCCCTCTACTCTTATAGTTTTCCCAAGTAAATTTAATGCATCATAATTTTTTTCTATATAACATATAACTTTCTCTGGCGTTTTTAGAGTAAGAGTATAATAATTGGTTTTTTCTTCTACTTCAATAACTTTGCCTTCTAAAACTTTGGGGTTTTCATAAACACTTTCGTATTTTATAAATATTGTAAATATTAAAACTTCTAAAATTAAGAAAATACTTATTAAAAAATATAACTTATTCGACCGTAATATGGTCTTTAATTTTGGAATACAAGATATCTCCGATACCTTTAACATTCTTTACTTCTTCGATGCTTTTAAATGAACCTATTTCTTGACGATAATTTATGATAGCACTAGCTTTAGCATCCCCAATATAATCGATGGTCATTAATTCTTCTTTAGATGCTGTGTTAAGATTTATTTTACCATTGGTGGTACTTTCATTTTCAGAGGTTGTCTCTTCTTTAACTTCGACACCACAATTATTATTTGAAGTTGTTGAAGTATCTGAACTATCACTTACATCTTTAGTATCTTCATTTTCCCAAGTATCTTTGTTGTATTCTTCTTCGGTAACTATTTCACTTTTAGCTATTTTTGTACACTCCGATATATCATAAGATGAGGTTGGACACTCCGTATCAATTGTTGGTCCAAAGATATCTTCATGAAGATAAGCGTATTCTTCATCTGTGTAGATATAGATAACTTCTTCACTAGATACTTTATGACTTAAATTAATATTATTCGTATAAGCATCTTTGGATAGACCACCAGCTAGATTAATGACATCATCAATCATGATTTCATTATCGACCTCATAGACTCCAGGTTTGAGAACTGCGCCTTTTACTTCAATGTAGAATTTGGCATCTTGACTTTTAACACTATTATTGGAGGCTTGACATTCATTTGCGCTTTTCATGGCCACTGATTTGTTTTCGTTACAAATACACTCGGGACATTCTTTATTTTTATAAGCATTATAAAAATAAACGCATAGAATTATTAATAGAATATTAAAAGCCAAACTAGACATTAAAAAGGCGTTTTTGTGTTCTGCAAAAAATTCTCTAAAATCCATCTTCTTTTTCCTCCCTTCACTATTATTATTAAACTTTTTTTGCGGATTTCCTTTTTTTTCGCGAAATTTTTTGCAAAATACAACAAAAAAATAGTAAAAAATGCTTATTTTCTACTATTTACGATTTTTTCTACCTCATAATTATACTTGGTACTTTTATTATCAATTGCTACCGCTTCACATAAAAATAACATCGAAATAAAGTTTAAAGTTGAAGATCCACCATAACTCATTAATGGAAGAGGTACTCCTGTTAAAGGTAGTATAGCCAGCATCCCACATAAGTTTATGATTATGTGGAAAGCAAAGAGCCAAAATGTTCCATAAGCAATAATGGAATTACGGAGGTTATAAGACTCTTTCGCAATTTTTAAAATGCGATACAAAAGAATAGCATATAACATTAAGACACCAATTCCACATATTAGTCCTAATTCTTCGACTAAAACAGCAAAGATAAAATCGGTATGACTTTCAGGTAAATATAAATATTTTTGGGTACTTTTGCCAATACCGACACCAGTTAGACCGCCACTGTTGATAGCAATAAAACCATTACAAACTTGATAACCCGTTTTTTCCTTATATCTTTGACACGGATTTTGAAATTTAAAACGACTCATTTGTTCACTATTTAAAATATCAGAACCACTATATAAAAGTAAGACCCCTAAGATAACAGCTCCAATGCCTAATATCATGACAATCTTTGGCATATTCGATTTTTGCATCGGCACACTTATAAATATACAAAAAGCAATAGCTAAAAGAATGGCCGCACTTCCAAAATCGGGTTGCATTAAAATTAAAATGCCAATAATACCCGCCATAGATAAAGGTATTAAATATAAATAAACATTATTGATTTTTCTTTTTACTAAACTATTATAGAATGTCGCCATAAAAATAATAACAAATGATTTCGCAAATTCGGATGGTTGAATGGCAAAACCAGTCCCAGGAATATAAAACCAGCTTTGAGCATGGTTCGTAAGGCCACCATATATTAAAAGTAAAACTAAGATAGCAATAATCCCCGCCACAAGGAGCCAAGATATTCTTTTATACCAAGAAAGGGGAATATTTATAATTATGATACCCCCAATAAACGAGGCGATTAAAAAAGCTAGTTGTCTTACAAAAAAATACGTTGGGGGTTTATTATATCTAAGAATAGCCGCTACCGATGAAGAAGAAAAAACCATAATAAGACCGATACTACAAAGGAGTATCATCACAATAAGAAGCGGTTTATCCATTTTTGAAAATTTATTTTTCATAATCCATCTCTTTTAATAATATCATATTTTAAATTAGAGAAAAATAATTTTTACATTTTTATTGTCAAAATATGACTATAATTAATAAAATATAATAGATACATAAAGGAGGTATAATATGTATTATTATGGTAATAATGGCTACTATGGTGGCAACTACGCAGGTACTCCTTGTGGCGCATCTTACGGTGGCGGTTATGCAGGATATACAAGTGGTTATGGCATAGGAGCTGCTATATGGATTGTTTTATTCATTTTATTAGTTATAATTATTGGAGCTGGATGGTTCGGCAACAACAATAATAACTACAATAATTAAAGGAGTTCGTTAAAAAACTCCTTTTTCATTTTAAACTGGCGGTAATTTTATTGACATCAGTTTATCGTTGAATCGTTTATCGATTTTTTTAATGATTTCTTCTTTGGTTAATTTTACACATCTTCGCATGTCTTTTTTGGGAAATTCACGAATGTAACGAATGTAAAATGCTTCAACTAGAAGTTCACTAAAATTGTCAGAAATTTCTTCAACAAATTCTTCAATTGTTCTTTCCATATTTTTTCTCCTTCTATTGATATGTTCAATTTATTTTGTGAATTTCCTTTTTTTTCATGCAAAAAATTAACAAAAAGAAAAATTTATACATTTTTTTACATAAATTTTTATCTAAATTGACCAAATTTGGCAGTATCTTCATAGCAAATATGATGTAAATTAAGCGTTTTTATTACACTTGCTACTTTACATTTATTATATAAGCCTTTTGACACTTTTAAATCACCTAAATTAGTCGTTATGTAAATGGCTAAAGGTTGGGCTATTCCAATAGCATAAGATAATTGAACTTCACACCATTCATACTTGGGATTATTAATCAAAATATTTTTGGCAATATATCTTGCCATATAGGCTCCGCTTCTATCTACTTTACTAGGATCTTTACCAGAAAAAGACCCTCCTCCAACTCTTGCAAATGATTGATAACTATCTACAACTATTTTTCTGCCCGTAAGACCAGCATCACCAAGGAAACCTCCAATTAAAAATTTACCGGTCGGATTAATTAAAATATTTTCGATTTCAATTTCATAACTATGACATATTTTTTTAAACATATCTGTAATTATTTTATCTGTTGCATCTCTTTCTTCTTCCGTATTTTGATAACAAATAGTTACGGTTTTAATTTTAATTAGTTTGCTATTTTCATAAATGCCCGTTATTTCGGCTTTACCATCGGATTTAAACCGTTTATCTTTTTGTCTTAATAAATCATACTCTTGGCTAAACTTTTGTAAAATAACCATGGCTAAAGGCAACAATTCTAATGTATCCCGACAGGCATAACCAAACATCATGCCATTATCCCCAGCTTCACCTACTTTTAAATTCGTACCCCTTGCAATATCGGGACTTTGCATTCCTAAATTATTGATTATCTCATAGTCATCATCATAGTCAACGTCCCTTAATACTCTTTTTACAATACCCGTAACATTTACTTTAGTTTTACTGGTTACTTCACCGGTAATAAAGATTTTCCCTTTGCCTCCCATTACTTCAATGCCACACCGACTGTTTTCATCTCCCTTCATATAAGCATCAAGTAAGGCATCGCTTATTTGGTCACATACCTTGTCATGATGACCCCGAAAAACAATTTCATTACTATAAAGTTTCATTTTACTTCATCCTCCTCTTCACTTTTAGTAATAAAACATCCAATAAAAAATACTCAAGATAACTTTTTATCTTGAGTAAGAAAAAGTTATCTTATCGATCTAGCATTACCACCTAATCTAATAGGTTGGTGTGACTTCTTTGGGCTAGTCCCTCCATCACTCTTTATAAGATGTTGAAATAATTATAGCAATTAATTTATATTTTGACAATTACTTTTCTTTTAATTCTCTAAATAATTTATAATCGTCATAATTACCATAATATTCTTTTAATTTACCCTTTTCAATGGCCACTACTTTTGTAGCTATTTTATTAATAAAACTCCGGTCATGCGATACAAAAAGAATAGTCCCCGAATATTTCATTAATTCTTTTTCTAAAATTTCTCTTGTTTTAATATCAATATGATTAGTAGGCTCATCTAAAATTAGAAAATTTATTTCTTCTTGCATTAAACAGAAAAGTTTAAGTCTTACTTTTTCACCACCCGATAATTTACTAATTCTTTTGTAAATGTTATCACTCGAAAACATAAATTTAGCTAAAGAACTTCTTAAATGGGTTTCGTCATCTTTAAAACTAACTCTTGCTATTTCATATAAAGTCTTATCACTCGGAAATTCTATTTCTTGCGGAATATAACCAATTTTTACGTTACTTCCGTATTTTATATTATCATTATTTTTTAAAATTTCTTTGATAAGGGTTGATTTGCCACAGCCATTTCGGCCAATTAAACAAACTCGGTCTTGAAACTTTATTTCTAAAGATGCCTCGTTAACTATCACTTTACTGTCAAAATTAATATTTAAATTCGTAATTTTTAAAACATCTTCCCCTGATCTATTACCAAGACTAAAAGTAATAGGAATATCTTTATCTTCTTTTATTTTTTCGACTTTAGGTAATTTATCTAATCTTTTTTCCATCGAATTAGCTCTTTTAAAAAATCTTTCATTATCCCCAATTCGGCCAAATTCTCTTAACCTTTTAATTGACTTTTCCATTTTAGTAATTTGTTTTTGATTATTTTTATAATTTTTAATTTGAGTTTCGCATCTTTTTTTATTTTCTTCTAAAAAATAAGAATAGTTACCATAATAAATATCTAACTTCCCATCTTTAACTAAAATGGTTTTAGTTGAAACTTTATCTAAAAACATCCGATCATGTGAAACAATTAAAACTGTTCCTTTATAAGATTTTAAAAAGTTTTCTAACCATTCTATAGCCTCAATGTCTAAATGATTAGTGGGCTCATCTAAAAGTAAGATATCAGGATTTTGCATAATAATGGAGGCCAAAGAAACCATTCTTTTTTCTCCTCCTGATAAATCATAAAAGCGAGTATCTAATAAATTTTCCAAATTAAATATAGATACGATTTTATTTACTTTTTCTTTTACAATGTATCCACCCATTCTTATAAATTCGTCTTGAAGTTTAGTATATTTATTAATTATTTTGTCTAATTCTTCCCCACTTGTTTTTGTCATTTTTTCTTCATAGTTTTTTAATTTTTTATCTATTTCTAATATATTATTTAAACTTTTATATAAAATATCAATAACTTTAACATTATCTTCTTCCTCTATTTTTTGACTTAAATAGCCAATATTCGCATCTTTTCTTATCATTATGGTTCCGGAAGTAGGATTATACTCTCCCATAATTATTTTTAAAATGGTTGATTTACCACTTCCATTATCCCCGATTAAAGATACTATTTCACCACATGTTATATCTAAAGAAATATTATTTAAAATATTTCCAAAACCAAAATTTACGGTTATATTATTTAAACTTATATCTAACATTAGTAATCACTCCTTTAATTTTTAAATCAAAAACCATACAGCATCCTGTATGGCGGATGCAGGCATGACAAAAACTCACACCTGCTTACTAATTATTTTATTTAGTTTAAACAGGTGTGATTACTAATGTAAACATGATAACATGTTGCATACTAAACATTGTAATCACTCCTTCACATGATAATTATAGCATTAATTTTGAGTTAACGCAAATGATTGTGATTTTGATAATCTGTTAAATCAAAATTATTATTTAAAGCTATTTCGATTAATTCTTTATAAGAGGCATTTTCTACTCTACTTAAATCCATAATAGCCATAGGAAGTCCAGAGAACATAGCCGTACCAAAATAATCTATTAAATCTCTTCTTAATATTTCATAATCTATATTTTCTAAATCCATCCAAATTATTCCTTTCATTTATAATTATAACACGCTTTAATTCAAAAAAAGACTAAGAAATATTTGTTTCTTAGTCTAATAATTCTATTTACTATTTTTTTCGTTAATTGCAGCTTGTACCACAGTCAAGTTCGGAATGCAATTGATATTTAAACATAAATCTTCTTTGAAAACTTACTTCACTAATAACATACAATTTAATTGTATCACAATCACCAATTAACAAAAATACCTAATCTCTTAAAAGAAATTAGGTAGATTGACTTAAGGCTTCGTAAGTTTCTTAAATACTAATCAATAATATTATATGAATTATCTGTATTATTTATACATTAGGATATCCCATGATTTT
>CANRAA010000024.1 GCA_947628485.1 uncultured Bacilli bacterium | reverse complement strand
AAGATAAAATTTCGCAAAAAAACAAGTATTTATGCTACTTGCAAAACTTTTTTTATTAACATGTGATAAACTTGGGTACTTGCCTTTCCTCATCCCAAAAAGGGGTAGGTAAGTTATTATCTTTAAACTTATCATATCTTTTAATAAATTTTTGATATTCTTTATCAGTCATAATTAAACTCCTTGTAAACTAATTATAATACAATATTTAAATTTGTAAAAGTATGCTACAATATAATTAGATAGTAGGTTTAATTATGACAAAATATTTAAAAGTAATGTTTGGAAGTACTTCGAGTGCTAAAAGTAGTTTAAATTATGAAATAGGGAAAGTAAATATTGCTAAGACTTGGAATAAAGAAGTAAAAGACCCAAAAGAGATGGGTGGATTTAATTTTAGTACGGAAGATAAAATATTAAGATGGCTCATACGGGGTGATACTTTGTATGATGTCGAAATACCAAGTGATGCGGAAGTAGTGGAAGTAGAGAGTGTATCTGCTCCCCATGGGGTATTTAGAACTAATAAAATAATTATTAAAAATCCTAAAGTTGTAACTGATGAAATGGCAATGGATTTATATAAAAAATCTAATTTACCCGAAAAATCATATTATAAATCTTTAGCAGGTTGTGCCATAAGAGGGTACAAAAATACATGTTTAAAAATAATTGAAGATAAAATAAATAAAGATAATATCGATATTGTTTTAAAAGAAATAAATGATTTTGTTACTCCTTATACCAGTAGTGGGACTGCCTCAAATGGTGTTTCTGTCTATGAAGAAGTAATGAATATTTTAAAGAAGATAAAGGAAAAATAGATTATGACTAGTTTAAATAATTTTAAAGATATAGTAAGTTATATTAATTCAATAGAAAGTGAAGAACAAATTAAAGAATTTGTCATATCAAGGATTGAAGAATTAGAAAAAAATTCGGAAAAAATTACTATTGATAGAAGTAATAATGGCAGGTTAATTGGCACAATTACAGAAGGATATATTAATTCTAATAGTCCCATTGTTACTTCATATATGGTTAATCCTTTTTATATGAATGATATAACCTTATATATTGAATTTATAAAATATATTAAAGGAAAGAAATTAAATAATGTTTTACAATTTTTCCATGAACTTCAAAATTTTACGATTGATACTTTTGGTTTTAAAGGAAGTCAAAATAAGCGTATTAATGTTTATTTACAAAAGAAAAATGATGGTCAAATATCTATTGCGGACTTTTATAAAAATGATTCGGCTTTATGTTCTGAAAGAAGTGCTGTAGTGCAAAACCTAGCCGAATTTTGTGGAATTAATAGTTATTTAATATTTGGGAAATTAAATTCGGAAGGTATTGAAGAAGAACATGCTTATAATATTTTTAAAATGAAAGATGGTACTTTAATATTATTTGATTCTACTAATCCAGTATTCCTTACTAGTGGTTATGTTCCAGCTTATTCTATTATTGGAAAAAAAGATATCAATGATATCGAAAGTGTTTCTTTTGATTTTGCTAAACTTAGGGAAATTTACGGAAAACCTTTTCATCCAGAAGAAGTATTAGATCGAAATTATATTACTTGTAATTATTATTTAAAAGAAGATAGTCAAAAATTAAAATAAAAAGGAGTTAACAATGAAATTATATGAAAGTAAAAATTGGGAAGTAGTCTTTTTAGATAACTGTCAAGAATTTATTGGAGAGTGTATTATATCATCAAGTAAAGAAAATTTAAGTGATTTAACTAGTGAAGAATGGATAGAACTTGGGAGCATCGAAAGTGAACTTGAAAGAGTATGTAAAAAATTATTTTCCTCAACTATGTTTAATTTTGCCTGTCTTATGAATAATGCTTACCGTGATAATGAAAAACCTCATGTCCATTTTCATTTTATTCCTAGGTATAAGGATGAGATAAAATTATTTAATAAAAAATATAAGGATAAACATTTTGGTTATAATTTTTGGAAATGGTCTAATAGTAAAATAAAGTGTCAAAAAGATATATTTACTAAGAGTGAAAGAATCAAAATATATGAAATGATGAAAAAAGAATTAGATAATAATTAAATTATATATGTATAATTGGCTATTTAGGAAGAGTAAATCTTCTTTTTTTTTCTTACTTGTGTTATAATCATGATAGGTGAAGATTTTATGGAGCAAAAATCTTGTAAAATATTTATAAATATAGTTTTTTTTGTTAGTTTATTAATAACTATTTTTAGTGGAAATAAAGTATATGGAGTAACAGAGTCGCAAAAGTTAAAAGAAATAGAAACGGATATCAATTATAATTATTATAACGTTAATGAATGTGGAAGTAATTATAATAGAGAGTTAATAGTAAGTGAAAATGGGGGACAAAATGTATATGGATGTGTACCGATAGCAGGAAATCCAGGGACAAATGCCCCAAATATGGTATGTTCAGGTGGAACCAAAGCGATGGTACCAACAACAACGAATTCATATGTATGGATATGTAGAGCTTCAAAACCAAGTTCAAATGAGGGAAATTTAATATATGCTGCGAATGTATCATCCGCATTTTATGATACTTTAATTGATGCTGAAGGATGTAGAAATGCGGCATCAAAAATAGTCACATTTAATGGGAGTAAAAATATAAAAGGGTGTATGTATGATGGACAAGAAGGATTTGCAACTTGTCCAAGTGATTCCAAAGAGAACCTACTAAATATATCAGATAATTATGGAAGTGTATATAGTTTTAAAATATGTACTAAAAATTCTACTGATAGTGGTGATAGTCCTAATCAAGAGGAAACAACAACAAATCCTCCTACCCAACAAGATACTAGTGGAGGATCTACAACTCAAAAAAAAGACGAAATTCATGAGTTAACTTGTGTATATGAAGGTAAGCCTCAAGTTATGCCTTATCCTTTAATGATTAAACAAGATAAAGATGGTAAAATAACCACTAATGTATATAAAGAAGATTTTATTGGGTACAATGGTTTATCAAACGATAAATGGTCTAGTTATAATTATGAAATTGATTTAGAACATACAAAATGCGCTAAGGATGGTAAACTTCATTGTTGTCCACGATATGTACAATATACTGATTTATGGAAAACAGCAAGACCGGTTGATAAAAAGAAATGGTATAAAGCTGATTATAAATTAATCCCTGAGTTAAGTACAATTAACTATTCAAGTATTAATGATTATTTCCATTTTACTGGGGAAACTGGGCCAAGAAATGACTACGATAATGTATGTAATAATGAAGGAGCCAAAAATGCTATAGTATTTATAGGTAAGATAATTGTTGTTGCTTTATGGGTTGTTCCTTTAATTATAATTGTGTTAGGTATGGTTGATTTTACTAAAGCAATGATGTCTAATGATGAAAAAGCTGTAGGTAAAGCAACAAGTGCTTTAATAAAAAGAATTGTTGCGGGACTAGCAGCCTTTGTAGTCCCAACACTTATATTAGCTATACTAAAAAATATTGGAGTTACTAAATATATTGAACAAAATGCAGATTACACAAGTTGTATGAATTGTTTACTTTATCCTTATAACAATTGTGTGCCAGATACAGCGTTTACTAGTCAAAGTCAAACATCAGTTGTTAATAGTTTAGTAAATGCTGATTCTTGTAATAATTCTACATTAACAAGTGTTACTGTAAGTGATCAAGAAGGTGAATATAAAACTGTTAATGGTTGTATGTATGATGCAGCAGTCGATTTTACTGCTTTAGTAAATTGTCCTAATGGAGCAGTTAAAACCAATGTATCTATAACCGATAAAAATGGTGATACATTTAAGGCGGCGGTATGTTCAAAGTATTAAAAAATAAAACTTTAATTTTTTGATAATTAGAAGAGTAAATCTTCTTTTTTTTTCTTACTTGTGTTATAATCATGATAGGTGAAGATTTTATGGAGCAAAAATCTTGTAAAATATTTATAAATATAGTTTTTTTTGTTAGTTTATTAATAACTATTTTTAGTGGAAATAAAGTATATGGAGTAACAGAGTCGCAAAAGTTAAAAGAAATAGAAACGGATATCAATTATAATTATTATAACGTTAATGAATGTGGAAGTAATTATAATAGAGAGTTAATAGTAAGTGAAAATGGGGGACAAAATGTATATGGATGTGTACCGATAGCAGGAAATCCAGGGACAAATGCCCCAAATATGGTATGTTCAGGTGGAACCAAAGCGATGGTACCAACAACAACGAATTCATATGTATGGATATGTAGAGCTTCAAAACCAAGTTCAAATGAGGGAAATTTAATATATGCTGCGAATGTATCATCCGCATTTTATGATACTTTAATTGATGCTGAAGGATGTAGAAATGCGGCATCAAAAATAGTCACATTTAATGGGAGTAAAAATATAAAAGGGTGTATGTATGATGGACAAGAAGGATTTGCAACTTGTCCAAGTGATTCCAAAGAGAACCTACTAAATATATCAGATAATTATGGTAGTGTATATAGTTTTAAAATATGTACTAAAAATTCTACTGATAGTGGTGATAGTCCTAATCAAGAGGAAACAGAAACTCCATCAATTGAATCAGAAGAAATAACTCCTCCATCTATAGATAATTGTAAATCTTTATTAGGTGATCCAACAAAAGCTGGTACTCCTTCTTATTACATTGTTGTAGCATTTAAAGTTGTTAGATATGTAGCAATTATTTTGCTAGTTGTTTTGTCTGTGGTTGATTTAGTTGGAGCTGTAGCTTCAAGTGATAGCGATATTTTAAATAAAACAGTTGCTAAAATATTTAAAAGATTTATCCTTTGTATAATTATATTTTTACTTCCAATGCTTCTTCAATTTATTCTTCATTTTATCAATGAAAATTATACAATTTGTGGAGTAGGAGAGTGATAATATGGGAGTGTTTTTAAAAATATGGATATGGTTTCTATCTGGTTTATATAAAATTTGTTCTTGGATTTACAAAATATTTATTGCTCTTGCGGGAAAACAACTTGTAAGTACTGCAACTTTTCAAACAATTGTAGATAACACCTATATAATTATTGGGGTTATTATGCTGTTTGTTTTATCTTTTTCTCTACTTAAAGGAATGGTAAATCCTGATGACTCAAAAGCTGGAACATCCACTATTAAAAAAATAGTTATTAATTTAGTTACGTCAGTTGTTATTTTAGCAGTTACACCCATGGTGTTTAATTTCGCTTATGATGTACAAGATTCAATTATTAATTATAATACTATAGGTGGTTTCTTTGGCTTTGGTTCGTTAGGTGATTCTGGAGCCGATTCTAATGATAATCCAGCAACAGTAGCGGCCAATCAAATAGTAAATAGTGTATGGACTGCATTTTTTAATGTCGATGAAGAATGGTGCTTTGAACAAGGATATCCTGAGATACAATCTTGTCAAGAACAAATAAAAGCGGAAAAATCATATATTGATGGAGTTCCCGTTAATGGTGGGACTTTTAAAGATGTAATTAATTCTGTCGATGAAACAGGACATTTTAACATGTATAATCAATTTGCCGATGAGGCCGATGATGGAAGTATAGCCTTTTATGGCTTTTTAGCCCTTATTGGTGGAATAGCTTTATTATATGTATCAGTTTCTTATACATTTGGTTTGGCCATTCGATTAGTTAAATTATTCTTTTATGAAGTTATTGCTCCAGTTCCTATTCTTTTACGAGTAGTGCCAAATGGTAAAGCTAGTGGCATGTTTAATCAATGGTTAAAAATAACTTTAACTTGTTATGCGGAAGTTTTTGTAAGATTATTTATATTATATTTTTGCTTATTTATATGTATGGAAATACGAGGAGCTAGTTTCTTTGATAGTATAGTTCCTAGTACTACGGAAACAATATTATATAGTGATAGTAATACAAATTATTTCGAAAATGATAATTATACATTAGCTTATGCTGGTGATGATGATTATTTTGAAAATAAAGAAACAATGTTAGCAGAAGGTGAAGACGATACAGAAACAACTGCTACTACTCAAACAACATCTTCAAGTGGTGGAGGTTGGTTCTTAAATTTAATAACTAAGGCCTTCTTATATATGGGAATATTTATGTTTATGAAAAGTGCTCCAAAAATTATTTCGGAAGTAACTGGAATAGACTCAGGTAAAATGAAACTTGGAATAAAAGATACCCTTGCCGAAGCTGGAGTTCTTACGGCTGGAGCTACATTAGGAGCTGGTATAACTGCCGGTATAAGAGGTGCAACAAGCGCTTGGGAAAAAGACGAAAATGGTAATTTGATTAAAAAACCTGGTTCTCATGCTACAAGATCAGCGATAGCTGGTGCTCTATCTGGAGCTGTACGTGGTGGTAAAGCTGGTTGGGGAGCTAAAAACCTTAAAGATATGAAAGCTGCTGCAACTAGCGGTGCCAAAGGTGCTGTAGAAGCTAGAGAAAAAAGGGCCAATTACAAAGCCGCTCATGGTGGTAAACTTCAAGGAGTTATTAGTGGACATACAACTGACTTTAAAAAGATGGCAACAAATTATGTTATGGACCAAAGTATAGAAGGTTTAACAAGAGAAAGCCAAAATATGGGTAGAATTATATCTAGTTATAATACATTTAACGATACTATTGAGCAATTGCTTGAAAAAGAGCAATCAAAGGGTGATGGTTCAGCATTCTTAACTGAAGGATTTAAATTTAAAGATAATGAATATAAAAAATTTGATGCAGCGGCCAAAAAACTGGCTGAGGCAAAAGCACAATTTGCTAAAGGTGAACTTAGTGCTGATGAATTAAGAGAATATGAAGGAAAATATACAAGTGCAAGAGATGCTGCTAGAGATGCAATAATGAATATGTCATTACAAGGAAACGAAGGAGAAGCATACAAAGCTCTTACTACTAAAGGTCAAGCATTATTAAAAGATAGTTTAGTTAATGCGGAAACATTACAAGCTACTATACTTTCAAATGCAGATTCAAAAGCAGTTCAAGATGTTATGGGAGCAAATGGAGCTTTAGAGAAATTGGTACGTCATGAGCCATTAGAAGTTACGGATTTCAAAAACAGTGCTGGTGATAAATTAAGAGATGTTGCCAAAGTTTACCAAGGAGAAGCTGATATTAAAGCTGCCGTAATGCAAAAAGAAAATGCTGCTAAAGGTGATAAAAAGTAAGTTATAAAGGAGGAATAAAAAGGTGAATAGTTATTTAATTCCAGCAAATACAAAGAAATCACAATTAATATTAGGTTTCTTTACGAAAAAAGATTTAATAATATTTTTAGTGGGATGTGCTTGGTCGTTTTTGATGTTGTTGCTCGTTCATTCGATGTCTCTACCAATATTAATACTGGTATTACTTCCAGCATTGGTAGCGACATTCTTAGTAATGCCTGTACCACATTATCATAATGTTTTACAGTTACTAACAAATATCGTTAATTTCTATACAAATAGAAGACAATATTATTGGAAAGGATGGAGTGTGTATGAAAGATTCAACCAAAGCAACAAATAATTCAAAATATACCAATAGCTGGTTACCAGTTAAACAAATTATGAATGGAATGATTCAACTAGATAATGGTTATTATGTAACAGGAGTAAAAGTGCATCCTAGAAATATCTTTATTATGGATGGTCAAACGCAAAATAATGTTATTTATAATTTAAGAAATTTTTATAATACTATTGATTATGAATTTTGGTTAATTATTGCGGATCGTCCAGTAGATATAAATCTTTATTTAGCGGAACTTCAAAAATTATATAATAATACCACAAACAATGAAGTAAGAAAATTAATCTTACAAGATATTAATAAAGCTAATCAATTTATGAGTGTCGAATATAATGTAGTCGATACGGAATATTATTTAATTTTCCAAGAAAAGAAATTAGAAGTTTTACAAAAGAAATTACACAATATGATAAGTGGACTGGCAACAGCTGGACTTCAATCTACTCAAACAAGTAATGCAGATTTAAGAATAATCTTAGATAATTTATTAAATGGTGGCGAGACCATTAATTTTGGAACGGTGATGAGCTAATGAATACGAAGAGTGAAATTGCTCCAAAGGGAATGGAGTTTAAACCTACAGAATTTAGAATTGGGGGTAAATATTCCACAATTATTACTATTGTTAGTTTTCCTAAGAATATTTATGTTGGGTATTTATCCGATATTACGAATATTTCGGGTGTTAAATTAGTTGTAAAACATATTCCTATTCAATTTAGTGTTTTACAAAAAATGATTAATAAAGAAGTTGCGGATTTAAAAACAAGATATCAATCCGAAAGGGATAATACAATGCAAGAAAAGATTCGTCAAGATTATGAATCTTTAGAGCAATTTGTTAGTATGCTAGCCGCAACCGATGCCCGTATCTTTGATTTTCAAATGCATTTAATGATTACAGCTGATAGTAAAGAAGAACTGGATACAAAGAAAATGGAAGTTAAGAGTTACTTAAATGCTTTAGGTATGGGAGGAGTAGCCTTAATGTTTGAACAAGAAAAAGTATTAAAGAGTATTGTGCCAATCTTCCCTAAACAAGATATTGAAGATAGAATTGGAACTCCTATTCCATCTATTACAATATCTGCTATGTACCCTTTTGTATTTGATAGTATTAAAGATCCAGGATTATCTTGCTTATTTGGGGTAGATTTCTCTGGTGGGGTTGTGTTATTTAATCAATTCTTATATCAAATAAGAAATGAAGCTAACCGTAATAATGCCAATATGATTTTACTAGGTACTTCTGGTAGTGGTAAATCAACCGCCGCTAAACTATTACTTAGAACTCATATCCGTAATGGTTGTAAGATTGTGGCTATTGACCCTGAAGGTGAGTTAGGTGAAATGACTAATACTATTGGGGGAGACTTCTTAGATCTAGGTAAGGGTGGCGAATTTGGCATGATTAACCCTCTTGAAATAGTGGTCGATGTTGATGAAGAAGAAATATCCCAAGGTCTTGGTTATACGGTTTTAACAAGAACCCTTCAACAATTAAGAGCCTTTATGAAATACTATAGTCCTTCAATTGAAGAAGACGTTTTAACGCTATTTAGTGAAGTAGTTCAAGATACTTATAAAAGATATAAAATAGATTACGATACAGATTATACGAAACTTACGAGTGATATGTATCCTACCTTTGATGATGTATATGCCACTATTCAAGGACGTCTTTTATCCATGGTTGATGCCACTCATGAAAGAGATGTCATGGAAAGATTAGAACTTAAGATAAGACCATTAGTCAAAGAATTAAGATACTATTTTACGGGTCATACATCATTAAAAATTAATACTGATTTGATTGTTTTCAATATAAAAGAACTTATGAATAGTGATGAAAATATTAAAAATGCATTATTCTTTAATATTTTAAAATATGCGTGGGGCTTATGTTTAGAAAAAGATGTTAATACAGTTATGATGGTTGATGAAGCCCATGTTTTATTACAATCACATAATGAACTTGGTGCGGAATTCCTTGCTCAAATTCAAAGAAGAAGTCGGAAGTATAATACGGGAACCATTATTATTACCCAACAACCAACGGACTTTGCTGCGCCAAGTATTATTCAACATGGTAAAGCCATATTTGATAATGCTTCTTATTACTTAATAATGGGCTTAAGAAAACAAGCTGTTGAAGATTTAGCTCAATTAATAGACTTAAATGAAAGTGAAAAAGAGGGTATTAAATTCTATCCTCAAGGTCAAGGTTTATTCGTTTGTGGTAATAGAAGAATGAGAATTAATGTTGTTGTTACCCAAGAAGAACTAGATTCCTTTGGTTCAGGTGGTGGACTATAAAGTTAGTGAAAACTAACTTTTTTTGTGATATGATAAATATATAAGTAATTATGAGTTAAAGGAGTGATTTTGGTGCAAGTAATTGATATTAAGAATGCTTTAATTAATCAAATGAAAATAAATTTAAAAGGGAATTTATATCATAAAATCCAAATAGACTTTGCTTATAATTCTAATTATTTGGAAGGATCCACTATTACTCCAGATGAAACTGCTAGTATTTTTGATACGGGAACAATTCTTGCCAATAGTGAAAAAGTAATTGTTTTGAAAGATGCTACAGAAACGAAGAACCATTTTACTTTATTTAAGTATATGTTAGAAACATTAGAAGAAGATTTAACAGAAGATATGATTAAAAAGTATCATTTTATTTTAAAAGATGGAACTTTAACTGATAGTGAAAAAGAATGGTTTAATGTGGGAGAGTATAAAAAGATTAAAAATTTCGTTGGCTCGATTACAACAACTTTACCAAAAAATGTAATTCATGATATGCAAGAATTATTAAAGTGGTATAATAGTATCGCTTTAAAAAAAATTGAAGATATTATTGAATTTCATGTCCGCTTTGAACGCATTCACCCTTTTCAAGATGGGAACGGAAGAGTTGGAAGAATGATTATGTTTAGAGAATGCTTAGTAAATAATATTATGCCTTTTTATATTGAAGATCGAAATAAAGAATTCTATATTAGAGGCCTTAGAGAATATCAATTACATAATGAAAAAGGATATTTAATAGATACGTGTTTAAACAGTCAAGATAATTATGAAAAACTTGCTAAATATTTTTTAGAAGATTAAAAATACTAGACATTTATGTGATTTATAATTCAAAATGTCCTATTTTTTAATTTTAATTTACAAAACAAAATGTCCTACTCAATTATATTCATTAATTTATTTCAAAAGGCTTTTTGTTATAGGCAGTTATATGATAGGCTTTTTTGCCAAAGGCTTTAATTACAAGCCTTTGCAAGCCATTAAAATCATATAACTGGGTTCCTGTAACACAAAAGACGAATTGAAATAAATGTTAAAGTATTGCGGACATTTTGTTTTGTAAACATTATAGAAAAAGCGGACATTTTGTTTTAAAAGTCACATAGAAGATTAAAAATACTAGACATTTATTTAAAAATATAGTAAATTAATCTTGTAAATGTTAATCGCTTCTAGGTGGTGCGAGCAATAAGTGATTCCGGTTGTAAATGCTGAGGAACTTATTATAAAAGTTCTTTTTGTATAAAATAAAAAATGGTAATTTATAAAAAATCACCATTTTTCTTTGCCAACATTTTCATCCCAAGAAAATTCTTTAGCCAAATTTTTACCTTTGTAATGTATGAATTTTTCTTTTAAAGAAGTATTTTTACTCTTGGGTATACTTATTATTTTTCTGTCTTTCTTTTCTTTTAAAATTTTCATTTTCCCTCCTTATAAATAATATTTTTTATAAAAATTTTATAATTTGTAAACTCTTTATCTTGGTTATTAATTTGTAAAACATATAATATTTTACCATATAAACCACTTAAATATTTTTCTTTATCTTGAATATTTAATCTTTTTAAATGGGAAAGAAGACCATATTTTTTAATATAATAAACCTCTTGTCTAATTTTCTTCCGATAATTTTTAGATACTTGAATTTTTTTATTAACAATTATACCGGTGACATTTTGGCTATTATAATATTTAACAACATGAATTTTATCACTATTAAGAGTTAAACCAAGTTTAGATAAATGCTTTTTTACGAGTTTAATAATATCCGAAGGTTTAAAATCTCCAGAAAAAGTCATATCATCGGAATATCTAGTATAACTAATATTTTCTTTTTCACAAAAACTTCCTATTTTTTCATCAAAGTTTTTCATAACTAAATTAGAAATATAAGCAGAAGTTGGTGAGCCTTGGGTTAAATGGTCTTCATAAGTACATAGGGTAGCAAGTAGAATACCTACTGATTTTGGAAAATATTCTAAAGGAAAACAAGACTTATAAATATTTAAAAAAGAAATACTTTCAAAAAAATCTTTAATGTCTAGTTTTAAAATTATCTTTTTATTTAGATGAGGTAGGGCATTATCTTTTAAAGAGATGCCTTTTTTATAAGCTTTGGCATATTTCGAAATTTGTTTATTATTTAAAATGTTTTTCAAGATGTTCTTTTGGATGGTTTTTAAAAGAGGAGTGGGTTCATAAATTGTTCTTAAATGGCCATTTCTCTTTTTAATTTTATAAATATGATAATTGTTTTCAATATTATTACTTAAAGAATATAAAGTTTTTAAATATTTTTTTTGGTTTTTACACTTGAATAATTGGAGAGATAATAAAAATTCATTACATTCTTTAACACCAATGTATTTCCACATTTTATTACCTCCCAACTTGCAGTACTAAAAGATAGAGTAATATGGAGATGGACGGAAAGCGAATGCGGCTACACAAGGTGTAGATTTGTCCATTGGAGTATTACTATTAAATCTTTCCAACTTAAAATAGTTCTTTAACGACTCGCTAAAGTAGGAAATAATATTCCCAATCACTACTGCAAATGTATTATACCATTTAATGACCTAAAACAAAAGTAGTAATAAATATGGTAGTTATTAAAATAGCACTTATAATTAAGATAACGGCCGCAAAACCGGCTTTACTATAATCTATCAAAGGATTTTCTTCTTCCTCTTCGGGCATAAAGTTTATTACCGATTCATTAGTTCTAACTAAACGAGGTCCTTTAGTTTTGCCATTAACAGTATCATTATCATGCTTAACTAAATTTTGTTGAATTAATAAACTAGCGGGTTTATTTATAAATTGTTCATCGTAGGATGTATAAATAGGAATACCTAATCCCCAAGTCTTAATACTGGCCTCATTATTGCCAATTAAAGCTAAATCATTATATTTTAAATAGTTTTCAGTATAATCATTTATAAATTTAGTTTCGTTATCGTTTAAAGTATCTTTATTTAAAAGTTCTAAAACATAGATAACTTGAAATATTTCCGTAGGATCTAAATAAAAGATATTCGGATTTATTACAGATAAATTAATATGATAAAGAGGAATTTTATAATAACCATTATAATTAAGGATAAGAGAATTACCTTCTAAAGTAAAATATTTTAAAGAAGGGAAACTCTTTTGTAAATTTTTTAAATATTCCTCGTTCATACACTATTCTCCTAGTATAATTTTAATACAAAGATGCAAAAATTACAATTGTTTTATTATCTATTTTAGTGTATTATATTAATGATGTAATTATGGAAAGAAAGTTAGATAGAGAATTTATCGAGTGGTTAAGCCATAAAAAGGGTGAAGATGAGATGATGCTTGAGTTTAGACTTAAGTCTTTTTCAGCATTCCAAGAGATACCTAATCCGACTTTTGGACCAAAGATAGATATTGATTTTGCAAATATTAATTATTATCATAGTGATACTAAAAATGTGGAAAATAATTGGGAAAATGTAAATACTGATATTAAAAATACTTTTGCCTCTTTAGGGGTAATTGAGGCCGAAGAAAAATACCTAGATGGGGTATCTAATCAATATGAAAGTGAAGTAGTTTATCATCATAATAAAACGGATAAAGATATTATTTTTATGAGTACGGATGATGCTTTAAAAAAATATCCGGAATTATTCTATAAATATTTTAATAATTTAGTTAAATATAATGAAAATAAATATACCGCTTTAAATGGAGCTTTATGGAGTGGAGGATCATTTATTTATATTCCTCCTCATACTCATTTAGATCGTCCTTTGCAAAGTTATTTCCGTATTGATAGTGAATCTTTAGGTCAATTTGAAAGAACGATTATTATTGTAGATGATGATAGTAGTTTAGAATATATTGAAGGATGTACGGCGAAAAGTTATTCCACATCTTCTTTACATGCCGGAGTGGTGGAGATTTATGTGGGAAAAAATTCAAGGATGCGTTATTCTACCATTCAAAATTGGTCGACGGATGTTTATAACTTAGTAACTAAAAGAGCCATTGTGGATGAAGGTGGCATCATGGAATGGGTTGATGGCAATATTGGTAGTAAACTTACGATGAAATATCCTAGTTGTATTTTAAAAGGAGATAATTCCGTGGGAAGTAGTTTATCGATTGCTTATGCAAAAAGGCATCAAGTATTAGATGCTGGGGCCAAGATGATTCACCTAGGCAAAAACACGAAGAGTAATATCATTAGTAAAAGTATTGCGGAAGATACAGGGGTAAGTAATTACCGAGGCATGGTTAAAATTATGAAAAGTGCTGAAAATGCCATGGCTAAAGTGAAATGTGATACTTTAATTTTAGATAATAAATCCAGTAGTAACACTTATCCTAAAAATATTTCTTATAATGAGACAAGTACCATTGAACATGAAGCAACCATATCGAAGGTTAGTGAAGAAAAACTTAATTATTTAATGAGTAAAGGATTATCCGAAGACAAAGCGAAAGAATTATTAGTTATGGGTTTCATTGCCGATTTTAAAAAAGAACTACCAATGGAATATGCGGTCGAATTAAATCGTTTAATAAAAGATTAATGTCAAATTTATGTAAAATATGTAAAAATACCAATTTATTGTAATTGGTGTTTTTTATTTTTCTAAAATGCAAAAATTAAAAATTTTGATTAAAAATTAAAGTCAAAAATCTAAGAGTTTTGGTAATTAGGAAAAAAGGCTAAACAATGATAAATTGGAAATAAGAAAGGAGGTTAATTATTTGAACAGCGTTATTCTAGTAGGAAGGCTCACTCAAAATCCCGAGATTCAAGTCGTAGATGACAACAAAAAAGTTACGACAATAATTTTGGCTGTTAATCGTAATTTTAAAAACCCCGATGGAATCTATGAAACCGATTTTATTCGTTGTATTCTATGGAATAGTGTGGCTGCGACAACTACCGAATATTGTCGGGTTGGGGATGTTGTAGGCATTAAAGGGCGTCTTCAAACAAGCAAATATACTGATGAAAACGAAAAAATTCATTATGTTACCGACGTGATTGCTGAAAGAGTAACATTTTTATCTTCAAATAAAAAGAAAAAGACCAATGAAGAAGAAAAAGAAGAAGATGAACTGATGGATATAACTTAAATTAAGGAATAAATAATCTAAATATTATTATAATTTATTAAGGTGAATGTATGAAAAGTCTTTTTAAATATATGGGAATTGCAGCAATTTTATTTGGGGGCTTCTATTATACCGAAAAGATGAGTAATATTGTCATCAATAATAGTAGTCTAGTAAATGAAATTAACAAGAGTAGTGGTGATTATAACGTGGAGGCTGTTAGTGCGGTCATTACTAAAGATTATATTATTCCCGGGCTTAATGGATATGCGGTAAATGTTCTCAAAAGTTATAATAATATGCGTTATTTAGATACTTTTAATTCTTATTATTTAGAATATGATAAGATTGTTCCGGAAGTATCCATAGAAAATAACAAAGATAAAATAATTAAATATGGTAATGAATCCAAGAGGAGTGTGTCTTTAATCATTAAAGACAATATTGATGTTTTAAATTATAGTGTTAAACAAAATCTTAGTATTACCAGACTTATTGATAATAAAACTTTTGATAGTAGTAATCGATATGAACAAATAAATAATGATTATTTAGAGTATAATAAAGTCGAAACTATGTTAAATAATAACAATATAAATCAAAATATTTGCTACGTTGATAATAATATTAAAGATATTTGTTTAAAGAATAAAAAATATTTAGTTGAGGCATCATTAATATTAAATAATTATAATTTAGCTAGTGTTAAAGATAAAATAAGAAGTGGCTATATTATCTATATTAATGATAATGTTAATTTGACTAATTTTAAATTACTTTTAAATGAGATTAATTACCATGATTTAAAAATAATTAATTTAAGTGAACTAATCAGTGAAGAAAATAAGATTGTTAATAACAAATAGTTATTAATGGTAACCTATGTAGCACAGAAAGGAGAATTAATAGTGTTAGACAAAGGAGAATATCAAATTAATATCAAATTAGTCGAAGGACGTCATGCCAAGTATGAAGATGATGATACAGAATATGATGCTTGTTATAGTTTAGAAGATTTAGATCATTGTATAAATGGACTAATAAATGTCTTAAAAGAAAAAATTTATGATGATAAGGATGATTTTTCTAAGGAAGATTCAATCGAAGATATTCTTTATACCGAAGGATATCAAAAAGCCGAGAAAAGAGGTAAGAAAAAGGTTAAGAAAATCATCAAAAATTTATTAAAAGAAGGAATGCCTATAAAAGAAATAGCCAAAGTAACAAATTATTCGGAAGAAGAAATTTTGAATATCAAACACGATTAATATTTTAATTTTTTTAATCATTTATTAGATATTATTTTTATTACTTTTTTAAGAATAATCCTTTCTTTCAATCTTTATAAATTGGTAAGCATTTGTGCTTACCAATTTTGCTTGTATAATAAGAAAGTCATACAAAAAAACAAGTACGGCAGCGACTGCCCTTAAATATGGCCTGTGGAGGAGAAATATCCAATGAAGCAGGAAAGATAAGCCGTGAGGCTTATCAAGTTGAAACGAAATAAATTTTAATTTATTGAGTTTTACTTTTGTTCAAAAAAAGTTGTTTGTTAAATAATAATGTGTTAAAATAAATACTTAATTAAAGGAGTGAATAAAATGTCTCATACATCAAAAGGGGTATATCCTAATTTATTTCAAATTATTACTGTTCTAGAAGATATTAATGCCTTTACGGAAACAAAATCTTATCAAGAATTTGTTAAAAATAGTTTAGGAAAAATAATTAATAAATGTAAAATTAATAATGCTTTAGATATTAAAGAAAAATATTTTCATTATTTAGAAAATGCCTCAATAATTGATGTAAAACATTTGTTAACATTCTTAAAAAAATATGAATTAATGGATTTTTATACTTATTACTTCCCTGGAAGAATTTATTCTAGTCAAAAAGATAATTTAACTGAAGAAGATATAATAAATGCTTATAAAAAAGAATTAGCCCATCTATCTAAATTAGATAAAGAGAAAATGAAAATAGATCTTAAAGAAGAACAACAATACTTATCTGATTATAACTATTTAAAATTTCAATTTGGTAATTGTATTAGAGAAGCTCTTTTAAGTTACATGTTTAATAAAAATAAAATGTTTAGTGATTTATATTTACAAGTTGACTCTAGTCATCTTAAATATGTTAAAAATTTATTAGAATCTTATCAAATAGATTTTGAAATTGGAAAAAATAATAAAAGTGATGATTATATTTTGACTATTTATTTAGTTAAAGGTAAAGAGTTAGAAATAGTTCATAATCTTTTAGATGCTTATCATGGAGAACTCCAAAGATTTTATCATTATGGAAATAGTAGAGAAAAATTAGAAGAAGATAGAAAAAATTTTGTAAATAATAATCAAGAATGGTTAGAAAAGAAGAAAGGAAGATAAGATATGCAAAACTTATATGAAGTATTAGGAAATTATGAAACTCCAGAAGAAAGGAAAGAAAAAATTTTAGATTATAATCAAGAATACATGGAATCTTTAAGAAAAACCGAAGAAGAAAACGCTTATTATGAATTTATTAAAGATAAAGAAAATGGCTTATATAGTATTTTAAGAAGTTCAGTTATAAATTATTTTGAGAAACAATTTGTTTTGCATTATTCTAACAATAATTATGATAATTGTTTAAAATCGGAATTTTTAGAATATTTCTTAAATAAATATGGTTTTATATATGCTACTTATAAAAATATTCATAATGAAACAGTAGAGTATATTCAAAATATTGCAACTATGGAAGATGTAAAAAAATTATTAGATTGTTTTTATTTAGAACTTCAAAGATTAGATTATTATAATATGAGTAAAGAAGAGTTATGGGAAAGACATCAAGAATTTTATAAAAATAATAAAGAATGGATGACTAAAACTAAAATTGAAGGTCATCATAAAAGAATAGGCTAGACTTAAGCCTTTTTTTTTGGTATAATCTTGAGTTTGTCAGTTGTTAATAATAAAAACTCTCATAAAGTCCCATAAATAAAGGGAAAAGCGAGAG
>CANRAA010000023.1 GCA_947628485.1 uncultured Bacilli bacterium | reverse complement strand
AATTGTTCGGCATATAATTTTAAACTTATTGCTAAATCTTTGACATATTGAATCATGCCACCTGCAAGCATTGTAAGTAATCCTTCTCTTGATGGAATACTTGCATACTCTTTAATGGTATCAATATCGGCAACATCACCACTGATAATTCCCACGCGAATGCTTAGTTTATCATGGTCTTTAGCAAAGTCCGCAATAATCTTAATTGGTTCAAGTAAACTTTTACCAAAAAGCATTGCATTTGGGCCATCTAAGAAGTTATCCATATTAATGTTAAGTTCATCTAATGCTCTTTTTAAAAGAGTATTTTTATAAATCCTAACAGAACTAGATACTTCATTTAGTTTGTTTCTAAGTTCAGTCATTTCAGAAACAGTTAGGCCTTGATATTGAAACATAATGACAGATTCACTATTCTTGATATTATCAACAATTTCCTTCACGATTTCTTTCTTTTCATTAAGATTTTTTTCGCTTGCCATATTTCCTCCTTATTTTATTTTTTAAGAAAAGCTTCCGCGTTAAGGGAAGCTTCAAAAAACATAAGTTATTTAAATTTCCCCTCGGTAGGATTATTAAAAGTTTCCTTCCCTACTGTCTTCGGTTTCTTTTCTTAAAATTTATTATAATATACTACTTCTTAAATGTCAAAGGAATTTTTATCAACTTTAATTCCAGGACCCATAGTAGTAGCAACACTTATCTTATCAATAAAGATACCTTTAACAGTGTTTGGTTTCGCTTTATTGATAGTTCTAATTACATACTCTAAATTTTCTAGTAATTTAGATGCCTCAAATGAAGATTTACCAATAATAGTATGAACATTACCATAAGAGTCATTCTTATAAGTTACCATACCACTTTTTAAGTCTTTAACAACTTCAGCAACCTTCATTGTAACAGTATTAGTTTTAGGGTTTGGCATTAAACCTTTAGGTCCTAAAATGTTACCGATTTTTCCAACTTCTGGCATCATGTCAGGAGTTGCGACAACAACATCAAAATCAAACCAGTTTTCATTTTTGATTTTATCAAGCATGTCTTTATCGCCAACATAATCAGCTCCAGCATCTTTAGCTAATGCAGCAGCATCACCTTTAGCAATAACTAATACTTTCTTACTTTTACCAGTTCCATTAGGTAAAACTAAAGAACCACGTAATTGTTGATCAGTTTTTTTAGCATCAATGTTAAGTTTAATAGCTACTTCCACAGTACTATCAAATTTCGTAACATTAGATTTCTTAACTAAATCAATAGCTTCTTCTTTAGTATATAATTTGTTGCTATCAATTAATTTAGCAACTTCCACATATTTTTTACTATGTTTTCTCAAAACTTCTTCCCTCCTAACTGTGGTTAATTAGCGGATTTTTTATTATCATTATTATTATATTATTTTTCTTCTTCTGTTTCTTCTTCAGATTTTTCTTCGTCACCAATTACTGGAACTTCAACTTCAGCCTCAAGACCTGCTTCCATTTCTTCAAGTTCCGCTTCTCTTTTAGCCATTTCTTTTTCTTCGGCTTCAGATTCTTTTTCTTGTTCGGCAAGCTCTTTATCAGTACGACCAGCCACCGCAATTCCCATATTTCTTGCTGTACCTTCAATGATATTCATTGCTTCTTCAACGGTATAAGCATTTAAATCGGGTAATTTAGTTTCGGCAATACTTCTAAGATCCGCTTCACTAATTGTAGCAACGATATGATTTGCTCCTTTTGGACTACCTTTAGCAATCTTCGCAACTTTCTTTAGTAAGAAACCTGCTGGTGGAGTCTTTAGAACAAAATCAAAAGTTCTGTCTTCATAAATAGAAATTTCACAAGGAACAACATCGCCCATTTTATCTTTAGTTGCATCATTGAATTTCGTACAAAATTCTTGTAAATTGATCCCAGCAGGTCCTAAAACAGTACCAACTGGTGGAGCGGGAGTCGCTTTTCCTGCTTCAATCTCTAACTTAATTCTTTTTACGACTTCTTTTGCCACGAAAACACCTCCTATAAAATAAATTTTTTCGTGTAAGTGGTCTTGGGCAAATCCGCATTTCCCTCCCACTTAACTTGGCAATATATAAATTGCATTAGAAATAATACCATAAAACCCTTAAAGATGCAAGTATTTTCCCATATAAAATTGTATGCAATTTGTGTAAAATAAAGAATAAATACTATTTTTTAAACTCATAATATGGTATTATTTAGGTATATTAAAGAATAAGAGGTTTTTATTATGGCAAAGTTTTTTAATACAAAAGTATATAATCCGAAAAGAACAATTATAAACATTGTTGTAATTGTCGTGTGCATTATTGGCATTGTCGTTTGTTTTATTTTAACGCGTAATTTTCAAGGGGAAAATCAAAATGAACCCCAAAGTAATTTAAGTATTAAAAATGAAGTTACATCCGAAATCAATGAAGAATTTTCGAAAGAAATCTTCTTCTCAAGAATTGAAAATATTAAACTTGACGATATTGAAGTAGTATATCCTGATAATTTTAATATTCATGTTGTTGGAAGTTATGATGTTAAAATAATTGTCGATAAAGAAGAATATACATCTACTTTAAAAATTGTGGATACTGAAAGACCAGAACTTACTTTAAAAGAAGTAAGAATAAGTAAAAATGGAACTTATTCGGCCAAAGATTTCGTTAGTTCTTGTAAAGATAATAGTGATAAAGAATGTACGATAAATTTCTACAGTGGAATTGACGAAGAAGGAAATACAGTGGATTATTCTACTTATAAAGAAGATGGTACATATAGTATAAAGATTGAGGCCTTAGATGGCGAAGGAAACCAAACTGTGGGAGAAACTAAACTTATCATTGGCGAGTCTACTACAACAGAAGAACCAACGACTCCAACTGAACCAACAACCCCAAAAGTACCAGAACAACCGGTAAATTGTAAATATGGTAATGGAGAATATGATACGGAACATTATCTAGTGGCTGTTAGTGTTACTTCTAATGGCTGTGCTGTAAGTCTTGATTTATATAAAAATGATGCCATGACTCAAGAAATAAATAAACTATTAGAAACAGAAACAATTAGAATTCAAAAAGATGTCGATGCTTTAAACTTAAAATTAGAAGGTACTAAATCATTAAATAGATTAAGAACCGCAGTTGTTAATAAAACTGGTGATGGTATAGTTGGTTATGAATTAAAAGTAACTGTAACTATTGAAGGTAATGTTATAGCTGATTATAAATTAGATAGTAATGGTAAAAGAGCATTTATCTCTAACCCTTATAATTTGCCGAATTAAAAAAGTATAAGTAATATTGAATAAAACCTATACTTTTGGTATAATCTATATATGGAGACAAGAAGTTGTCGCCTTAAGGGTTTTGCTATTTCAAGCGAATATCAATTCGAATTGAGATAGCTTCTTTTTTTGCCTTAAATAAGTTGAATATGAAAGAAATTACTTTTAATAATATTTCTACTACTAATTTCATAAAACACCATCCCTTCCAGTAAAGATTTCGTTTTACAACCAAACCCCCTGAAAAAGAAAGGCTAGACTTCTCGTCTCGAGGACTATATTTTATATAAAAAATTTCATAAGTCAACACGTTCGACAAATGTTGTCAAAACTTCTCATATTATGACAAAATTCGACATTTTCTGCCGAACTTGTCTATTATATAATTATTTATTTTATACCTGTTACAGTGTAAGGATGTGCTGTTGTACCTTCTCCTATTAATCCTACTGTGGATAACAGAAAGAAGACGGGGCGAACCGCAAACGCACCGTCCACACGGTACCTGTTCAAGGCGCCGCCCGTAGCCACATACCACGCAACGTAATCGTAACCGTAGTAGCCATACCTACTCATTGTCCATTCATCCTCTGCTGTATTTCCGCTATAACCATTTTGTATGAATAACCAATTTGTTGTACCTTGTGATCCTACATTTACATAATCACTTCCATACATTAATCCTATATGTGCTTGTATTGTTCCATCTTGATTTCCTGTTGCTGTTCCTGGTGTTGATGTTGTTCGTTCCATTTTCCATGTATAGTTATCTATTAATCCTTTTATTCTTGCATCTAGTGAATTATAAAATGTTCCATTTAAGGATACAAATATTAGAGAATCTTTCCACGTCCTACTATCTGAAGTACTACTGAACCATTGTTGATTGGCTCCATATTTTTTGGCTTTGATTACTTTTAGTTTTCCATCTGTTGTTACTCCTATTATTCGATACATGTTTTCTGGATCATTTTTGCATACATCTGGATTTTCTGATGCTCCTAAACAGATATAATTATTATCTACTTGGCCTACTGTTCCTTTAAATCTATATAATCCATCTACTGCTGTTGTATGTTGTCCTCCTCCTGCATAGTAATTTCCACCTTTTGCTTTTAATACTTCTAATGCAGGCCTTCCATTAGCAAAGTATAAGGTACAATATATAGTCTTCTTAGTTGTGATAGTGGCTGTATATGTATTTTCATCAAAATTTATATATGGCGTTGTATCTCCTACATCTTTTCCACTTGCATCGGTACACTTGGTTCCAGCATATAAGTATTCCGTTTTACTTGGCCATGTTGTTCTACTTGTATCTGATTGATATTCAAATGTTGTGGGGTTTTGTACCATTATAGATAATGTTTTATCTTTATTATCAAATACATCTACGGTTTTAATATCTTCTAATACTTTATTATCTTGTTCCATATTAAAGTAACTATATATTTCATATATCATCCCTATAGTTAGTATTACTAATATTATATTAAATACTTTCTTTTTCATTTTTTAATTCCTTTCTACGCTTTATCAAAATAAGCATGGCATGTATTCTTTCCATTAGTTGTAAATTTGATGCCATTAGTATCAAAAATTATTTCTGTTTTTATATTATCTTGATTATCACATTCATAATATGTCATTGTATAACCTGTTGGTATTGTATCTCCAACAATGTATTTTTTATTATCTCTTATGGTTACAATATCTCCTGTATCTGATTGAATATAATAAACTATTTTTACATCACTATCTGGTTCTTTATAATCTACTAGATTAAAACTATAATATATTCGACATACTATTTGTTTTGGTGTATTTTCACTTACCTTTATAGTTACTGTTCCATCACTTGTTATAGAAAAGTCCCTATTAGAGTATTTTGTAAAAGTAGCATCTGTTGGTATACAATTACTTCTTTTTTCATCTAAAACATAATTACTTTGAATATTGGCTGGTGGGGTGTCATAGACATCATATTGTTTTAAATTAACACCATTTTGAAAATAATACATAACATTTATATCTGTTGGTTTATCTAAGGGACTAGTATCTCCTTTACCTGCAAAGTTTCCTACTTTACTATTGAAGATTGGTACCCAAGCACTTTCATAATTATAAAAAGCATGAGTATTTTTTAAACATATAAATAAAGTTATGACAAAAAGACATATAACAAAATATACAACTTTTATATTTAGTAATTTCTTTAACTTCTCTTTTATCATTTAATCATTTCCTTTATATGTTGCATTTGCCGAACATGATATCCGAAAATGCTATATCATATATAAAAAATATATAGTATTTTAAGATAAAAGTCAATATCTTATTTTACGATATGGTAATTTTTTGATGTGATGGATTATGAATAGATTAAAAGAGTTAAGAAATGAAAAAAATTTATTTCAAACAGATTTTGCCAAAATAATTGGAATGAGCCAAGGTGGTTATTCCCAATATGAAACGGAAGTAACAGATATACCAACTTCAATGCTTAAAAAGTTTGCTAGATATTATAATGTTTCGATCGATTATATTTTATGTTTGACTGATAATAAAGAGGCTTATAAAAAGTCAAAGGTGGATTATAATAATCTTAATAGATTAAAAGATATAAGAGAAGATCGAGACTTACTCCAAAAAGATATTGCTAAAGTTCTTAACATGAGTCAAAATGGGTACTCCCAATATGAAACAAACACCCTTGATATATCTACTAAAGTGTTAAAAAAACTATCCGATTTTTATGATGTATCGGTGGATTATTTATTATATATGACTGACGAAAGAAAACCTCATAGATAAATTTAAGTATTATAAAACCCGATTGCTCGGGTTTTATTGTTAAATTACATCTAATTTGGAATATATGGATCAGTTATTATTCCTGTTCCAGCTAATTTAATGTTTGGTACAAGATAGAAGACTGGACGAACCGCATGTGTGACAGTTACGCCGTAGTTGTAGCGCAAGGAGCCGTCATTATAAACATTCCACGCACGGTAAATGCCGCCGATAAGGCCATACCTAGTCATTGTCCATTCAGTCACAGCACTACTGCTACTTGTACTTGCTCCGTGTGTTATGTTTAACCAACTTTCTAAGTTCCCGTTTCCATTATATGCTTCCCATGAATTATAATAATCACTCGCATACATTAAACCTATTGGGTGTACATCAGATATCTTATCTGTTGGTTCTGCCTTTGGTGGATTATTAGAAGATCCTGTTATTGTTCCTTTGTACCATTTTACATCTTTTATCATACTCTGTATTCTTGTGTCTAGTTTTGTTGTATCATTGTAAAATAATGTGCTATTTAAATTCCTTTGTAAATCTGCTCCATCCCAATCTGTATCTGTCTCATAATTTGAATGCCATTGGTTTTGTCCTATTGATATGGCTTTGATTACTTTTATTGAACCTGCATCTATGTCTAGTGTGTTTTTTTCTGTTCCATCGGCTATTCCTATTATTCTATACAAGTAATTATTTTTATCATCTTCACTTTGACATGTGTTTCCACTTGGCCCTAAACATATATAGTTATTATTTACTACATCATAATTACCATAATATCTATATAATCCATTGACCGCTGTGTCTTGTAAATTTGGTATATTTGTTCTATCGTCTATTAAGTCTTGTCCACTCTTTCCTGATTTCTTGATTGTATATGTTTGATAATACCATCCTGCTCTTTCAGGTCTTTGTGTAACATGTCTATTCCCGGCTTTATCATATATATTTGTATATATTGTCCATGTTCCTTCTTCTAAGGTTATTGTATGACTTAATTGACTTGATGTATAATCTGCTGATTTTGTTTCTTCTTTATTACTATAATCTCCTGGTTCACCTTTATATACATGTACACTCCATGTATCTATTCCTGATAATGTATCTTTTGGAGTAACTGTTAATGTTTGATCCCCTGTATATGTGTTCTCAGGTAAACTATATTCTATTGTTGGTGGGGTTACATCATAGGTTATGGTATCTCTAATTGATTCTGATTTATTTTCATATCTATCTTTCACAAAGCCAAATATTATTTTTTCTCCTTCTTCATTTGTATTGGCAAATGTATAATTATATTGATTATCTGATTTTATATCTTGCCATTTATTATCACATGTACTTATATCATCTGTCTCTGTTATACATACTTGATTTAAATTTTTATTATTATTTCCTAGTGTTATATACACTGTATTTTCTATTTGATTAGTATACTTTAATTGTAAATTATTATCTTTTATATAAAATGTTTCTATTCTAGGTTTAAAGTTCCCTACCTTACTATTAAATATTTGAACTGGATCTGTTACACTATTATAATAAGCATGAGTATCTTTTACTGCTACACTTATTAATGTTATTACTAACAGTATTGTTATAATCCCTACTAATGTTATTCCTTCTTTACTTTTTATTATTTCTTTTATTTTATTAACTTTTAATTTTTGTTTATTAAATATTTCTTTTATTTTTTCTTTATTCATATATTTTACCTCTTTTTTGTATGTTGCATTTACCGATACATAAATACATAAAAAAACTTTATGTTAAATTATACGATATTTTATAATAGAATTATATCGTAAAACTTAACATAAATCAATAAGCTAATTTATATTTATGTTAACTTTTCTATGATGGATTATGAATAGATTAAAATTATTAAGAAAAGAAAAAAAATTACTACAAAAAGATTTAGCAAAATTTCTTAAAATGAGTCAAAATGGGTATTCACAATATGAAAATGAAATTACCGATATCCCCACAGTTGTTTTAAAGAAATTATCTAATTATTATAATGTTTCTATAGATTATATCCTTTGCTTAACAGATACTAAAGATAAATACTATCCATCAAACATTGTTAATATAACTAATAATATGAATAGACTTAGTGAAATAAGAAATGATTTAGATTTAAAACAAATAGAAGTTTCTAAAAAATTACCTATAAGTAGACCTACTTATTCTACTTATGAAACTTGCTATTGTGATATACCAATTAAAATTTTAAAATATTTAGCCACTTATTATAATGTATCCGTGGATTATATTTTATATATGACTGACGAAAGGAAACCTCATAGATAAATTTAAGTATTATAAAACCCGATTGCTCGGGTTTATTTTATTCAGTTCTTAAAGCTTCCACTGGGTCTTTTTTTGAGGCTGCTCTTGCAGGGATTAATCCTCCAATTAAAGTTAAGATAACACTTAATATAACTAAGATTAAAGCTTTACTTATCTCAAGAGAGGCCGAAAGTGGAATATTTCCTGTAAAGTGATGAAGAACAGCATTAATAATTGGAATAAAAGCATAAGAAATTCCAATACCTAAAGTTCCTGATAAAAGACCAATAATAAAGGTTTCCGCATTAAAGATAGATGAAACATTTCTTTTAGACGCTCCAATAGCTCTTAAAATACCAATTTCTTTAGTTCTTTCATAGACAGAAATATAAGTAATTACCCCAATCATAATACTTGATACCACTAAAGAAATAGAGACAAAAGCAATTAAAACATAACTTACCGCATTAACAATGGTCTTAACCGAATCCATTAATATGCCCGTCATATCGGTATAATTAATTTTCTTTTCTTCTTCCACTTTATCATTATAATTATCCAAGAAACTTAAGAAATCTTCTTTACCATCAAAATCCGTAAAATAGAAAGACATCGCGGTTGGTTCTTCATAATCTTGATAACCTAAAGAAAGTAAATTACTACTTGCGGAGGCTTCACTTGGACTCATCATCGCACTTACAATTCTCGTTAATTCTTCTTCGGTATATTTTATTTTAAAAGCGGAGGCTATTTTACTTTGGTCAACATTAAAGGAACTTGCAAGAGAACTGGTATAAATAGTCGTAAGTTCTCCTACTTTAGTTAAAATATCTTTTTGCATTTTGGCTTCCGTCATGGCACTTCCCATTTTCTCATTTGTAGCCAAGATGGCGGCACTTTTTAAATAACTATCTATAACAGTATTTTTTAATTCTTCAACCACTGCGGCTTTAGGATTTTCTTGATCTATTACAAATTCAGGATTAGTTGTTTTCATAAATTCATTATAACCCGTAATGTAAGCATTAAGTAAAGATGTTAGTAATCCTTTATAAGTCGTTTTTAAAGTACTAGTTGGAATAACATAATTGGTTTCCATCGTTTTTAATTTATTTAAAACATCTTCTCTATTTAAATAATTATCGACTAATGTATTTACCTCACTTAAACTAAATTCATTTAGATTTGTAAATACATCTTTAGCAAAACTATCTAAATTTTCTTTAAAGGCATTCGTGGCTCCACTCGTATCCGTAGTAATAGATTTAGTGATTTCTTCCATATAGCCTTTAGTTTTTTCTTCCATTACTTTAGGATCTATATTTATATTAAAAGCACTTTGGAGTTTTTCTTCGTCAATTTCCATTAAATCTTTAAATTCAAAATTAACTTTTTTATTTTTATCGATAAATTTTTTACCAGAAAAGACATCAACATCTTCATTTGCTATTTGTTTTTTAACGACATCTTGAGTCTTCGCATAATCAATTATATATTTGGTTAAGGAAGAAGTATAATTAACCCCGGGATTTAAAGCCATGGTATTCATACTACCTTCTTTGGGAGCAAGAATTCCCACTATCTTTAATTTTAAGGCTTTATTATAAACATTTTTAACATAATCTTTATTCGCACTCATATCTTCATAGATGTTATATTCCTTATTATATTTATATAAATCACTAGGCATAATGACTCTTAAATCAATATTCATTAAATCATCATAAGTTAAAGTCATTGGCTCGTTTTTTACACTATTACTTTTCCCATTCATAATGTTATTAACCATTTCCGTTAGTTCATTATTATCTCTTAGACCTAAAGAATAAACCAGTAGATCAGATATTTCATTTTTATCGGATAAAACAATGATGGCTTCATCATAGTTTTTTGGGTATCTTCCTTTTAAAACATCATATTGTTCTTCAATTTCTTTGGTGTTATCGACCATTTCCGAATAAACGGAAGAAAAAGATGACATGGAACTCATAAGCCCATTTGACCCCATAATGGAAGTAAATAAACTACTGGGATTTACTTTAACTATTTCTTTAGTCTCATCAATCGTATAAATATTGGGACTAATACTATAAGTGTATTTTAAGTTCGCAATATCTTTATCTACTTTTTTATAATTATCTTCTAAATAACTTTTAAAACTTTTTAAATCATTAGTGCTAATACTGGAAAGCATCGAAGAAATATTTTGTCTTTCGACTACTGTTCCTTCCGTTACATTTTCGGTACTTCCCCCTTGCATTGATAAAAGAGCACTTGTTAAATCTCCCGTTTCACTCATAATGGTTAAAGGATATGAAGTCATCGTTTCTTCTTGAATGGAATCGACATAATTTTGAAAACCAGTCGAAACAGACATTATAAGGGCAATCCCAATAATCCCGATAGAACCCGCAAGCGCTACCAGTAGGGTTCTGGCTTTTTTCGTCATTAAGTTATTAAAAGATAAACTTAAAGCCGTCAAAAATTTCATTTTCGTTTTATTTCTTTTCCGGTTACTTTCTTCTCCATCTTCTTTGGTATTAACTTTTCCATCATAAGGATTAGAGTCCGAAATAATTTTCCCATCTTTTAAATTAATAATTCTCGTCGAATAAGTCTCTGCTAACTCGGGATTATGCGTAACCATAATAACTAATTTATCTTTCGATATTTTCTTTAAAACATTCATTATTTGAAGACTTGTTTCACTATCTAACGCCCCCGTTGGTTCATCAGCTAAAATTATTTCGGGGTCATTTACAAGGGCTCTTGCAATAGCCACCCTTTGCATTTGCCCACCGGAAAGTTGATTAGGTTTTTTATAAATATGGTCTTTTAAACCAACTTCAATTAAGGCTTTCTTCGCTTTTTCTTCCGCCTCTTTTTTGGAAATACCAGATAATGTTAAAGCTAAACGCACATTAGATAAAACACTTTGGTGACTAATTAAATTATAACTTTGAAAAACAAAACCAATCCGGTGGTTACGATAACTATCCCAATCCGCATCTTTAAACTTTTTGGTACTTACTTCATTAATAATTAAATCCCCAGAGTCATAATGATCTAGGCCTCCAATGATGTTTAAAAAGGTTGTCTTACCACTTCCTGATGGCCCTAGAATGCTTGCAAATTCACACTTTCGGAAATTAACACTAACACCATCTAAAGCCTTTTGCTTAAAACCTTCCGTATTGTATTCTTTTTTAATGTTTTTAATCTCTAACATAGGCATCTCCTTAAATATCTACTTAATTATATTAAAGTAATGTGAAAATTACAAGAAAAAAGGCCTTTTTTAAGACCATTTTTCAATTATATTATTATTTTCTTTTATTTTATTATAATTGTCTTTACTTAGATGAATAACAATTCTAACACTTTCTTTATAAACATATATTTCTTTATTTCTAATCATATCTAAAGTGGCCTTAATTAAACTACTTACACTTAAATCTTCATATTCTACTCCATACCCAATCACATAGAAACTTCTTTCTCTATCAAAATAGCCAAAATCACTCCAAGAAGATGGATAAGTATTAATTATATCTTTATTAAATACATAGTATTCAATTTTGATATCTTCCCTATCTTCAAAAATAATGGACGAATTATTTAAATGTTCAATTGCTAAATTATCTTGCATTGGAATAGTCATTTCATTATCTAATTCTTCTAATCTGGTAACGTTTGTTACCTTATATTGGGATACCTCTCCTAAAAACAAACCTAAACTTACACCCCCAAGAATAAGACCTACTGTAAAAGTAATTAAATATCTTTTAGCATTATGTTTCATATTAAAGATAAAACGAAAAATTATTTCAATAACTAAATAAGTAATGATTATAATACTAATAATACCTAAAAGTACATAAAGTAAAACTAAGCCATTTTTTAAATAATATAATATAAAGATAGCTAAAGTTATCAAGATAACTAAACCAATAATAATCGGAATGCTCCATAAACCCACCAAAAATTTAACTAATAAAATAAACAATTTTTTAAGCCACAAGAAAGGGTTAACCGATGCATCACGCATAATTATTTTTTCTTCTTTAATATCTATTTTTTTATTTTCTTTATTATTTACTTCAACTTTAGTTTTATTATCTTCCTCAATATTTTCATAATAATCTAAATATCTTATCTTATAGATTTTCATAATCAAATAAATAGCCAATAACAAATAAACAAAAGTAAAACAACCTTCAAAAATATTGATTAAAGAGGCCATGATATCCATGGGTATAAATGAAAATATATCATTTATAACATATGTTAGAATTACATTTAAACCAAAGTATAATAGGACTAAACAAATAGTATAAAAAATAATTTCCATAAAACACTTTATCTTTTGGGTAAAAGTCATTAAGGAAAACATTTTAATTCCTTTCAAAAAACTATCAAAAAAATTATTAAAACAATTTTTAACCTTACTTTCTTTAAAACTTCCACCTTCTTTTAAACCAATTAACTCATCCATACTAAAGTTAAATAATTTACAGATAGCCACAATCTTATCGGTTTCCGGGTAAGAGACATTACTTTCCCATTTCGATACCGCTTGTCTTGAAACATTTAACTTATGGGCCATTTCTTCTTGACTCATATGATGTTCTTTTCTTAAACTAGCTAGTTTTTCACCAAAACTCATTTTTCTCACCTCACGCACCATTTTAATAAAAAATAACGATAGCAACCACCAACTTTCGGTATCTTTTTGTCAAATGACGGTTGCAAATTACTTAAAATCATTTAAATTAGATTATAACTGATTATTTTTATTTTACAAGCCTAAATCAATGTTAATAATTAGTAAAAGAAAATTTCTCTAATATTGTCTAAAAAATAAATATTTAGTACAATTATTCTAGGAGACTATTTATGGAAAGTATTAATATAAAAGATGAAAAAGGCAATACTTATGTCATTCAAATTCAAAATGACGAGTACGAAATTTATAAAAAAGAGGGTGAGTCTTTAATTAAAGCGAATGCCCAAGAACTAGAATTTGTTTTAAAAGAACTTAAAAAAATAAGAAGTGATTTATTTAAAGAAGATAATAAATTTGATAATTATAAAAACTTACTAAAGCAAATGGTGAAAAGTGGAACTGTAAAAGATTTTGAATCTTTAAAACAATTCTTAAATAGTACCGATTTAACTGAAGAAGAAAAAAACCAACTATTAAATGAGGGAATTGGAGAGTTAGACTTACAAGAAATAATTGATTTAAAAAATAAAATATTAGAAAATTTAGAAAATAATAAAAAGTCAGAATTAAAAGCCATGATTAGTTTCAATATTAAAGATGTATCCCTTGGGGAAAAATATTGTGAAATAAAACTTGGCTATAAAGAAAATGAAAATACTATAACCCATATTAATAAAGTTATGAATTATAATGAAACTTTAAAAAAAGAATTAATTGAGCCTATAATTTTAGAAGTTACTCTAAAGGGTAAACTAAAAAATACTTTAGTATCCAAAACCCAAGATAGTTTTAATAACCGTGGTAATTTCCGTTTAAGTACCGAGGATAATACCTACTTAGGCATTAATAATTCCGAATATGATTACTTACAAAAATTAGAAAAAAGAGTAACTAAATTAAAGAATAATGATCCTATCGAGGATAAAGAAGCAAGAGCAAACGAAGTTAGTGAACTACAAAATGAAGAATACCAAAACAATCAAGATGATATTATTACTGATGAAGTAGGAAATGTCTATGATTTAAATGGTAATTATCTTGGTCATGTTGATGAATATGGCAAAGTCGTTTATGATAATAAAAATTTAGAATATGATAAAGGAAAGAAACGGGTTTTAATTAGAGAAAATGGTTTTACGATGACTTTAATTATTTCTCTTACGAGTTTCATAACCAGTATTTTGATGGTTTTAGAGATTCTTTGGTTAGGTTAATTATGAAAGTAATGTTAGAAAATGAAGACATTTTATTTATACCTTTAGCAGAAAAATATATTCCCGATTATTTAAAAATGGTCAATGATTATGAAAATGTGGGAATATATATAAGCAAGCAAAAAAGAACTTTCAATTACGAAGAAGAACTAAATTGGATTGAGGAAAAAAGAAAGAACAAGGCCATTATCTTTACTATGTTAGAAAAAGAAACTCAAAAGTTTATTGGCAATATTGAGATATTAGAAATCAAAGATAACAAAGCAAGAATTGGCATTTCCATAACTAAAGAAATGCAAAATAAACATTATGGCAGTAAAGCCTTAAAAACTTTTATTAATTATTGTTTTCACACTTTAAATTTAAATGAAATAGATTTAGAAGTATATTCCCATAATAAAAGAGGAATAAATTGTTATCAAAAAGTTGGTTTTATTCCTTATAAAACCATAAAAAATGTTACTAACATTAATGAAGAAAGTATCGATGAAATATATATGAAAATAACAAAATAAGGATTATTTAATACTAGTCCTTATTTTATTTCATATTCAAAATATTCACAATTTTCTAATTTAAAACCACTAAAATCTGTCTCTTCATTATAACCAACTAAATTATAATATAAACATTTACCACAAAAACCATGCGTAACAATTAAAATATTTTTATAATCCCTATAGTTCTTTTTTAAATCTTCTAAAAATATATGACATCTTTTAAGTAAGTCTCGAAAAGGTTCTACGCCATGATCACTAGCATTTATTTTATAATTCATGTAATAGTAAAAATCATATCCCCCTTCTCCAATCTTTGTGCCTTCAAATTCTCCTAAACATCTTTCTTTTAATAAATCATTCGTTATAATATTATCATTTCCATAAATAATTTGGGCTGTCTTATAAGCTCTTTTTAAAGGAGAAGCAATACATAAATCAAATTTTATATCTTTTAATTTTTCTTTTAAAATATTTGCTTGTTCTATTCCCTTTTCATTTAAAGGAATATCTACTAAACCTTGTCTTCTTCCCTCTTTATTCCAATCAGTTTCTCCATGTCTTACTATATATACTTTCATAAAATACCTCTAACCAAATTATACTTATCTTTTTTTCACTAATCAAGCAAATATTCATATTATAATATAACCTACATAAAATTTAATAACTTAATTGACATGCCTATTATTTTAGGGTAAAATATTAATGTTATTTGATGGAGCCGTAGCCAAGTGGCTAAGGCACTGGTCTGCAACACCATTATCACCGGTTCAAATCCGGTCGGCTCCTCCATTTAAGAAATAAGTCCGGGCTTTCCTAGTTCGGTTTTTATTTTAATTATTAATATCATTTATCTTCTAATTCTTTTATTTTATTTTTATATTCTTTTAATTCATTCTTAGATATCATTACATAATCGTGATATTTATTATAATCATTATCCTTAGGAAGTAACACTATTAAAACAAATAAAAGGAGCGTATTAATAATAGAAAATACAATTATCAATATAAATGACACCTTGTGAAGAATTGAAAATAAATGATATTGACTTTCAATAAAGTTAGGATTTTTCATTAGTATAGAAAATATATAACTGGCAATTAAAGAAATATTTGATAATATCAAAAATATAAGCATTACTAAAGTAATAATATTTTCTCTTTTTTTGCTATCTTCTTTAATTGTATATAAATTTTTTTCTTCCTTTTTATTCATAATTAATCATTTACCTTTCCCAAATCATCTGCGTATTTTTTATAAATTCTTGCTTGGTCATAATATAATATTTCCTTTCTATTTTTCTATATTTATTATTATATAACTTTTTCAACCTATACGCCAGACATTTAGGGTTATTTTTCAATTTAATGGGAAAATTATAATAGTGATAATTATGAATAATAATAATTTGAAAGATGCTAGAGAAGAATTGGAAATGACCCAAGAAGAATTAGGATTTGTTTTCGGTGTTAGTAGAAAAACTGTATCAGGTTGGGAAACCGCAAGTGATCCCATCCCCTTTAACAAATTAATTAAATTTTGTAATATATATGATTATTCATTAGATTTTATTATGGGTTTAACAAGAAAAAATATAAAATATGGCCCAATTCTAAATGATAAAAAGAAAATAGCCAAAAGATTAAAAGAAATAAGAACCAATTTAAAACTATCTCAAGAAAAATTTGCTAACAAATGTGGTATTTCACAAACAACTTATAGTCATTATGAAACAGGTTTAAATCTAATTACTACTTCTACCGCTTATGCTATTTGTAAAACATATAATATTTCTCTAGATTATTTAGTAGGAAGAACGAATAATTCAAAAATAAATAAAATATAAAAAAATTAATGCCAATTTTCTTTTGGCATTTTTTAAATTTCTTTTTTAAGATATATTTTATAGGAGATTAAGTAAGAAACACTATAAAATAGAATATTTAAAATAAAACAAATAAAGGGAGATATTTTAAATAAATATTTTAAATTAACATTTAAATATAAACCAGGAAATAACAAAAGTAATATAGAACCAAGCATACCTAGAACAAAGACAAATAAGGCCGGAATGATAACCGATTGCATTCTTCCTTTTTCAACACCCCATTTATAAATGCAAGGAACATTAGAGCACATAAGGAATGATACACTAGTAAATACAATAAAACATATTCTTAAAGAAGTGCCAATATCCTCTATGTTTCCTCTAACTAAAAGGGTAATAAAGAAACTAACTATAATGCCTATTAAAAGAGAAATAAAAGAATTTAAAAAGACAAATAAATATTTAGATAAAACAATTTCTTTTCTACTAATTGGTAAAGATAACAAATATTTATCGGAATCCGCATTTTCATCATAAGAAAATGAAGAAATACTATTCATCCCAAAAAAGATTAAAAATAAAATAGAACCAATCGTAAACATATCCATTCGTAAAGATCCAATAAATATTAAAAATATAAACATAAAAATACTAAAAATAATATTGCCTTTAAAATTTCGAAAAACATATAAATCTTTTAATAATAATCCTTTAATAATATTCATCATTATTCTCCTTTCACAAGCAATAACATTAATTCTTCTAAAGTTGGTTTTCGAACATTTAACTTAGAATATTTTTTTTGAAACTTCTCTTTTGAGTTTACTAAAACTAAATGTACATCTTTATATTTTAAACTTTTTTGGTAATCTTCTTTTTTGATCTTTTCAAATTCATTTTCTGATAATTCGATTAAGCCATATTCCTTATCGATTACCTCTTTTAAAACATCTAATACAATACTTCCCTCATCAATAAATATTACTTCATCCGCTAAGTGTTCTAAATCACTGGTTATGTGAGTAGTCATTAAAATAGAATTTTCTCCATTTCGAACAAAATCATTAAATAACTCAATTATTTCATAACGAAATATTGGATCTAAGCCATTTGTCGGTTCATCTAATATTAATAATTTAGGATTATGGGCTATGGCACATAACACTTTAATTTTCATTTTCATGCCACTGGAAAATTCTTTTAAGGGTTTATTACAAGGTATTTTAATTTTTTTAATATAGGAATAATATAATTTTTCATTCCAATTAGAATAAAAATTTTTCATCAATTTATTAATATCATGGGCATTTAAAATTGGCGAAAAGAAACTATCAGATAAAACAATGCCTATTTGTTCTCTTTCTTCTTTATTTAAATTCTTACTATCTTTTCCAAATATTTTGACACTACCTTTATCGTAATTCATGAGATTTAATATGGCTTTAATCGTTGTCGTTTTCCCACTACCATTTTCCCCAATTAAACCAATAATCTTCCCTTTAGGTAATTTTATATTAATACTATTTAGCTTAAAATCTGCATAATTCTTGACTAAATTTATAACTTCTAAATTATATTCCATCATTATTCACCTATTTTAAGTATACCATAAAATGATTTTGTAGTATAATATCTTTAGATGCAGATATAGTTTAATGGCAAAATATAAGCTTCCCAAGCTTAGGTTACGGGTTCGATTCCCGCTATCTGCTCCAGTGACGTTTCTGTTCGAACTTTTATAGTTTGAACTTAAATATATAATCAATCCGTTCGGGTTGATTTTT
>CANRAA010000022.1 GCA_947628485.1 uncultured Bacilli bacterium | reverse complement strand
CTATTTTTTTGCACTAAATTTTACATCAAAAAAGAATGACGATTTTTTATTCATCACTCCTTAATGTTTAAGAACCAAAAAAATATATTGCCTATTTTTAGACAATATATTTTCTGTGTTTTGAATAACTATAGATTAAGTCTATTCGAAGCGTTTGCGAAACCTCTATTTACTTATACAATCTATTAATTATTCGAGATTTTATTAGTCTTCTCTTTTTCTTGTTGTAAATGCAACAGATGCTAGACTTACTAGTCCTAGACCAGCGTATACTAAGATATTATCATTAGTATTTGGGTTTTCTACATTATCTGTAGGTCCTTGATTTCCATCACCAGTAGTTCCTGGTTCTGTAGTTCCTGGTTGTTCTCCTGGTTCATCTGTTTTATCTCCAGCACCAGCTCCTACTAATTTATAGTTTCCTTCTTCAGTAACTTCTTTACCTTCAGCAACTATATATTTTGCAACATCTTCAGCAGAATAATCATCTGGAGCACCATCAGATCTTTTTGCTTCTCCAACAATCATATATAAGAATTTACCACCAGTAACGATTGATTTATAGTTATCAGCTTTTCCGCCTTCTTTGATACCAGTTAATTGAGCATCTGCAATATAAATTGCAGGTGTATCATCTGGTCCTTCAAATGTAGCTCCTTCAATTTTGTAAGTTAATTTAGCATTTCTTAACCATAATGGACTAGTTGCATCTGATACAATTTTACCTGTTTTAATTGTTAATGAGCCTTCACCTGGAGTAACATTATCTGCTAATACAGAAGCCATTGTAGTTGATTTTAATGATGCACCATCAATAGTTACATCACCACTATTTACAACAACAGTTTCAATTGTTGATGTAACAGTAACACCAGAATTAAGTTCTAATGAACCTCCATTAACTTCAAATGCTTTTCCAGTAACAGTAAATAATCCACCATCTACTTTTGCATTAAATCTATTACTAACTGTTAAAATTGAAGTTGATAAGTAATATTCACCGCCAGCAATTGTAACTTTAGCAACTGTGTCAGTTGTTCTTCCTGGAGCAGCAGCTGTTACGTTAACTAATTTAACAGATGATGGAGCATTTTTTGTTCCAACAACGGCATCAATAGTTACGTCTGCTTTATTTCCAGATACTAATACAAAAGAATTACCACTACCAGCAAATTCAGTACCTTTACCAATAACTACAGTACCTTTTGTATCAATAACAGAAGTGCTTGCAATACCAGTTAATTTTACTTCACCTTCAGTAACGAATTTTGCGCCTTCAGCAACGCTAATCATTGCTCCAGTACTTAAACCAACTGATGTTACATTCCCAGCTCCTTTAATTGTTAAAGTTCCAGCAGCTCCTGTACTATCTTTGCCTACAGATAGTTTAGCACCACGTAAATCTAAATCAAATCCATTTAAATCAATAGTAACTGATTTAGTTAATGATGTTGAAGTAACAGTATTAATAGTACTTCCAAGATTAGTAGCACCAACTGAAACTAATAATTTGATTGTATCACCGTTTGCAGAAGCATCTGTTAACGCAAGCGCAAAATCAGTATAATGATGTCCATTAACTTCAGCAACACAATTTGATGTGCTAACGCAACTTTCATTAGCATTTGGATATGAATTAACCACACCTGTACCTGTTGCATGAACACCCATAGCCATTACAGCAAATGCCATAATAGCGATCGCAAACATTTTTAAATTTTTCATTTTTTTCACAAACCTTTCCTTTCTATGTGTTAATTATACCCCCTTATTCTTCTACTTGTCAAGATATATTTTTACTAATTTCTGACAAAATAAGATTTCATGTAAAAAAGTATAATTTCCAATTATATTATATTTTACTTTTCTAAATTAATTACAAAGAAAAAGAGTTATAAAACTCTTACAGCATGCACTACTTTTCTTTTTGAAGTTCCACCCGTACCATAACAAGTAGATAAAGTAATAATTTTATCTTCCTCAGTTATATTAACATCAAAATCTTTTTCACTGCGGGATTTTAAAGTATCAATAAACTCTAAAAATTCACTGGAATTAAATGACGTAGTAATATAATAATCTTCGGCCTCAATTACATAATAACTAAATATTTGATAAATCATTTTACCTTCTTTAGTATAAATTGAGATATAATTATTATCTTTATTATCAAAGAAACCATCTTTAAAGACTTCTCTTAAAGAGCCAAACATACTACCATCTAACATGGAATGGCCATATATAACTGTATTTTGATCATTAAACAAATTATTACGACTATCGACAAATATACTACCATTTTGATTATATTTTTTATCAAAAGAACGATTTAAATAATAATCATTATCTTGCGCTTGTACGATGGGGTAATTAATTTTATTATTATTAAAATTAATCCAACCAACCGCATCTTCATTCATTAAGGCTAGTTTAGTAAAATCTATTTGCATTTCATTGGTATCAAGAGATGTTGTAACAACATCACTAATTATAGTTTTTTGTAATTTGTTATTAGTGCTCATATCTTTAAGATAATTAAATAATTTAGAGGCACTTCCTAAAAAGATAATAATTAAACATAAGAAAATAATGATATACAGTGTTTTATTTGGCTTTTTCATAATTTAATTACCACATCCTATAAATATATTATACAATGTTTTTAGGTAAAATGAAATAAGGCTGATACTCATTTTGAATAACAGCCCATATTTTGTTTAAATATATTTAGTTAGTTTTTAATATTGTTAATTAATTATTTTAACTTTTCAATATCTTTGATACTTAGATTAGTAATTTCAGATATTTTTTTAGTTGAATATCCTTTTTCTAACATATTCTTGGCAATAGCGTTGGCTTTATTTGTTTCTCCTTCTTTTTTGGCTTCCTTTATGCGCATTTGCGTTCTTATCTCAGCCTCTTCTTCTCTACTTATTTCCCATATGAAAGGTTCATCTATACTTGATTTCTTCATTTTTGTATTCTCCAATTTATTATTTTGTCTTTTTTAATTTTTCTAATTCTTCTTGAGTTATTCCGGTATACTTTAATATTTTTTCTTCTTTTTCTCCTAACTCAAACATATTCTTAGCAATAGCATTGGCTTTATTTATTTCTCCTTCTTTTTTTGCCTCATTCATTCGCATTTGCGTTCTTATCTCAGCCTCTTCTTCTCTACTTATCTCTCTTCTAAATACAAAATCATCATTTAACTTTGACACTTCCTCATTCACTCCCTTTATTAGCTTATCTACCCTTGCTAACTTTTTTAACTCCTCTTCATTGGCATCTAACATTACTAAATAAATATGGGTCTTATCTCCTTTGATATTTTTATGATACCAAAGTTCTTTGTATTTAGCAATATTAACTGTTATGATTTTAAAACTATTACTATATTTTACCCCTTTATCTGTTTGTACATAAAATATTTTCTTTTCTTCATCTTTTTTACTCTCATTGTAATTTATATCAATATGTAAGACTTCTAACTCTTCATTTACATTATCTATATAACTGCCTCTTAATTTCTTTTGGGAATATAATGATGTATAATAGACTAAATTTCTTTCTTTAGTTGATTTATCAAAGTTGGTATTTAATTCAACATTTATTAATTTGTTATCTTTAGTACTTACTAAGATATCTAAGGTATTTACTTTACTCTTTTTATTCTTTATAGGAAGTTCGGTTGGAACAAAGTTAATTATCTTTACTTCTTCTTCTAAAATATCCGTTAATATCTTTTCTAAAACTTCTGGGTTAATATTAACTACCTTTTTAAATACCCGATCATATTTCATATTATAAAATTTTTTTACTTCTAAATCCTCTTCTGCTAGCATATAATTCCTCCTTTTTTTGTTCACCTTAATTAATCCTTTTTTATTCTTTTTTTCAATTAAATTTTAAGTTATAAATTTCCTCCCTTCACTATTATTATTAAACTTTTTTCTTCTATTTCCTTTTTTCAACAAAAGTTTTTTAAAAAAATGCTAATTTCAAACATATTTGTTGTAAAAACACAAAAAAAGATGCCTAAGCACCTTTTATATTAAACTTAAATATTTTTTCTATTCTTTTTAACTAAAGTAATTAATCCGATTAATGATGTTGTACTAATTAATCCTAAAGCTATTACATTTATTGATGATGTTTGTGGATTACTTACATCATTTTTGTTTTCTTCTTTATTTTCTTCTTTATCTTTTAAGGCTACTATAAATGGTGATAACTCTGATACACTTATTGATACTTTTCCATCTACTACTTCTTGTTCCCATTTTTCATAAGTATTATCATGTTTTAAATGTAAGATATATGCATATTTACCATTATTCTCTTCTCCTAAATTAAAGGTTAGAGTTAATGATTTTGTTAAACTTTTATTATTTACTTCATATATATCATACATATTAAATAATTTAGCATATCCTCTATCTTGGGCTAGTTTTACCATTTTAGCATATGTATCGTTTGCCTCAGTTATAACTTTTCCCTTAATATCTATATCTTCACCATTTGAAATATATGTTACATTATCAGTTACATTATAATCTTTAGTATTGTTACTATCAGAACTACTTGAAGAACTACTACTACTTGTTGATGGAACTGTATAAGAACCTTCTTCAGTTACATCATGACCATTTACTGTTACTATACCACCACTCTTATTTTCAACAGTTACACCTGTAGGTAAATCAGTTGCGGTGTAGTCACCTTTTAATACTTCAATTGTATCTCCAGATTTAGCAGACTCAGTTACCTCATCTATACTTGTTCCAGCATATACTTTATCATCATATCTTACAGCATTTTCCATATATTTATATGCCGCTACTTCAGAATCAACATTTTCATCTTCAGTAAATACACCACCTTCTATTTTGGTAGTACCACCCGTATTACTAATAACTTTTTGACCAGTATAACTTGTAAAATCTCCATCAGTAATTGTTAATTTAGCTTCTGCACTACCAGCATTAGTTAATAATCCATTATGTATACCATTTCCAGAAGTGTTAAATGTTCCGCCAGAAATAGTCATTGTTTTATTATTAGAAACAATAGAATAAGCATTTCCTTGCGTGAATGTGCCACCTTTTATTGTTGCTTCATTATAATTTACAATTCCCCAAGCGCCTTCATTACCAATTGAAGTCTCAATGGTAGCGGTTGTAATTGTAATATTATTAACCATTAAATTTCCTTCATTAGATATACCAATCATTTTATTAACAGCAGGAACCTCAATGGTACCACCTTCAACAATTAATGTGGCCCCACTTTTTACAACAATCATTGGTACAGCTGTAGCTTCATCAGCAGCTTTAATTGTTCCATTTCCTTCAATGGTTAATTTACCATTACCTAAAATTTCAATAACAGCAGCTCCAGCAGTATAACCTTTAAGAATATTATTATTCAATTTAAGAGTTATCGTTTCATCACCTTGAATTTGAATATCTTGTTTTGCTTCCCCTATTAATGTTAAAGTACAATTATTGTTATCATCATCAGTACATTCAACTTTAACATTGTCTTCAACATTTTTTCCTTCATCTATTTTTAGTTGAGACACTGTGATTGCTTTAACATTAGATATAAATAAGCACATAACCATTAATATAAATGTACTTATTTTTAAAATTGTTTTTTTCATAATTTTCATCCTTTCATATTTTCAAGTATACCCCCCCCCGAAACTTTTTGTCAACTTTATTTTTTTATTTACATTTTAATTGTACAGAACAAAAGTAAAACTCAATAAATAAATTTATTTCGTTTCACCTTGATAAGCCTCACGGCTTATCTTTCCTGTTTCTTAGGATTTCACTCCTCCACAGGCCATATTTCCGACAGTCGCTGCCGTACTTGTTTATTTTATTTTATATTTTATTATTATTTAATTATTTTAATTTTGATATTTCTCTTTATAGTAACTTATTATCCCTTCATACATTATATTTAGACTTGCATTTAGATCTCTTTCTATCTCTATTCCACATTTAGGACATTTATATTCCCTTATTTTGATATCTTTCATTTTATTATTCTTATGTCCACAGCAACTACATATTTGACTACTGGCATAATATCTATTTACTTGAATTAATTTCTTATTTAACCAATAACATTTATATTTGAGTCTTCTTATTATGTCACTCATTGTGGAATTAAGAATATTTTTTCTTAATGTTTTATTGGCTTCTTTTATCATATTAGGTATGTCTAAATCTTCGGTTACTATTATATCATTATCTTTGATTATTTTACTTACTATCTCTTCATTTGTTTTTCTTCTGGCATTTTGTAACTTCCTATATGCCTCTTGAAGTTTAATTTTATATTTATAATAATTTTTACTTCCTTTTATTTTTCTAGATAATCCTTTTTGTAATCCTTTTATTTTCTTTTCATATTTTTTTAAATAATTAGGATTACCATAACTTATTCCTTCACTAGTGGTTATTAAACTCTTTATTCCCATATCTATTCCTATTACAGATGAAGTATTAGATTTAACATAAGGTATCTCTTCTTCGACACATATAGATACATAATACTTATTAGCTATATGTTCTATTGTGGCATTTATTATTCTGCCATTTATATATTCGATATTTCGATATCCTCTTATCTTTACTTCTTTTAGTTTGGGTAATGTTATAGTTCTTTCTTTTAAATCTAATTTAATGTTTTCATAAAGGCTACCTTTATATGTATTTTTTATATAACTTGTTCTATAACTATCTTTTATTCCCTTTTTCTTATATCTTGGATAACCTCCTTGTCTTTTATAATATTTATTTAATCCATTCTCTAAATCAAACACCGCACATCTTAAAGAACAACTATCTACTTCTTTTAAAAAAGGATATTCATTATATAGATTTGGTATTTCTTTTATCATATCAAACTTACTAAGTTTAGAATTATCTTTTTTCTTACTTAGCATTATATTATATACAAGTCTTGCACAACCTATAGTTTTATTTATTAATTCTATTTGTTCTTCATTGGGATACATTCTAAATTTATAAGCTCGATTTACTAACACAACCATTACCTCCATACAATATAATTATACTACGCGAACAAATGAATGCCAATGTGTAATTTCACTTTTTGTATGACTTTCCTATTGTACACAAAAAAAGACATATTTTTTACAAATTCAAATATGTCTTTCTCATTTCTTATACTATTTAAATTTATTTATTTCTAGTACTTTCTATTTTTAAAACAATTAAATTATCTTGTTTCAATTTTATGAATTTTGTTTACTATACCTTCTGGCAAAGAAATATAAACACGATATTGTTGACCATCTTTAAATTCTTTCCCTTTAGTTATATAATCCAATCCTTTTTGTATGGCATCATAAACTTTTGTTTTTTTAATGTTTGGGTTTTCATATAAATATTCACTTGACCAAATTAATATTCTATTTAGACATTCTACGTATAATAGAGCATATTTACATTTTGAGTTCTTTTTAAAGCCAAAATACTTGGCTTTTGTTAATCCAGATGTAACATGAAATTCAAAGTCTGTACAACTATAACCTCCTTCCTCTAAAAGTTTCAAAATTTCTTTTTTCTTTTCATTCATAATTAAAACACCTCACATAACTTTATATAATAACTTTGAAAAAGAAAATGTCAAGATATATTTATACCATGCATTTATTTTTACTTTTCAAATCATTTTCGTACATTATGCGATACAGAGCATTTCATATAACAAGTATGCTGGTTATTTTAACATTGTTGGTCGAAATATTCCGTTTTATATTAATTGACACATCGTTCTTTTTATGATACTATTATGAGTAGAAACAGGTTGTTTTGCAAACCGACTCGCTGAATTATTCAGAAGAACGGTCGCAGCAACCTGTTTTTGTATTGACAAAGTGTATCACTTATGGTATTATTATTTCTAGAAACGGAACATTTCATATAACCGGTTTACTGGTTGTTTCAACCTTGCCGGTCGAAGTGTTCCGTTTTTATTATTGACTTATCGTTTCTTTTATGATACTTTGGTTACAGAAACAGGTTGTTCCTAAAAGCGGTCTAATAGTTGATTATTCAACCATACCGGTCGGAATAACTTGTTTTTTTATGTCTTGTAATTTAAATATTCTTTGAATACGAAAATGCTTTTGACCATTATCTCTTAAAGTAACATCGAACTCTAAAATAAATTTCTTGCCATCTATTACTATTGGTAAAGCATAGTAATCCCAATTAGAATATTTCTTTCTTGCTTTTACTTCTGGAGCAAAATTTATTCTTTGACCATTTTCAATTATCTTATCTAATTTAGAAAATAGTTCCAAATGTTCTGTTAGTAGTTTCTTTTGACTTTCACTTCTAACAGTTTTAGCAATACTTTCTTTAATATCACTGTTAGATACATATATTTCTTCACCATTATTTAAAAAGATGTTTTTACCTATCTTTTTAAATTCTTCTTTAGCTTTGTTATAAATAGTAGTTTGTAATTCATTGGTATAATCTTTCTTTTTATGAGTTCTAATCACAACACATGGTTTAAAATTATTTTTAATTTCTTTAACATAATCTTCTAAGGCTTCTCTTATGTTAGTATAACTTTTTAATTTTTCTTTTGTTTGCATAATTTTTATGGGTTAATTTTCCTCCTCTACTAATATTCTTAAATTTTTTTCTTTGATTTCCTTTTTTTGAAGGCAAATTTCTTTAAAAAACTTTTTATAATAGTAAAATTTGACGTTTTTAAAATAATTTGTCGTAAATAAAATGTAAATATTATTACAAACAAAAAACGAAGCATAATTAATATGGCCTCGTTATAAATTAATAATTTAAGCACTTAGATTAACTTCTAAAACTAAGTCATCAGTAACTTGAGTTCCTGGGGGAATATTTTGGCTTGTTACATAACCATAACCACCAGGATTTACCTTTATACCTAAAATATTGGCGTAAGTCTTAACTTCATTTAAACTCCAACCGGTTAAATCTTCCATAACATAATCATGATTATTACTTACTAAGAAAACTTTACTACCCTCTAGGACTTTTTCGTCTCTTAAAGGATATTGATTAATAATATATTTACCTGTACCTAAAGTGTAAACTTTTATTCCAACACTTGCTAAACCATCTTTAGTGGTACTTACCTCTTCACTAATATAGTTATTTAAAGTAATAACTTTGCTATCTTGAATTGGGTCTTCATTTTCAATACCTAAATAAGAAACGATATCATCGACAACTTTAGTTAACTCTTCCGCAATAGGTTTTGCTGATGAGGCCCCAAATCTTTGGGCAGCCACATAAACAATATACTGAGGATCTTCTTTAGGGAAAATACCCGCAAAAGAACGAACATAATCATAATAACCATCTGAATATCCGCCCGTTTTAGAGGCTATTTGGGCTGTTCCCGTTTTTCCTAACATCGTCGTTTTCGTTGGTTGCCATACTTTAGAAGAACTCATCCCTTCATAAACAACTTTATACATCAAATCTTTCATATAATCCATAGTTTCTTTACTATAAACTTTTTCAACTTCCGTTCTTTCTCCCTTATAAATAGTTTCGCCACTAGCATCCACTATTTTATCGACAATATAAGGTTTTAAAGTCGTTCCATCATTAGTAAGAGCGGACAAAGCCTCGAGCATTTGAATTGGGGTTACACTTATACCTTGACCAAAGCCGGCATTAGCAAGTTCCGTTTCATAATGGAAATTAACAACACCTTCAGCCTCAGAAGAAAGTTCAATTCCGGTTTTTTTACCAAAGCCTAATTTTTTATAATAATTCGTTAATTTATCCACACCTAATCTTCTTGCGATAATTGTGGCGGCCACATTAGATGAATAAGTATAACCAGTATCAAAGGAAATATCGCCCCAACCTTGACCTTTATTGTGGTCTTTAATAACAGCATCAGCTACCTTTATTTGCCCTGAGTGATATAACTCACTACCATTATAAATTCCTTCTTCTATTGCACTTGCAAATGAAAATGTCTTCATGGTACTACCTGGTTCATAAGTATAACTTACTAAAGGGTTCATATAAATAGTTAAACCTTCTCTATCATTGGGATCAAAGTTCGGAACGGTACTACTAGCCACAATGGCTCCAGTTTTCGCATCCATAACCGTAAATATTAACCAATCCATTGTATAATTTTGGGCTAAATTAGAAGTTAAAGTTTCGGCAAACATTTGAATATCGCTATCTAAAGTTAAATAAATATCGTCCCCATTAACGGCCTCTTCCGTTATAACATCAGCACTGGGAAGAGTATAACCATAAGCATCTGTTTGATAAGTGGAATAACCATCGGTCCCACTTAACTCTTTATCATAATATGACTCAAGACCTAATTCGCCAATTATTTTGCCATCTTCTTCACCCGTAGGCTTTTTGGCATAACCAATAATATAAGAGGCAAATTGTCCATTACTATAAGTTCTTTTTTGACTACGAATAAAATCAATTCCTGGTAAATTATAGGATTCTATTTTACTTTTTACAAGTTCCGTAATATTGTTACCTTTAGAACCAAATTCCACTTGGTATTTATCTTTTTTATTAAGTCTTTCTAAAGCTTCATTATAATCAATTCCTAAAGTTTCATTAAGCATCTTAGCGGTCGCCTCTTTATCAACCACATAATCTTTTTCTCTTTTCGGATCTAAATAAGCAATTATTTTATAAGAATTAACAACACTCGCTAAAGCTTCTCCTTCTTTATCATAAATAGTACCTCTTTTCGCATAAATAGTTTCCGTTTTGGTATTCCTATTACTCGCTAAATTATGTAAATTAATGCCATCTACTTCACTACTTAAAGAAACATAAGTTAACTTTAAAATTATGGCAATAAAAAGAAAAGCCACAATAAAAATCAAAAATCTCGGTATTCTTACTGTAACTTTTCGCATAAAGCCCTCCTATTTATTAACTTTAACTATATTATCACTATTATACGACAAACCATACATCGCTGCAACCTTTTGAATGTTTTCCATACTGACAAGTTCGTCAATTTGCATTTCTAAACTTTCATTAGTGCTCTCTTGTTTTTCAATTTTACTTTTTAATTTTTCGGTTTCAATGTTGGTTTGACTAAGTAAAGCCTTCGAAAATACATTAGCCGTCGGAATAGAAAGAACTAAAAAGACAAGGATAAAATACATAAACTTTTCTCCTTTTAAAAATTTTAATCTTTTTCCTTTTCTTCTTGACATCTTATCATATCCTTTCCGCTATTCTTAGTTTTGCACTATGGCTTCGTTCATTTTCTTTTAATTCTTTCTCACTAGGAGTGATAACTTTTTTATTAATAATTTTTAATATTGGTTTGTATTCATCGGGTACCTCGGGTAACCCTTTAAAAACTTCAGGTACCTCACTATATTTCTTAAAAGTATTTTTGACAATTCTATCTTCTAAGGAATGGAAACTGATAACACTTATTCTTCCACCCTTTTTAAGTCTTTCTATGGCTTTTGGTAGAACTTTTTCTAATACTTCTAATTCGTTATTTACCGCAATCCTTAACGCTTGAAAAATTTTTCTTTCGGGATGCGTTTTATAAAAGTAATTAGCGCCCACACTTGATTTTATTACTTCCACGAGTTCCAGGGTGGTAACAATATCTTTTTTTGCCCTAGCATTAATAATTCCTTTACTAATTACTTTCGCCATTTTTTCTTCCCCATATTGGAAAAATATTTGGGTTAAATTTTCATAAGGTTCATTATTTACAATATCTTTAGCACATACCTTACTCTTTGCATCCATTCGCATATCTAAGGGTGCATCTTTCATAAAAGAAAATCCTCTTTTTTCATCATCTATTTGGGGTGATGAAAATCCTAAGTCAAAGATAATGCCATCAATTTCGTTAATACCTAACTTATCAAGTTCCTTATCTAAATTAACAAAGTTACTTTCCACAATTTTAAAGTTAGGACTAATACTTTCTAAAACTTTTTGGGAATACTTAATGGCTTCTTCATCTTGGTCAAAAGCAATAAGCATACCCTCATTATTTAAGTTTTCTAAAATTTTTTTACTCATTCCGGCATAACCAAGGGTGGCATCAACATAAATGCCATTAGGTCTTATGTTTAAAGAAGAAATTATCTCCTCAAGCATAACACTATAATGTTTCATTAGAAACCTCAAATAAGTTTTCGGCAATATCTTCTAACTTCGATGCATTTTCTTTCATGTAATTATTGTAAGAGTCCTCATCCCATATTTCAATGCGGTCATTTACGCCGATTATAACACAATCTTTAGTTAAACCGGCGTAGCTAACCAACGGGGAGGTAATATTGATTCGACCCATTTTGTCGAATTCACATACAGAGGCACCGGCAAAAAAGCTTCTCATAAATGTACGGGCATCTTTTTTAGTGAAAGGTAAGGTGTTTAATTTACTTACTACTTTTTCCCAATCTTCGATGGTATATAAATATAAACAGTTTTCTAAACCACGCGTAACTACTATTTTAGTAATATCGCTCCGAAATTTTCCGGGAAGAACAATTCTTCCTTTGTCATCAATACTGTGATGATATTCGCCCATAAACATTCATATCACCCACTTTCTGCCACAGTCATCCACTGTCTACCACCATTTTACTATATAGGACTTTAAAAGTAAATGAATTTTCCCCCACTTTTAAATTTATTTGGTTAAATTGACGTGATTTGACATGTGTTTACAGACTACCAAATAACCTATATAACTTAAAGAGGCTAAACTAAGAAAAAAGGTTAAGAAATAGATAGGAATATTATCTAATGTTTGAGGGTTAGAAAATTCTTCTTCCCCTTCTTCTTTATTAATTTCTTCCTCTTTATTTTCCAATATTTCCTTTTCTTTTTCTTCTGCTTCTTTTTCTGCTTCAGCTTTTTCTACTTTCGCATCTTCTTTTAAAGTTTCTTCTTTTAAAGAACTACTTGTAACGGTTTTAACCGGATTATTAATATCTAAATTAATTTCTCCTTCTAAAGTTACCTTAAGAGGAACATTATAATCACCATTTAAATTTTTTAAATAATACTCACCAAATGGCAAAAAGACTTCTTTGATATCTTTATTAACTACATAATAAAGATCATCATTACTTTTTAAATAAATATAGTAAGTATTATTATCTTTAATATTTAAATTTATTTTTTGCGTTTTAACATGTCTTTTAATTGTTAAAACATAGTTATCTATCGAGTCTACATAGAAAGACAAATTATTTAAATCTTCTAAATAAGGATTATAACCACCACTTAAGATATAGTGTTCTTCAGATTTAACATATTCTTCTTTATTAGGTAAAACATTTAATTTATATTCATTATTTAAATATAAACTATAACTATTATTTAAATCTTTAATATCTCCTATTTTACCATTTAAACCTACAATTTCTTCTTCGACCTTAAAAGGGGTTCCATAAATTTCATAATGAACTGTGCCCTCTTTTAAAGAAGGACCTTGGGTACTTAAAAAATAATATTCTGGATCTTTATAATATCTACTTATATGAGGAATATAATTGGAAGAAACATCAAAAGTGTATTCTCCTACTGTATCATTATGAATAGTTATTCCCGTCCTATTTTTCTCAATATTTAAAGGACTTTCGGAAACATCCATTTCTAAATCATTATAAAAGTTAAAATCACTAGTAGTCCAAATTTCTCTTCTTACGGGACTAGTCAAAAAATCTTCTTTTTGATTATGCTTATCAATAATTTCTTGTAAATTATTATAAATCTCTTCTTCATTTTCGACTTCATGACCTTCTTTATCACACATCGCAACTTCTAAATTATAATATTTTTTCCATATATACATTTGAGTATAATAATAGTTTTCTAAAGTTTTATCCTTATTATAACCATAGTAAATAATGGTAGCTAAATCATTTTCTTCAGCAAAACTATATACTGAATAATCATAATTAGAATAAGCGGCATCTTGATAACTATTTTTAAATAAAACCATGTGGTCTCTTCCCCTAACAAAATACTTCTTTACTTCTTTTACATCACTACCTACTTTAAAATAATACCCCGTATTAACATAATCAATACTGGCAGCATAAGTACTACAGATAAAACAAAATGATACTACTAAAAACAACCATATTTTTTTCATTAAAACATTTTCCTTTCCATAAAAAAGACACAAAGAACCTAATTCCTATTTTTCCTTTGTGTCTTGGTTATGTATCTTAGCAGAACATTTTTATTTTGACAAGGGGGTTATTTTGTCGAATTTTGGCCTTTTTTGGCGAATTTTGACGTTTTCCAATAAAGAAGTAATAAAAATGGCTAAATAGATACTTATTATCTTACCGGTAATAAATAATAAAGCGAAGGTTAAAAGACCAATCAAAATACCATATAAAATTTGAAATATTCTTTTACCAGGACTAAACATAGGTAATGTGGCCACAAAAACACTCCCAAAAATTACTTCACTATTTATCATAAAATTATTATCTTTGGTAAATAAAAAGTAAATAAAAGTTAAAAGTAGATAAGTTAAATTAATAAATAAAGGAATATCTTTTTTATAATAAAAATTAAAGGTATAATATGAAAACACCAGTAAACTTAAAATAATACTCGTGGAAGATATACCCCCGACACTTCGACCCATAAGAATATCTATTGCCGAAAAACTAAAAGTATATTTGGCTTCCATGGGGTTTAAAAAACTAAGATCATTAAATAAGAAACTAACTAAAATTAATATTAAATACATAAAACAAACTCTATTGAATTTGAAGTGTTTAGATAAAAATAAAGTAAGTATGTAAGTGATAAATAACGTAATACCATAAATAAGTAAATTAATATTATAAGGCATAATTAAAGAAACTAAAGTTAAATAGACCAAGTTATAATCTATTTTCACTTTTTTATAGATAAATAAATCTACTACCCCTTTAATAACAAAACTTATAAGAGTTAAGTATAAAGGTTTAAATAACATATAACCACTAATTAAACCTTTCATATAAATTAAATAACCATTTTTATATAAGCCATAGATTAAAAAAGGAACTAAAAGAATTAGATTTAAACTCACTAAATTTTTAACATTTCTTTTTTTCATTGATCATCCTTTATTCTTTCTTTTAATTTGATATTCGCAGGACACACATAATTACATAGTCCACAGTTAAGACATCTTTTACTTTTTAAATCTTCTTTAAAACATTTTAAAACATTAATATTTTGCGGACATATTTTATTACAAGCCCCACAGTTAATACACTCTTCTTCGGCATCTTCTTTTCTTTTAAAAACAATTGAAATTGTATCTTTAGTGACAATTAAATCATCACCTAATACTTCTTCCCCTTTTAAATAACCATTATAATAAATAGTATATTCGCATGCCTTTATTTTTAGAAATTCTTCCACTATTTCTTTTAAAGATACACCTAATTTGGTATCGATAATTAAAGATTTTTTTAAAGCATCTCCACTTACGGTAATATATTTATGGTCTAAAAACTTTCCTTCCTTTAAGGTAGCCATCATATAAATTTCGGCTGTTTGAAAAACGAAAGTATCTTCTTCTTTTAAGTTTAAATAATCACAGATATTCTCCTTTGAACTCATTAAGTATTTATCAGGAAGTAAAACAAGTTTTAAATTAGGATAAGTCCCCAAAATAGACCGCACTTTTTTAATGCTTTTGGCATTTGTATTTTTAATAGCCATATAGGCCACATCTAAATTTAAAAGACTTCTTAATAAATCCAACATTTTTATTATGTCTTTATAATTATTATAAAGACACATAAATTCATTCATTTCATAAATTTCTTCATCAAAACAAGTAACGACCAATTCCTTACAATGACCCTTTAGTTTGTTACTTAAATAAGTTAAATAGTTCTCTTCTAATAATTTTTGCAGTTCTAGAATATCTTTTATTTTAACTTTTTTTAATTTTTTTAAACTATGTTCTTTGTAATCATTATGAATTTTATAGACTTTGGTTAGTTTATTATCATAAATTTTTTCTTCAATACCCTCTAGGTAGCCAGAAACACTTATAATGTTATCTTTAAGATAAGTATCTTTGAAAAATTTGGTATCACTTTTTATTTCATAATTTAAAGTAGGTACATAAACAAAGGTGGGATTTAAAAAAGAAGTTACATTACTAACTATTAAAACTTCAGGATTTTCTTCTAATTTAATAAGTGTTTTCATAATACCGACAACCTTTTTCTTTATTTTAACAAAATAGTTCTTTGATGTAAATAAAACCCTGAAAATTATTTTGATTTTATATTGTTAAACTCTAAAATATTTTGTATAATTAGTATGAATAGAAAAGGGTAAGCGGTGATGAGTCTTGTTTAGAGAATTTGATTACGACAATAAACCGATAGTAGATATAGTTAATGATATGATTATAGATGCTGTTAAAAGTGGTGGCTCAGACATCCATTTTGACCCTACCGAAACGGACCTCGTGGTAAGAATTAGAATTGACGGGGCTTTACTTGATTATGCAAAAGTTCCCGCCACTGTTAAAAAGAATTTAGTAACCCGGATTAAAATTATATCTGGGATGAATATAACGGAAACAAGACTTCCCCAAGATGGAGCCATTAAAGGGCTTATTGAAGATTTAAATGTCGATTTACGGGTTTCTTCTCTTCCAATTGTAGATGGCGAAAAAATAGTTATTCGTATTCTAGATTACCGGATGAGTTTAAATGGCCTAGAATCCATTGGTTTATCTAAAGAAAACTATGATAAAATAAACGAACTCATAAAAAAACCTAATGGTATTATTATGGTTACGGGTGCAACTGGTAGTGGTAAATCAACAACCGTTTATTCGATGCTCCAAGTTTTAAATACGACCGAAAGAAATATCATAACTGTTGAAGACCCCGTCGAAATGAAAATTGAAGGCATCAACCAAGTCCAAGTTATGAGTGAAATAGGTTTGACTTTTAGTCATACTTTAAGAAGTATCTTAAGACAAGACCCCGATATTATAATGGTCGGCGAAATTAGAGATGACGAAACAGCGCGGATTGCCGTAAGAGCGGCCATTACTGGTCACTTAGTTTTATCAACTATTCACACTAATAACTCTTTAAATACGATTGAAAGACTTTTAGATATGGATGTCGAAAGATACCTTTTAGGAAGTGCTCTATCGGGAATCATTTCGCAAAGACTCGTTAAAAAGTTATGTCCAAAATGCCGGACCTCTCGAAAAACTAATCCTTATGAAAAGAATTTATTTAAAAAAGTATTAGGTATTGATGTGGAAGAAATTTATACCCCCGTTGGATGTAGTGAATGTATCAATGGTTATAAAGGAAGAACCGCCATTCATGAAGTATTGGAAATAAATCAAGATATAAGAGATGCCATCGTTAATAACTTAAGAAAAGAAGAATTAAGAACTCTGGTATATGGCCAAAGTGATAATACTCTAATTAAAGATGGTTTAACTAAAGTTATGGAAGGAATTACTTCTATTGACGAAATCTTAAGAGTAATTGATGTCAATGATGACTTTGGTAAAGATGAAAAAGAATTAAAAGATGCGGTTATTGGAAAAGGTAATAATTTAGAAGAAGAAAAAAAAGAAGAAGAAGTTAATAAAAATATTCCTCCTTTAAAAAATCCTTTTACAAAAAATAATATTGAAACCTTATAAAAGAGGCTGAGTTAAGTTATTCATTTTTACTCAGTCCTTTTTAATTTACAACATAATCTTCTAATTCTTTTTTTAATTCTTGATTAATCGTAATCTTAATATTATCATTTCTTATATTGCTTTTGGTTATAGAAAATTTTAAATTTTGCACTTTCTTTAAAATATTTAACAGTTTAATAGAGTACCCAGGGACAATTATAAATATTTCATTATCTTTTGTAGAATAAATAATCGTATTTGATAATAACTCTCCTTTAATTTCTTCTATATAAACTTTTAAATTAATCCTATCACCTATTTTAAATTTTTCAAAAGATGCCAATTTATTAATATCTAAAGCAAATAATTTATAATCTTTTTTGAAGTTTTGTTTATTATAACTATTATAGATAATAAATCCTAATATTATAACCCCTAGAACAAAAGTAAAACTCAATAAATAAAATTTATTTCGTTTCACCTTGATAAGCCTCACGGCTTATCTTTCCTGCTTCATTGGATTTCACTCCTCCACAGGCCATATCTCCGACAGTCGCTGCCGTACTTGTTTTTTATTAATTTATATATTTTTATTATTTTTTATTTTTAATTTTGATATTTCTCTTTATAGTAACTTATTATCCCTTCATACATTATGTTTATACTTGCATTTAAATCTCTTTCTATCTCTATTCCACATTTAGAACATTTATATTCCCTTATTTTGATATCTTTCATTTTATTATTCTTATGTCCACAGCAACTACATATTTGACTACTGGCATAATATCTATTTACTTGAATTAATTTCTTATTTAACCAATAACATTTATATTTAAGTCTTCTTATTATGTCACTCATTGTGGAATTAAGAATATTTTTTCTTAGAGATTTATTGGCTT